>JANQLN010000021.1 GCA_028280575.1 Clostridia bacterium
ACCTTTGAAAGCATAATCGTCCTCCTAATGCAAGCAATGTAATTAAATTTGAACATTACCAACATTATACATCTGTTTTTGGCATTTTTCAACAAAAAAGCGGAAAATAAGCTTAAGCTTCCCTATTTATAGTACTACAAGAATTTGCACTTCCAATATAATTTACTTATGTCTTTTTTTAAAACGCGTATATCACAGAATTGTTTTTTCACCACAGCAAAATTTATTTCTATCCGTCCACAAACCCAATGCGGGCTTTCCAACAAAGAAAACCTCTTCCCCATCTTCCAGTACATTGAAGCCTTCTTTCAATACTTCAGGGTCATATTTCTCAACTGCGTCTTTTAGCGGCATGTAATTAAACCCCACTTCTTCTATTTCTTCTTTTGTTAATTTATCCACTGCATAGGTTACCTTGAATCTTCCGTCCGAAGAACCATGGACAAGGTGAGCGGTAATAGACTGGTTCGCCTTCAACTCCCTATCTTCTTCAAATAACTCCAGTACCTTTTCTCTCCCTGCAAATCCATGTTTCCTTATCAATACGTCACTTTCTTTGTTTTCACCAAACTGTCTGACACCCGGTGCTAAAACAATCAGTTCTCCTCCGTCTGCAATTGCCATGCGTGTCCTGTAAATAGCTTTATTCCCTACCCAAACGGTTTTAAATTCCTCTGCGTCAAGGCAGGCAACAACCTTTTTAACGGGCTTGTCTACAAAACATATGTTTTTTTCCTGGCTCAACACTACTGCATGTTCATATAAGTCCCTATCCCTTCCTATAAAGACACCCTGTATATGTATATCCTCTTTGTCTGTGGTTGTAACGGTAAGCACATACATAATTGGTATTTCCTTTAAAAAGTTTTGTTCCGCATAGTCATAGACTTTACGCACCGGCGTATTATCTCTTCCCATAATCCTTTCCATCCCATAAAATGCACCCAGCATATGGGTCTTGTCAATCATATTCTTTCCGCCGCAGCCCACAAAAATATTTTTACTGTAGTTGGACATACCGACAATGACATGGGGTACAACCTGCCCCATGGAAATAATCAAGTCGTAGCTTTTATCCAGCAATCGCCTGTTCACTTCTACATCAATAGGTTCATCCATAATTCCTTCCGATATTTCCTTAATATATTTACCGGGAACTTCTCCAATTTTCTCAACATCCTGTCTAAAATTGTGCACCAAAAAGCATTCTTTTGGAATACTATCCCCAAAAAAAGCCGTAAGCTCCTGCTCATCCATGGGCATATGCATACCTATAGCCGGCATAATATCAACCTTGCAGCTTTTCCTTAGCATATTATAATACATGGCGGTTATTTTCCCTGCTCCTGAATGGCTTCTGGTAATATCAGGGGGAATTAGCAAAACTTTTTTCAGTGTGCCTTTTTGCTCAACGGACTTTTTCAAGACCTGCCGCAGCTCTTCATCATCTATACCGGCAGCCTTTTTAGCTTTCAGGATAATTCCAGGCATATCTTCTTTACCTTCCTTTATTTTAATAATAACACTTCCATAATTTAAGCTTTAAATCAGACAATCAAATTTTCCAGCGGCTCATTTTTAAATATGTTAACAACATTTTTCGCGCAAACTTCACTGATCTTATTTAGCGCTTCTTTTGAATAAGAGGCGATATGGGGAACAACACTAACATTGTCGAGTGTCAAAAGGGGGCTGCCGGAAGGCGGCTCTTTTTCTGTTACATCAAGGCCTGCTCCTGCCAGGTGCCCGTCTTTTAATGCTTGATAAAGGGCCTGTTCATTCACAATGCCTCCTCTTGAGGTATTAATAATAAAGCTGCCTTTCTTCATCAAAGCTAATTGCTCCTTATCAACAAGGTTCCTGGTTTTATTATTCAGCGGTATATGAAAAGACAAAAAATCTGCCTGCTTCAATATTTCTTCAAAGGACGTAAGCTCAACATAAGAATATTCCTTCGCTGCCTTTTCTATATAAGGATCAAAAGCCAATACCTTCATCCCAAAACCCTGTGCTCTTTTTGCCACATTTTTTGCTATAGCGCCAAAACCTATCAGCCCTAATGTCTTAAAGCAAACATCGGTTCCAATAAGCCTTTCCCAGTATCCTTCCTTGACTCTTTTAGCGCCGTAGGATATTTTTCTTGCTATATCCAGCATCAAACCAAATGCTAAATCCGCTACTGCATTTGAATTTGCCGCAGGTGCATTGGTAACACGGATGTTTAAGCTTTTAGCCGCTTCAAGGTTTATATTGTCCAATCCTGTACCATGTTTGCATATAATTTTAAGCTTCTTTGCCTTATGCATTGTTTGTACGGAAAAATCGTGGGCACCTATTATTAATGCGTCATAATTTGCTATCCTGCTTGCAAATTCCTCCTCTTTATAATCCAGGAAATCCACCGCAAAACCATTTTGATTTAATAAATTAACGGGCCCCTCACATACTTTTCCAAAAGACCTTGAAGTAACCAGCACTGACTTTGACATGTCAAACCACCCTTTTCTTTTTGATTATTATTTTAAATTGCCGTGTATTTTCAATATTTCCATAAAACCTTTAACTGCGAAGCTTTGACTTCCTGGAGGGCTAATCATTACTGCTTCTATATCCTTGTCCAGCTGGTTTAAAATAGTTTGATATACCCTGCCGACAATACCGCCGCCTGCAATTAGTACCTTATCCAATTCAGGCCAGTTATTTTTTAATGCATAATCAAACGCCAGCACTACGCCTCCGTTAATTACCCCTTCAATATACGACTTTCGCTCTGCCGTACGGCAGGCATCAAATATCTTAGTCGCATGAGCTATATAAAGGGCCCTGTTAAGCCCGTATTCCTTTAAGTGATTGAATCCGCGCAGAACCATCTCCTCGTCCAGCTTATCATTATCACCCTTTAAAGAGCCCGATAATATGGTTGCCGTAGATACGGCATGGTAAAGCTCCCCTGAAAAATTAGAGACCATATCGCACAATACACCTTTTTGAATAAAAGCGATGTGGGTATGGGAGCCGGGAAGAAAGATTGCAATATTGCTTTGCCTCAGCTCATGGGAAATACCTGAGAGTATGCCGAATATTTCTATCTCTTCCCCTCGCATATTATTAACCATGTGGATATTATATTTGTCTGCCTTGAAATCCTCGGCTATTGTCTTAACACCTCTTATAAGATGGATATTCCTATTAAAATACGCTTTTTCGTAGTGTAAATAAATCTTCCGGTAAAGCTTTTCCAGTGAAACAGGTGTAGTTATATGGGGTACTTCTTTAATCCCAAACGGGCTGGTAATCAAACCCGATGCATATATTTCCTTGATATCAACGTCTTTTAAGCCGTTTTTCCCTAACAGCTCATCGTAGAGCTCTTTTAAACCTTTTATGAGTACCAGATTGCTGCCGGTAATAGAAGAATCTTTTGAGCCTATGTTTTTCTTTATGAAATCAATAACCGCATATCCTTTAGTTAAATAAGCCCTTGTATTGGACGTTCCGGAATCAAAATATACATTATACATCTTAAACTACCCCTTAATCCGTTGTATGTAAGCTTGCGCAGCCTTTGTAATCTTATCGTACTCTCCTGCATAAATAGCTTTTTTGTCTACCAGGTTACCTCCTACTCCTACTCCTTTTGCCCCTGCTTTAATAAATTCATTAACATTGTCAACATTTACTCCTCCCACAGCCACTACAGGTATATGGCCAAGGGGAGCCGAAAACGCTTTTATATATGCCGTGCCCAGGAGTCCGGCAGGGAAAAGCTTGACAATATCTGCCCCCGCATTGTAGGCAGTTACCGCTTCTGACGGAGTAAAAGCACCGGGTATTGAAATTTTGCCCAGTTCTTTTGTCTTCTTGATTACATTTACATCCGTATTAGGAGATATTATATATTCGGCTCCGGCTGCCGCTGCTTTTTCTGCTTGCTCCATCGTTACTACAGTACCTGCTCCGAGGCATACCTTATCCCCATAGCGTGCTTTAATTAATTCAAGAGATTTTAAAGTCCCGGCAACAGCCTCTTCACTCTCCTGGTTAAAGGTAACTTCAAGCAGCTTTATTCCGCCCTGCAGCAATGCTTCAACGGTATCCGGCATCCTCTCTGAATCAATTCCTCTTATAATAGCTACAATTTTGTTGTCTAGAATTTGTTTCAATACTGAATCCGACATTTTTTATCTCACCCTTCATACCATTTCTTTTATTTATGAATCGCACTAAATATTTTACATTAATCATACACAGGCGTCAAACAGTTTCCAATTTATGTGATTTTTTTAAGCAATAATAAATTTTTAGTAAAATTTTATATATTATACAAACCGGAAATGTGTTATACTTTTGTGAGGACTTTTATTGTTGAATAAACTATCAGTTGGAACCTGCTTTAATTTTTTTTGTCTAATTAATTATATTTATTGTTTATGAAAAAGAGGTCAGCCAGGATTATGGAGATACATAAAAAGCCGGTAAAAAGGTCTAGATTAAGGCTTTATATAGGAAAAAAGTATTATACTTTGCTGACATATTTAAAATGGTATTCTGGCGGTACAAAATACGCAAAAAAAATTCAACATACAAGGTTACCTTACACTGTTTTTAGCCATAAAACCCTTCTTTTGAGAAAGCTTAAGAATGTGGATATGAAATATCAGAATAACAAAATTATTAATTTAAGCCTGGCATTAAAAAAGATTAACGGCCTTATATTAAATCCCGGAGAAACATTTTCCTTTTGGAAGTCAGTGGGAAAACTTACATATGGAAAAGGTTATGTAGACGGGCTTGTGCTGAATTTTGACGGTACTTTTTCCTACGGTGCGGGAGGAGGTATCTGTCAGCTCTCCAATATGATATACTGGATATCACTGCATACCCCGCTTACAGTTACCTCAAGGTACAGGCACAGCCATGACGTATTTCCCGATTCGGGAAGGAGCCAGCCCTTTGGAAGCGGTGCAACAGTAGTATACAATTATATTGACCTGCAGATATTTAACGGCAGTGATGTTACGTACCAGCTTGCATTGTATATTGATGAAGATATGCTGGCCGGAGAATGGAGGACAACGAAGCCCCTGCCGTATAAATATGAGGTATATGAAAAAGAGCACTACATAAGCGGCACGTATTGGGGCGGGTATATAAGGAATAACAAGATTTACCGGAAAATATACTCCTGCAGCAACCAACTGCTGGATGACGAATATGTAACTGAGAATCATGCAATAATGATGTATCAGCCATTGATAGACAATTATACGGAGGGGTTATTATGATAAAAGCTGTAGTTAAGGGTACGGGACTTTTTCTTTTTGGCAGCATGCCTGTGGGTGTAAGGTTTTACAGGTATGTTACCCAGAATGTATTTGGCACCATGGAGAGCCATATATACAAGATGTACAGGAAATGGCCGGGACTGGTAAGTGATATGACTGATGTATGCGGAATATCTCTTGAAAAAGCAAGGCTCTGGGAGCATGAAGCAGGCTGGACACCTTATATATCACTTCTTTTTTATATCACCACCGGCAGCGGAGGTACTGTACTTAATACCAGGGCCAGAGGAGCCCGTATACTTGCAAGGCATATTGAGAAATCAATTGAAATGGCAAAAAAAATGGCGGATAAATTGTCCGGTAAAATACATATACCGGAAGAAAGGCTTAAATTACTTGACTCCATTTCCGGCTGTAAAAATTTGCAGGAAATATTTGATATTACGGGAGGAGAATATTTGACTGATTCATCTCCCCACAAATTATCCCTTGGCAACAGCTCCAGGGATGTGCTGCTGAGCGGCGGACAGCTGGAGCATTACCGTCCGGAAGTTTTGAAGCTGTTTTTCAAAGAAGCCTACCGGATATTAAGTCCCGGCGGTTTTATGATTGTTACTATAAACCACAGCGACCACCTTCATCTTTTTGATGGTAAGCTGCCATTCCTCTATCATTACGGGATACAGGACAGAATTTATAAGATGACCAGAAGCAACCCTCTCCTGTATCACAACAGAATGCTCCCCGAAGAAATAATGGGCATTCTTAAGGACTGCGGATTTGAAAAAATAAAAATTACGAGGCTTGCGCTTCCGGAATTTAAATATGTGGAATATTCGGACACTGATTTAGGCAGTTATGGTATTGGACGCAGGTATTTAACCGAAAGGTATAAGAATTCTACCGACAGCGCATTAAAAACTGCGGCTGCAAAATACATATACCGGAAACCCTCCGGATAAAGATGCCGCCAAATGGCTCGTAACGCATTCTTTCGGGCAACTTGCAGCATATTTTTCTAAATAACATGGGTTACAGGCCACTAATGGTCTGTTAAGCTAATAATTTACCTGTCACATTAATTTTCAAAATATAGTTGCATTTTTTCCTCGTTTTGGATATAATTTTGCTATGGGAAAAATTAAATAAGGACCAATCGTGGTTCTCATGTGTTGCACCACACGAGAACTATACGCGTAGGAGATAGCTACACGCATAACAGCAATGCCGCCACAACCAGTCCGACTGTTATTATAAAGCATTTTTGCTGTTTTTTCAACGGCTTTATCAAAGGCACATGTGTAGAATATTAAAACCCTGCGCATATGCCTTTTTTAGTTTTTTCCTTCAATAAATTTTTGAAGGGAGACTATTGGTATGGATAACAAAAAAGAAGTAAAGGGATTCGAAAGGTTCATTGCATCATGCGAAGTGGACAGGCTAAGGCAGCTTGACCTTGCTTTTGACGAGAGCGCAGAAGCTTTTGAATGTGAAAAAAGAAAGGATGAGCTCTATGAAAAGCTTAAAAGCGCGCTGCCTGAGGATATGGCTTTGGAATTAAGCAGGTATTCCGATGCCTGCCTGTGGCATAGGACCTTAACCAGGATGTTCTTTTACAGGAGCGGCTTAAAGGACGGCACAGCCCTTTCAAAAATGCTTTCTCCAGGCAGTGAAAATGTGAGGCTGGACATAAACATAGTATAGCCTTTTGCGGGCATAAAGCCGGCAGCCGGATCATTTCCGGCATGCCGGCTTTTACATTTACCACGAGAAAAGTATATAAAACTTCTTAAAAAGCTTTGCGGGACAAACTCACATATTTTTACTGAAAATGAAATATTAATGAAACACTGGTATTACTTATTGAAATATTTTAACAGCATGGCTATGAGATTTCATAAAATAAAACTATTCAATGACAAGGAAATTGGTATTCTCGAAGATAAGGCATTATTCCTTATAGGAGATAAGGACAGATTGGCATACAGCAAGGAAGTTGCTGATATCCTTGAGAATAAAAATCTTGATTATAAAATAATAAAAGATACAGGACATGGAATTAACCATGAACAGGCTGCAATGATTAATGAAGAAATAATTGGACATCTTATTTGATTACCATATTAAAGAGATTGTTGGTATTTTGGGTTATGGATTTTGAACAAGTGAATTAAAATGAGCTTGAGAGATTATTTTTTAAATTATTATAATATATACTGGAAATTGTGATATACTTTAGTTAGAAAACTGCAATTAAGGAGTAAAAAAATGATAGGTTTTGACAGGATCACTTTTAATAACGGAGTAATGGCTGGACAGGCATGTGTTAGAGGTATGAGGATACCTGTATCACTAGTAGTAAACCTTGTTGCACATGGAAAGACTGTTATGGAAATAATAGAAGAATATCCTGATTTAAATGAAGGAGATATTAAGCAGTGCCTGGAATATGCTGCCTGGTTGACACGTGAACAAGTATATGCACAATAGAGGAGCATGTGATGAGATTTTAGCTGATATGGGTATTTCAAAAAGAAGTGTTGATTGCTTAAGAAGCCGAGGACATGATATCATTCATTTAAGTGAGCAAGGCCTGCAGTGCATGCTGGATGTAATAGGGAGTAGGTTATTATGAATAAACCGGTTAAAAATATTCTTATATTAAGGGTAGTTACAGTATTGTTAATATCAGTATTCCCCTTCTTATTAGCAGGTTGTAATAGTGCTGATTCAATCGAACAAGGATATATTCAAGATACCGTCAAAGAAAAAGATATTCGAGATAATGATGAGCAGAAAAATGTCAATGTTTTAGAAAGCTATGTTTCTAACGGAAATATAATATTACTTTATGAGAATGACAATCAATATGTTGTTGACTATTGTTATAGAAATAGGGAGGATAATTCCATAAACAGTATTAGCAGATATAGTTTTAAAGCAAATAATACTGGGGATAAGATTGTTTTTAAATGTTTTGGGACGGAAAATGAAGATTTTGTTATTATTATATTCAAGAATGATGAAATATTTAATAATACAAAAAGAATACACATAAAATTAGAAGATATTGAGTTTGACCATGTGATAGATAGCGACTCAAAAGAAATGATTATAAAATTTCCGGAAAGACCAGACAAATTAAGAGACCCTGCTATCATCTTATATGATAATGACGGTAATGAAGTTGATTATAAATAAATTGATATGTCTCCCCATGTCCAGTGTTTCTCGGGAGTATGCCAATCAACCCTGAAATAGCCGCTTACACCGGTATCGGTGCAGACCATAAACTGAGAAGAAGCATAAAAATCCGGTCTTTCCTTTAAGACAGATTTTGACATAACACCGCTGTATTCAGTTATCTTGCCTCCAGTGAGCCAATTAAAAATATCAATACTGTGCAGGTGCAGGTCAACCGCGATACCTCCACTTTTACTGTAATAATTGCAGATGTGTTTTTTCATAAAATAGGAAACCGGGGACTTCGCCCCGGTTTTTAATACCACTGCTAAACCTGGATATTACTGCCGAATCCTTCTTCAATCGGCACCTGTACTTCATTGTTGTTACCATTTGTAAGCACATAATTTCTTTGCCTCTGGAAACTTAAATCTATCAATACAGCAATTATCTTCAGCAAGCTGCTGCTATCAAGATCCTTTACCATATCTTCTGTTGCCATCATCTCACCCCCTTTCCGTTATGTAGGTGAGCTGTCCTTTCAATTACTAAACAGAAACGTTATTTTTGTTACCATTAGAAAGAATATTATTAATATTAATTATATATATTGGTATGCTTATTCGGGAAATACCACCGGGCTTTTTTTCTTCCAGTTTCCGTACGGCATTTATTATCTTATTCACATGTTCATTATTTAAATCTGATAAACTGCCCTTTGAAACGGAAACACTGCCTGGAACCATCTCTACTTCATTGCTGTTGCCATTGACATTATACACCAGCAGCTTAAGGTTCTTGCCGTCACATTTTTTATCGCTATCTTCTTCATTTGGCTCAGGTTTTTTAATTTTCCCATTTTCATGTATGGGTTCACCGGAAGACAACTTTTCTTTATACTCTTCCATATATGCTTCAATAGCTTTTTGCAGTGATGTTTTACTTGTCATAATATTTTTACTAAAAATGTTGATTTTTTTGGACATAAATTAACCTCCTATATCTTTGACATTATACTTACTATATAATATATTCAAGAAGGTTAAGTTATGTTAACTTTATTATGGATATTTTGTGTTGCTATGAATATTTGTTTAAAAAAAGATTCTTATTTTCAATTTATTTACCGGAAGCTGTTTTTTCCTCGAGAAGCTTATGAAGCTCATCCATAAATGTATTTATATCCTTAAACTGCCGGTAGACGGATGCAAATCTTACATATGCCACATCATCAATATTTTTAAGCTTCCGCATGACTATTTCACCTATTTCATTTGATGTAACCTCTCTTTTTAAAGAGTTTTGTATTTCAGCTTCTACATCATCTATGAGCCTTTCCATCTCACTGATTGAAACCGGACGCTTTTCACATGCCCTCATTACACCGCTTAAAAGCTTTTCTTTGTTAAAAGGCTGCCTTGTTTTATCTTTTTTTATGACCATAAAAGGAATTGATTCGACTTTTTCATAAGTAGTGAACCTTTTTTGACAGCCTATACATTCTCTTCTCCTTCTTATGGATGTACCTTCATCGGTAGGTCTTGAATCAATAACCCTGTCTCCATCCGATCCACAATACGGACATTTCATTAAAGCACCCCTCCTTAACTAATTTATAATTATATTATATGAAAAGGAATATTTTTGCAAGTATTTTAAATCCAGTTGAAGCTTTTAATTCATATAGCCATGGCATATTTTTGAGAAGTGTCCCCAAACTGTGATTATTTTTCAATAATTTTTCCGTTTATCAAATGTATTTTTGCTTTCCAACTGTCCGTATCCTCCCATATGATTTCACCCTGGAGCCAGTTTGTATAAAAGTTCAGGCTGAAGGGTTCATCGTATGATGTATATAACAGTTCATCATTTTTATAAAATTCAACATAGTCTATTGATTCGGGATACAGGCTTGCAACCCGGAGCCAGCGCTTGTTTTCATATGTCATGGCTTTTTCCAGTCCCTGCAGATAATACTGCTCTTCCATAGGTATGTCCGGAATATTAATTCCTATCCCCTCAGCCATCCGGTATGCAAAAAATTGATCTTCACCTTTTGTTATTCCCCAATCCACAGGAGGCTCCTGTTTTGTCATATTGTTGTAATAGCCCCATGAAACATGCTCATTATAACAAACCTTAAGCTGACCGATTGCCTGCGAATCCTCATTGCATACTATCGGCTTTCCTGGTGCATATTCCCTTGTTTTTTGAATCATTTTATACAATTGCTGCCGGCTAAGGCCATTACCATGAATCAAAACAATATCAGATGCTTCGGCAACTTCCTTAAAAACTGATCCTCCCGCACCACTGCAGCCAACCAGCATTCCTCCTGATTCTTCTCTTGCAATATCAATTAATACAGCCATGCCTTCTTCTTTATGAATTATTGTGTGTGCTTTATCCACATCCATTTCATTGCATACTTCAATAATGACATTTGTGTATCCTTTTTCCTTCAAAAAACGGCAGGCTGTCTTAACCGCATTGACAACAGATCTTCCATCTTTTATTCTTCTTAATTGTCCGGGATAGAAAAAACTGACTATAACACCCATACCTATCCTGTCTGCAGCTCTAATAAGTTTGTCCATGCGCTGCTGATATGCCAAATCGAGCTGCCTTCCATCTTCTCCAAAAGGGTTATTATCTATTGTTTGGCTTTTGATGGTAAAGCATGTACCTCCACCCTGGAATCCCACAGTAAATGCCCTTAATCCATATTTATACCATTGAGGTAACGCCTTGACCAAATCATCAGTATTCCTATCCGGATTAAATTCTTTCCCGAATCGATTGAACCTTTCAGGCTGAGCTTTATCATCAAAAACACCTTGTATGAATCTTGCATTCATAAGTAATCCATGTGCTTTAGGCTGACTTCCTTCAATTTCAGAATAAGTCTTTTTACCATTGATATAAAAATCCTCACCCTTTATTTCTACTTTTGTCATATTTTCAAACCCTCCATTGTTAAATTAAGCATATTATTTATGCATTATTATTGTATTTGATAACATATGTATAAAGTCCTGCCTTTTTAAATGCTTAAATTACATCAACTATCACCAAATAAATTATAACCTATTTTATATTTTCTCTCCAGCCTTTATGACTTTCTCCAACTGCCTCTGAAATTGACCTTTATTTTTCAATATGTGAATCATGGTGATATTATATATAAAATTATTTATGAAAGATATTTTTCTTATATATTCCCTTTCAAATGCGCGTAAGGAAACCGGGGATTAATTCCCCGGCTTCTCAATTTTATCCAGTCATAGTGCTCACGGTTTTGTTCATATTATCAACCGAAATATTTTCTTATGAACCTTTCATCCAGGTCCACAAGAATTATGTCTTCGCCTATTTTTCTTATTCTATTCCATGGAATAATGAATTCGTCGTCTCTACCTATAAATCCTAGCATTTTACCCCCGGAAGGAATTACAAGAGCTTCTATTGTACCCTCATCAAAGCTTATTTCAACATCACTGGCAAAACCTATTCTCCTGCCGTCGGATATATTAATTACTTCCTTTTGTTTTAATTCAGAAGCACGATACAATAAAAACACCGCCTGGAACTATTCATACTATATTATATGTTACTCATTGTATCCTTAGTATAAAAATAGTCTAACAAGCGTACTTTCAAATATACTTTCTCATATGCATTAAAGCCGTTTTTTCAAGCCTTGATACCTGTGCCTGTGAAATACCTATTTCATCTGCAACTTCCATTTGTGTGCGGCCCTGGAAAAACCTCATATTGAGTATCAGCTTTTCCCTGTCGTTCAACCTCCTGATTGCTTCATTCAATGCAATATTCTCAAGCCAGTTCTCATCCGTATTCTTTTCGTCACTTACCTGGTCCATCACATATATGGCATCGCCGCCGTCGTGGTAAACCGACTCGAAAAGTGAAATAGGGTCCTGTATTGCATCCAGTGCAAATACCACATCCTCCTTTTCCATTTCAAGTTCTTTGGCAATTTCTCCAATAGTAGGCTCCTTGGAGTTTTTGTTTGTTAACTTCTCCTTGGCTTGAAGAGCTTTATATGCAATATCACGAAGGGATCTGCTTACCCTTATTGAATTGTTATCCCTTAAATATCTTCTGATTTCTCCTATAATCATAGGCACTGCATATGTTGAGAATTTAACACCATGGGATGTATCAAAATTGTCAATAGCTTTTATGAGACCTATACATCCCACCTGGAACAGGTCATCAACATGCTCTCCCCTGTTGTTAAAGCGCTGGATGACACTCAGGACAAGCCTTAAATTTCCATTGATAAATTCGTCCCTCGCTGAATCGTCGCCCTGATGTATCCTTTTAAAAAGCTTATCCTTTTCCTCATTGGACAGAACAGGAAGCTTGGATGTATTTACCCCGCAAATTTCTACTTTGTTGACCATAAAATAACCTCCCGGCACAATTCCTCCATTCCATAATAAACTACATTCAAGGAACAAAGTACTGGTTTAATGTCATTATCATTATTGCCTTTGAGGATATTTAATATACTGAATTGATATATAAAAAAGGTAACAAAAATTTTACAAAAGGCCTTGACAAATCATATTCTATTCTCCCAATAAAAAAGCGGGCTTTTAAAGGCACATTTCCTCTTTTAGTCAAAATATCAATGTCAGTCGTATTTCGCTGACCTTCCTTACCATATGCTATCATTGACAATGCTTCGCCTTTTAAGGACATAATCATAGCATGATAATTTTTTTAAGAAAGGTTTTGCAAAAAAATATAGTAATTCCGTTCATCAAATTCATACTTTTTGCAAATATCTATTAGCTTGCAGGTTAAACATTTTGCTGTAAATTTCACAATCTTTTATTAATTCTAGATGCGTTCCTACACCTACAATCATCCCATCATCAATAGCAACATTTTTATCTGCAATCATTGCTCCCGATAATCTATGTGATACCATAATAATAGTTTTGTCGCCTTTGTGCGTATTAATCACATTATATATATTTTCTTCAGATACGGGATCAAGATTTGACGTAGGCTCGTCTAATACCGGAGAAACACTCCAAATCAGAATCAAGATTCTTCTGTTTTCATGCAAAATCCGTTTTGTAGTTTTAAAAAATGAAGCAAGTCTCTTCTTCATATTAGCATAATACCTCATGTCGTTATTGCACCGGATATTATGCATAGAAGAAAAACCAAAAGAAATATCCATTCCTCGTTATGGCTCTCAAAGTATTGAAAATACATTTAAGCGACTAAAGCCTTAATCCTGAAAATGCATTTTCAATACTCACTATACATAATATTCCATTATATTATCATATCCGAGGATAAACATCAATAGAATTGATAAAAGGTTTGCCTATACGAAGCTTTATCGAAATGTTACAAATATACCTTAAACGGTTCAGATTGTGGCCCCATGGACACGCGCCTAAACCATCCTGTTTATTTCTTTTTTTAATCTTTTTATTATTCTCTTTTCAAGCCTGGAAATGTAAGACTGTGATATGCCCAGCATGTCTGCAACTTCTTTTTGTGTTTTTTCTTCACCATTACACAATCCAAATCTAAGCTCCATTATTTTCTTTTCTCTTAAGGAGAGCTTTTTCATTGCAAGCTTTAGAAGCTCTTTATCAACTTCATCTTCAATGCTTCGGTAAATTATGTCATTTTCCGTTCCCAGTATATCCGAAAGAAGCAATTCATTTCCATCCCAATCCACATTCAAAGGTTCATCTATAGATATTTCCCCTCTTGTCCTGTTATTTCTTCTCAGGTACATTAATATTTCATTTTCTATACATCTTGACGCATATGTTGCAAGTTTAATTTTTTTAGAAGGATTAAAGGTATTGACAGCTTTAATAAGCCCAATTGTTCCTATTGAAACAAGGTCTTCAACTCCTATGCCCGTATTTTCAAACTTCCTGGCAATATAAACCACCAGCCTTAAATTTCTTTCAATTAAAACCTGTTTAACTCCAAGGTCACTTTTTTCAAGCTTACCCAGCAAATAACTCTCTTCATCGCTTGTAAGCGGCGGCGGAAGAGCTTCGCTTCCCCCAATATAATGTATTGGATCTTCTATTCTGATATTCAATTTGCGCAAAAATCCATAATACTTGATATAAAGATAAAGCTTCATTTTACCGATTATTTTCATAGGTCAATCTCCCCGTATAATTATATTTTTACAGCATATAACTCAGGGCTTAACAGGGCCCTGTAATGTTCATTTCTGGATAGTGCTTTGTTGTAAATACCTACAATCACATTTTTAATATCCCTTTTATCAATATCATCCCCGATTTTTATGCAGTCAGGCTTGAATCCGATAAGCATCCCATTCTCTTTTCCCAATGATGTGAATGGAATTAGTCTAAACCTTGAAAGCCAGTTGGATTTTGTAACTATCGACGATACTAATGCTAAATCTTCATCCCTTTTTCCTATGAATATTTCTTTTATTTCGTCAGGTAATATTTCCTCCAACACACTGAATTCAATTACCATGACAGGTAAATTTGTCAAAGGGTCCCGCAGTGAATTACCTGTATCCACCAATGCTGAAACAGCAATAACTTTTTTTTCAAAATATACTTCTACATTCCTTAAAAGCTTCTCTTTTGAAATCCTGCTTTGTACCAGTTCCCAAAAAACCCTTAGTATAATTATAGAAGTAATAATTGAAAGAAGCAGTGTTGTCCACTTTGACTCCCAAAAAATATATATAACCCCATTTTTCACAATTCCTCCGGTGTTATTTATATATATAAATGCAAATGCGGCTCCTGCAAATATGAAAGTTGTTATATAAAAAGCGGCAAGGCTTTTAAGGAAAGAATTTATTTTAGCAGGTGAAAAAGCTATCGCCACAATCAATAAAGATAAAAGGAATTTGCCTAAAAAAGTATAATATACCTTCACTCCCGGCAGCATAATCATCAAAACCATATATCCTGCACCTGTTAAAGCTGCCAGAAACAGCCTGATACCTGAGGAACCGGCCTTCAAAAACTTTCCTGTTACCCAAAGTATTATATAGTTCATTATAATATTTTCCATTATTATCACATCTATATATATATCCACACTTATAGCCTCACAATACATTTTCATGTGCTTAAAAACTCGCACACTGTTTTCATATTAAGATATATTCCGCCAGGTACAAATTTATGTTAATAAAATAAAAAATAACTGTAATAATTTTTTACATATTGAAATATGATAATTGTTTAATGTATTTTTCAACATCTGTCCTGTTTTCAAAGTGTGCTGTCCCATATAGATATTATACAGGCTTTACCGGTAAAAATTTGTCATTCTTCCTTGTATGGAATTATTTTTTTTTGTCGATAAAAAAACCTCCTTTAATTTTAAGGAGGTCCTTCATATCTCTTATTATTTTAATAAAAGGGTTTTATATCACTTGAATCTGTTGCGTCTTAAAAACGTAGGTATGTCAAGCTCATCTTCTGAAAACATATTAGCTTTGCTATCTTCTTTCGGCCTGCTTTCAGCTTCTTTCTTTTCTAAATCACCAACTGTCTTTTTAAATACGGGATTTTTATCAAAACCGGTTGCAATAACCGTTATTAAAAGCTCATCCTTTAAATTTTCATCAATTACGGCACCAAATATTATATTGGCATCAGGGTCGGCAGACTTTTGAACTAATTCTGCAGCCAGGTTGACTTCAAATATTCCCAGGTCAGCTCCTCCGGTAATATTTAATAAAACTCCCCTGGCACCTTCAATTGAGGTTTCCAGTAAAGGGCTTTGGATGGCCTGGTTTGCAGCTTCTTCAGCCCTGTTTTCACCTGCCGCTCTTCCTATTCCCATATGAGCCAGCCCTGTCTCCAGCATAATTGTTTTAACATCTGCAAAATCAAGGTTTACCAGCCCGGGAACGGCTATTAAATCAGATATGCCCTGGACACCCTGCCTTAAAACATCATCGGCTATTTTAAATGCATCAATAATCGAAGTTTTCTTTTCAGCCACTTGAAGAAGCCTGTCATTTGGTATTGTAACCAGGGTGTCAACAGTAGATTTTAAATTCTCAATGCCCCTTTCCGCGTGCTGCATCCTCCTTCTTCCTTCAAACATAAAAGGTTTGGTTACAACACCCACTGTAAGTATACCCATTTCTTTTGCAATTTGAGCGACCACAGGTGTTGCACCCGTTCCTGTTCCCCCTCCCATGCCTGCAGTTACAAAAACCATATCCGCACCTTTTATGGATTGACCTATTTCATCCTTGCTTTCTTCTGCCGCCTTTTCTCCGATATCAGGATTGGCACCTGCTCCCAGTCCTTTTGTAAGTTTGTCTCCAATTTGTATTTTAGTATTTGCTTTTGAAAGGAAGAGTGCTTGTTTATCAGTGTTTATAGAAATGAATTCAACACCTCGAAGACCTGCTGAAATCATTCTATTAACGGCATTATTCCCACCGCCTCCAACACCGACAACCTTTATCTGTGCAAATTGTTCCATATCAATATCAAATTCAAGCAATTTGTTTATCCCCCTTTGGCTTTTCATTTGTTAATTTACCTTTAATACTACTATTATAAACTATAACTCATTAAAAGTGTATTACTTTTAAAATTTATCTCCTTTAAACACTTTACCGAGTACATGTCTTCTAATTACCGCAAAATTTAAAAACAACCTGTTGCCAAATGCAAATATGGCGGCCAGGTATATCTGTATGCCCAGTTGATCTCCCAGATAAGCAAGTCCTGCTGCCAGCAGGGCATTACCAAAAAAGCCGGAAAGGAAAATTTTCATATTGAAATTCCCCTGTATGGTAGCGGCAATTCCTCCAAAAACTGAATCAAGTGCAGCCAATATGGCAACAGCAACATAATTTGAATACTGGAACGGGATATCATAAGGTATGAAAATACCAAGTATTATTCCAATTATCAATCCAAAAATCGGTATCATCTAAGCAACATTCCCCCTTTGATATTAAACACATACCAACTCCCATGGAAAATATCCACAAATACTTAAAGCCTTCCGGCAGCTTTTTTACTTTAATCCCCGTCCAAGCAGTTTTTTTACCGCGTAGTACTGCTGCTGAATATAGGTTCTCTTCCTGATGAAAAATCCAAAACTCCTTTTTCATTTTCATCAATTTGATTAACAAATAAATGCTTAATCATTTTTACAGAATACTCTATATCCTCATACATGTCAAGCTTTACAATAATTCTAGAGTCTACCATTATATGAACATTGTTACTGCTTGAAGTATCAAAATGTTCTATATTTTCCAAAAGTTTAAAATTTGTTGCTTCATCGTCCTTCCTGGTGATTTTTACAAATTCCACTGCATAGCTGAAAAGCTCCATATCATTGGTTTCAATAGCATGTCCCAATTTAAAGCTGTCTACATCCATCCCCTTTAATACCGGCAGTGGAAAAACAGCCGGATTTTCAATAGTATCTGCAACGTAGCCGTTATTATCAATAACCAGATAAAGTTCCATATATTTAATAAGAAAAACAGGCACTCTTTCTATAATATTTATACTGACCGTATCCGGCAGTATATATTTAACTACAACCTCGTCAATATATGAAAGCTTTTTCAGCAAACTATTCTCAATGGAATTATACCTTAGAGATATAATATTCTCAAAGCCCGGCCCGATATTTTTAAATCCGTTTAAATTTGTTTGTATTGCTGCGGCTTCCTTTATTCTTTCTTCGGAATAATAGCTGTTTCCATATACTTCAACATGGATTATATTAAAAACAGGCGACATTATCAGCAATATGGCTACTGCTGCAAACAAGGCTGCCGGTACTAATATTTTTGCTGTTTTATTTTGAGTGTTTTTCTTGTTTTTATCCTTTGATTTCATCAAATTATTCTTCCCTTTTAATAACTGCTCCAATTGAAGAAAGATCAGCTTCAATACTTTCATATCCTCTATCAACATGAGTCGTATTTTCAACTATAGTTTTACCTTCAGCAACCAGACCCGACAAAACCAGTCCTGCACCACCCCTTAAATCTCTGGCTGTTACATTTGCACCAACCAGCCTATCCACACCTTTAACAACGGCAATCCTTCCCTGCACTTTGATATCTGCTCCCATCCTCAGCAATTCCTCTACATGCTTGTACCTGTTTTCGAATACGGTTTCAACAACAATACTTGTTCCCCTTGCAGTTGTCAGCATAGATACAATTTGAGCCTGCATATCTGTAGGAAAACCTGGATAGGGCAAAGTTCTGATGATATCTATATACTCAAGTCTGTCAGGCCCTTTAATATGTATTAGGTTGTTGTGTTCACTTATATGGCAGCCGCTTTCTTTCATAGTATAAATAATGGACCTGAAATGCTCAGGTATAACATTTCTAAGGACAACATCCCCCCCTGTCATAGCTGCAGCCGTCATATAAGTTCCTGCAACTATCCTGTCGGGAATAATATTCTTATCAACGCTTTTTAAACACTTTTCCACCCCTTCAATCCTGATTACACCTGAGCCGGCACCTGAAACCCTGGCCCCCATTTTCCTTAAATAATTCTGCAAATCAATTATTTCAGGTTCTTTTGCCGCATTTCTTACATATGTTACACCATCTGCAAATACCGAAGTAAGGATAATATTTTCCGTAGCCCCAACACTGGGATAGTCAAGATGTATATCACACCCTTTTATTACGGAAGCTTTACAGGTGATAAATCCTCCCACAGCATCATTGACTTCAACACCCATTTTCCTTAAAGCTTTTATATGTAAATCAATGGGCCTCGGGCCAATTTCACATCCACCCGGATGTGTATCTTAATTGGCACTTACAGATATTTTATCATTTATATATTAATGTATCAATATTTATCACTTTAGAATGGGAAATAAATGTGAAAAGTAATACTTTATTTACTTTAAAATGTAAGCTATACTATAATATAAAACAACATTGCTTGGATAACATGGCAAATTGCCCATAACAGGTGGATTTAAATGAAAATAGGACTTATATTTACATTAATAATATCAAAGCTTCTAACAAGATTGCTCAGGCTTATAAATAGGGGCGGAACAACGTTGCCGGGAAAAATTGCATGCAAGATATACCCTGAAGTTACGAAAATCCTGGCAGACAGGCATACTATTATAATGATAACCGGTACTAACGGCAAAACAACTACCGCCAGAATTATTGGCCAAATACTAAAGGAAAACGGTATTGACTATATTGAAAATAAGTCCGGTGCCAACCTTTTAAGCGGCGTCACAACAACTCTCATAGAATCCGTATCCGTTTCAGGTAAAAGCAAAAGTGAAATTGCTTTACTGGAAATTGATGAAGCTGCTTTCAAGCAAGTCAGTTCCTTCATACACCCTTACCTTCTGGTTGTAACAAATTTTTTCAGGGACCAGCTTGACAGGTATGGTGAGCTGTACACTACGGTAAAGGGTGTTGCATCAGGTATTTTAAAAAATCCTCAAACCAGGCTTGTTTTGAATGGGGATGACTCACTTTGCGCCTCCCTTGGTGTTGATTGCAAAAATGAAATACTGTATTACGGCATCGACCGGACCGCATTGACCTCCGGTGAAAATAAAATTAATTCCGATGCAGCTTTTTGTATCTTCTGTAAAAGCAAATATACTTATACCACCCATTCATATGCTCACCTCGGATGGTATGAATGCAATGTATGCGGATACCGGCACCCGGGCTTGCAGGTATCGTGCAGTGAAATAATTGAATTGTCAAATGAATATTCCTTTATAAAAATCAATATAAAGGACTCTGATAAAAACCGTGAAAAAATTTATGCTGACGCATCCATTAATTTGCCTGGTATATACAACATCTATAACGCACTTGCCGCCACTGCGTGTGCATGTATCATGAACCTGCCTGTAAGTAACAGCCTGAAAGCACTTTCAATTTTCAAGTGTGGCTTTGGCAGGATGGAAACTCTATATGCGGAGGATATTGAGCTTAAAGTGATACTGGTTAAAAACCCCACGGGCTTTAATCAGGTCATAGACTATCTTTTAACCGAACCGGACAAATTAATCTGTACTTTTCTTATTAACGACAATTATGCCGACGGAACAGATATATCATGGCTATGGGATGTTGAATTTGAAAAATTGCAAAGTATGGGTAAAAAAATATGCAAACTGTATACCAGCGGTACAAGGGCAGAAGATATGGCTGTCAGGCTTAAATATGCAGGAATGGAAAAAAAAAGCATATGTATGGAAAAAAACTATGATAAACTATTGGATAAACTGGTTAAGGAAAACAAGGAAAAGATAAAAGTTTACCTTTTGCCAACTTATACTTCCATGATGGATCTAAGAAAAATACTTGCATCCAGGTTCGATCTGCCGGATTTTTGGAAATAGGAGGTTATTATGCATGATATCAAGATATGCCATCTTTACCCTGAGCTTTTGAATATGTACGGTGACAGGGGAAATATTATGGCTCTCAAAAAAAGGGCCCAATGGAGGAATATTAATGTACAGGTTTTGACTATTTCACTTGGAGACTACTTTTCGCCCCTGGATTATGATCTGGTCTTTATGGGCGGCGGGCAGGATTACGAGCAGGAAATAATACAAAATGACATACTTGATATTAAAGGTGATAACATTATAAAAGCTATAGAGGATAATAAAGTTTTTCTTTGTATTTGCGGCGGTTACCAGCTATTGGGCAAATACTATAAAACCTGGGACGAAAAGCAAATTGAATTTCTTGGAGCCCTTGATTTATGGACTATCGGGAGTGAAAAAAGAATGATCGGCAATATGATAATGGAGTGTGATTTTCTGCCTGGAGAAAACAGCGGCAAACAGGTAGTCGGGTTTGAAAACCACTCCGGGTGTACTTATCTCGGCCCATCTGTCAAACCGCTTGGAAAAGTGATTAAAGGCTATGGAAACAATGGTGAAGACGGTTATGAGGGGGCTATTTATAAAAATGTTTACTGTTCCTATTCCCACGGCAGCCTTCTTCCTAAAAACCCTGCCTTGACCGACCATTTGCTTTCACTAGCCCTTAAACAAAAGTACGGTGATTTTGAAGGTCTTGACCCTTTGGATGACTCAATTGAATACAAGGCACACGACTCTGTGATAAAGCGGGTATTACGAGAATAATTTTTTTAAGCATTGGGCAACTCCGTCTTCATCATTACTGCCGATTATTTTGTCGGCAGCTTCCTTTAATCTGGGATGGGCATTGTCTACGGCATAGCTCTCGTCTGCAGCCTCAAACATGTTCAAATCATTTAAATTGTCCCCGAAGCAAATTAGCTTTTTTGCATCAAGGTATTCCCTGAGAAATATAATCCCGTTTTTTTTAGTAGCCTTTCTACTCATTGACTCCATAAGAAAAAAGCCTTTGTTATATACATCCTCATAGTAATGACAACACATCCTTACGTCATTGCTAATAGATTTGTATAAGCCGTTCAATTTTTTTTCTTTCTCAATTATATTAATATGTATGATTTTCATACCTTCAAGAGCCGGGTATTTGTCTACCAATGCAAACCGCTTATCTCCAAGTTTTAATCTTTCGTTAACAAATATTTCCTGGCATTTATTTACGGCTCCCTTGTAGAATATTTTTTCCCTGCCAAATTTGTCTTTTGCAAATACCCAGGGTGAAACTCCGTGTTTTTCATACTCAATAATAACATTTTCCGCCAGTTTGTTATCAAGGTAATTCTCCACTATATATTCTCCACACACAGGATCATATATAAAAATTCCATTCATAAGTATCAGGGGTAATTTCAAGTTGACATTTTTAACAAGCGGTTTACAGGATGTAATACTGCGGGCGGTAGCTATCGTAAAATTCAGCCCCCGGCTTATCAGTTTATTTAATATAGACACAGACCTTTCACTTATTTCCATAGAAGAATTCATTAAAGTTCCGTCCAGGTCCGAAATAAATAGATACATTAAAACCTCCCAAAAACATCATGTCCCGACTATCCATATTACAGGCAAGCAGATACGGGCTTGCTGAAAAACCTTTTCTTTGCCTCTTTTCTCTATATTATACATTAAGTTAAAATTAATATCACTATGTTCCTGGCATTTTTTTTAAAAAAACTATGTATAAATATTCTTTGTTTACTAAATACTATTTTCTATGGAATGTCCTTAATTTTTGCAATGCGGCTTTTTAACCGCACAGAGCTTTCTGGTAAATCTATAAAGTCATATTGTATAAAATTATTGCGTTACATATGATACTACGGCAAGCTGAATTTAAAATATTTTTCGCCGCAGTAATAGTAAAAAACTCATGAAGGGAGTAATTAGATGACACAGCTTAATGAAATGGAATTACAGAATTTAAGGCATTTGATAGGATCACACGAAACTGCTTTCCAAAAACTTAACCAATATGCCCAGCAATGCATGGACCCGCAGGTTAAGCAGATGTTCCAGCAGTCGGCCGACGAAGCAAAAAATACAAAACAAAAATTAATGTCATTTCTTGGATAAAAGGAGGGAATGTAATGCAGGAAAAAGATATGGTAAATGATGTATTATCCCAGGTTAACAGCAGTTTAACAGGTTACTCAAACGTAATTGCACAAGCCAGTAATCCCCAGTTCAGACAAACTATACAGCAAATCAGGAACAACTGTGAAACATATCAGTATGAGCTTTATAAACTGGCGGAAGAAAAAGGGTATTACAAACCGGCACAAATGGCCAACCAAAACGAAGTGCAGCAGATTAAATCACACTTCCAGTAATACTTAAAAGCAACGATAATGCCGGTCCTGGTTAAAATGCTCCGGGACCGGCATTATTTTTCAACTGTTCTTCATTTTCAGTAATAACTTCATTCATTTTTTTAACGGCCTCCTCAGTAAAATATTCCTGGCTGTTTAACTGTTCATCTCCTTTAAAGCTCACTCTTGTATACGTCCCGTCACTGTTCATCAGCCTGGCTTTAACGCTGTCGTCAAGGTATACTTCCAGTATGTCCAATAACCTTTTTTGCAATTTGGGATTTTCAACAGGAAAAAGCAGTTCAACCCTCCCGTCCAGGTTTCTGTTCATCCAATCCGCACTGGAGAGGTATATAAGCTCGTCACCTGCATTACTAAAATAGTAAATTCGAGTATGCTCCAAATATCTTCCAACTATGCTTCTTACCCTGATATTTTCACTAACATCTTTTATTCCGGGCGTTAAACAGCATATGCCTCTTACAATCAAATCAATTTCAACTCCGGCACATGATGCATCATACAAATTATCTATTATTTCTTCATCAACAAGTGAATTGAGCTTTGTAATTATTCTTGCCCGTTTCCCTTCTTTTGCTATTTTGATTTCATTGTTAATCAGTTCAATAAATTTTGCTCTCAGGTCTACAGGTGCAATTACTACCTTATAAAGCTTTGTAGGCTTTGAGTATCCGGAAAGCATATTGAAAATTGAAGATATATCTGCTCCGACATATAAATTGGAAGTGAAAAGCCCCATATCTGTATATAATTTCGCCGTCACATCATTATAGTTACCGGTTCCCATGTGTACATATCTTTTTATTCCTTCTTCTTCTCTTTTCACAATCAACAGGATTTTACAGTGTGTTTTCAATCCGAGCAGCCCGTATATTACATGGCAGCCGGCCATTTCCAGCCTTTTTGCCCAGAGTATGTTATTTTCTTCATCAAACCTTGCTTTTAATTCAACCAGTACGGTAACCTGCTTTCCGTTTTCTGCCGCCTGTGCAAGAGCTTCAACTATTGGGGATTTGCCGCTTACCCTGTACAAGGTTTGCTTTATTGCCAATACGCCAGGGTCCCGGGACGCACGCTGCACCATTTCGATAACCGGATCAAAGCTTTCAAAGGGATGATGCACCAGGATATCTTTTTCACTGATAATTTCAAAAATATCCCTTTCAAAAAAATCCGGAGATTGCTGTGGTACATATGCTTCATAATTAAGCTTGTCTTTAAATTTCATCCTGCCTATCTTCATTAGAAAAGTTATATCCAGAGGTCCGTCAATGCTGTATATTCCTTCAGCAGGAACATCAAATTCCTTAACCAGTATATCCAAAAGATTCTTATTCATATCCCTTTCGACTTCAAGCCTGATAACTCTGCCCCATTTTCTTTTTTTCAAAAATTGTTCTATTGCTTGCAAAAGATCCTCCGCACCTTCTTCATCCAGGCTCTGGTCGGCATTTCGAGTAATCCTGTAACAGCAGATGGTAAGGACATTGTGCCCTGTAAACAGGGTATCTATAAACATCTTAATTACATCCTCTAAGAGTATATAATAGATAAACTCATCTGTTGAAGGTAATTTTATAAACCTTCCAAGTACAGAGGGAACCTGTACCGTACCGAATATTTTTTCAGCTTTATCCTCACTGTTTTCAAGCATTAATGCAATATTAAGGCTCTTGTTGAGAACCAGCGGAAATGGCCTGCTCTGGTCAACAACCATGGGGGTGATAACCGGATATATATTCCTGTTATAATAATTCCTTACATACTCAATCTGGTTTTCATCCAGGTCATCCGGCTTTAAAAAGTTAATATTCTCCATTTTAAGCTGTCTGATTAGATGCTTGTTATAACAATCATATTGATCTTCAACCATTTCGTGTACCCTTGCTGATATTTTCCTAACCTGCTCCTCCGGAGTAATGCCTGATATGTCAGGCTTACGAAATCCGGCAAGTACCTGGTCATATAATGAAGCCACCCTTACCATGAAAAATTCGTCAAGATTTGAACTGACAATGGACAAAAACTTCAATCTTTCAAATAAAGGATTATTCTTTTTATCAAATGCTTCTTCTAAAACTCTTTCATTAAACTCCAACCAGCTTAATTCCCTGTTTATATAATTTTCATGTTTATATTTGCCAGCCATTTTACCATCCTCATCACCAATATATAAATATTGCTCTCATACCCCGGCTCTTTTGATCACAGGTTTAACACCCATAACTTCTTCAAAAAAATTAATATGAGCCGAGAAACTCCACTCTTCTAAAAGTATATCCTCGGTAGCCAGAACTTTAAATATTATTTCCCTTCCTTTTTTTTCAATGTCAATATCTATTACCTTATGCTTATGGGAGATATCAAGTGCCTCCGCAACCTTCAATATGGCAGCCAGTTTTGACACAATCATCCTGTCCTTGTGCTCCATAACAAAATAGTTTTCATCGTCAACGGACGGTTTTTCCTCGCTGTGATACCTTGCCACATTCGCGATAAGATGCAGCTCGTGGTCGGAAAAGCCCATAATATCCTGGAACTTGATTATATTATATGAATGAATATCATGTTGATTCAAATTTACATACTTGCCTACGTCGTGTAAAATAGCGGCTACCCTTAAATAAAATCTTTCCTTCCCACCCAATCTGTGAAAATCCGCTGTTTGATCAAATATTGTCATTGTGAGAAGCTCAATATGGGAGCAATGGATTTCATCTATAAAGTACCTTTGTCCGATGAACCTGACCGAACTTATTACGTCGTTAAGAAATTCCTTTTTCCTTGGGGTATTAAATCTCTCGTCGGCCATATCCGCAAGAAGCCCCTGCCTTAATGAAACCATAGGAGCATAAATGCCTTTTGCATTTGTCATTTCAAGAAAACTGTAAAACAGGATTATTGAAGGAAGAAGTATTTCAGCCTGGTTTTTTTCCAGCATAAACCTTTTTGCTATCTGTTCTGTAGACATTTTATGCAATTCATTATAAAGCTCCCTTAAGGCAGCTTTGTTAACAAATTTGCTTTCACCCGTATTACCGTCAAATGTGAGTTTGCTGATTACACTTAATTCTCCTCCAAGCCCGATGAAATTATTTATGGGGACCTCACTTATAAGTGGAATTAGAAAATCTATCCTGCTTTCAACAAATTCTTCAACTATGCCTGGAAAATCCAGTGTCATTTTCTCAAGGTCGGCAAGAATGCCTCTTAACCTGAGAGAGCCTATTTTAATATATTCGGTAAACTTCAAGCTGCCGCTGCTGTATAATGAAATCTCAATACCCCCGGACCTTATATCAACTATAAGCGTTCCTTTGTGGCCAAAGCCCCTGGAATCGGGAATTGTATATCTCATGGCTTTATACATGAAAAACCTTTCCTGGGCATTATTTATTACTTCAACATCCAGTCCGGTCTTTAATCTTATCTGCTCCAAAACATATTCTTTATTTTCAGCTTCTCTTATTCCGCTTGTACACACAGCCCTGTAATACTCTACATTGTAATCCTTCATCAGACGGGTATAATTCAGCAGTATATCACAGGTTCTATAAATAGTATCTACTTGTATTCTTCCGAACATAAAAGTGTCCTTACCAACCCCTGTGTTATTCCACAGGTCTTCAAGTATTTCAATACGCCCGTCCGGGCTCATTTGCGCAATGGTCATCCTTATGGAATTCGATCCAACATCTATAGACGCTACGCTTTCACTATAATTACCACCCATAAACCAGCAGCATCCTCCCAGCCCCGGTAGTTTGCAGCACTTAAACCTTAACGGCATAACTTCAACAGGCTTTTTTGCAAGGTCGAAAAGATAGCGAATATTAAATTCTGCAATTCTACCTTCAATTATGCATCTTGCAGACCACTACCGGTATTATTTGATTAAAACATCTTAATTATTTGTAAAATTACAATAACACAAACAATGCGGAAAAAAATAATTTATACCTGTATAATAATATAATATATTAAAATTTTAGTTTTTTCTATATATTTAACAGGGAATTAACAATTTTTGCCCTGCATTAAAGGATAAAATACCCCAATAAATTTAAAAAGCTTTTATTTTTCAATATATATGCTCCTGGAAGGAAAGGCAACCGATAATCCCATTTGCTCTACAATATCCATTATTTTAAGATTTACATCCTCCTGCACCCTTAAAAAATCCTCCCATACGGTTGTTTTTGTAAAAAAATAAAGAAAAATATTCAGTGAGCTGTCTCCAAAGCCCTCAAAATATACAAATATGGTTTGAGGATGTATTTGGGGATGCTCTTTGAGCATACTCCTGATTTTTTCAACACATGTTTCCATCTGTTTGGATGTGGTAGCATATGTCAGTCCAAGCCTGTATGTAATTCTCCTTTTTCCCATGCGGGACCAGTTTATGATGGCATCATTGCTCATTGTTGAATTAGGTATTGTAACCAGTGCCTGCGCAAATGTCCTTACCCTGGTGCTTCTGAATCCCATCTCTTCAACAGTCCCTTCAACATGGGGAGTCTTTATCCAGTCACCTGTTGAAAATGGTTTATCCAGCATTATGGTGATGCTTCCAAAAAGGTTTGCCGCAGTATCCTTTGCTGCCAGGGCAAATGCCAAGCCGCCTAACCCCAATCCTGCCAAAAGACCGGTAACGTTATAACCCCAGAGCTCCACAATAACTACAACACCTAAAGCAACAACTATTGTCTTTATTCCATTTTTTATAAGGGGGTATATCATATCGTCCAGCTTGGTTTCCGTTTTTTCCGTAAACTTTTGAAGCAGCAGGGCAATAGCTCCTGCAGCCCTGTAACCTGCCCAGAATACCGTATATGCCAGCAATGATCTCACTATATTCATCAGAAAGTCATGGGTGCTTTGAGGCAATTGGAGAACAACTATGGAAATACTTATCCCCAGCACAATAAAGCTGAAACACAATGGAGGATTGACTACATCAAGCAGATGGTCGTCAAGCCTTGATTTTGTTTTCTTTGTCAGCCTTTTAAGAATACTTATTACAACTTTCACAAAAACCTGCCTCAATATCAGTGAAAGTAAAATAATAAGCATTGCGCCCACTATTCTTACCAGATTTTCATTGGCACTCAAGTAATTAATAAATTCTTCCAACCCAGCAATAACTTTCTCCATTTTTTTCCTCCAAATATATAATAGGCTTTACCTATAATAAAAAAATAACTTTGATATATAATTTATTATGCATTCTAATCCTCTCACTGTCAAATTCTTGTTATATTTCTTGGCAATAACCAACAGGCAAATCCTTTCATTAATCTGGCCTTCCCGGTAATCTCAAACATCAACAGCTTTATTTTCAGACATGGGGCCTTCTCCGGTTTTTTTATGATATGCCGTAATATTGATTACACTCTTTTTGTCCACATCTCCAATATTGTAGCAGCAGCAATCTGCCATTCCTATTAACTGGTTGTCCTTATAGACATTATAAAAGCAGGCACCTTCTACATGGTTCCATTTGATAAAAGCCGATCCTTTCCTTTTTTCCGGCCATATTTTATCCGGGGCAGGAAGGGCCTTGTCCGATAATAATACTATTCCTGATTGAACTATTTTAACTTTATGGCTTTGCCCCCTGATAATATATGTCAACTTGTTTTCCTTTATATCATCTTCAAATATGGGTATTTTATGGTATCCTCCTTCATATTTGTACATTCGATATTTCTTTGTTCCGCTTTCAACACTGAAAGAAATCATATTCCTGTTATTTTTATTCTTTTCAGATAATATCGAAAATATGAAGTAACCTTTTATTCCTCCAGGTACGGAAAACTCTATCTCTATATGGTCCTCAATGCTTATCCAGAAAGGCTGCCACCCATCGCCATATACTCCAAGGGCATCCCTGACATGGTAATCATATTCCTTTCTCCCAGTGTAATGGTCCATATGCCTGGCCCAGTTTAAAAGGCTTTTATCATTCTCTTTTAAAGCCCTTGCACAATCAACAAAAATTGCAACAGGCTCATGATATTCTTTTCCCCTGAATAAAATATCGGAGCATTCCATTTGACCGTTATATATATCCACCAGGCTGGAATCTCCTGTAAACCTGCCATTCATCCAGCTCGTCCAGTTTGTATTTTGAGGGTATACCTGCCATTCCCAGTTAATGTATTGATAACCTTTGACTCCATGGGAATATATGGCTTTGAAAAAATCATTAATCCAATTTTTGAAAGAATAGCTCGCATCAACAATCGCGTATGAGCTTTCTCCAATCATTACAGGTTTATTATGGGCAGCGGCCTGTTCCATAAACCATGATGCATCAAAATCAGGTGAAAGCGTATTATAGGAAAACCAGTCTACATAACTGTCTCCATCTTTTTCATATGTATCCGGGTTATCAGGATACCAGTCATACATTTTATCATTGCTGCATGTATAAGTATTCCAGACAAAAGCAACATTTTCAACATTATTTTCCCTGAACTTATCCACAATCCTTCTGTAAGCCTTCTTATACGGCAATGGCTCATACCCGTTCCATTCCCCGTCAAATTCATAACCTATCCTTAAAAATATCGGCAGGTTAACGCTTTTATAGTTTTCCAGCATTTTTTTAATTTCCCTGTCGTATAGTCCATTCCCTATCTTCTCTAACTCAGGAGTGTTATGTGTAGGAAGCTGCAGGCCGATTTGCAAAAAAGCTCCCGGAAAAAGATTATGCGCTTCAATTATATCGGGATTTTTGCCATACCCGTTTTCGTTTAAAGCTTCATACAATGCTATCAAAATCGGTTTTTTTTCCTCATGAAGTGAATGTGTCATAGCTGCTATTGACTCTATACACTGTCCTGCACCTGAATAAACATACCCGTTCCCGGGCTTTAATTTTTTTGAATCCAATTTATACATCTCCTATAAAATTTTATTGATGCTTTTGATTATTTTAGACTCTTCCCTGTATTCCAGCGGACTGATGCCGATTGTTTCCCGGAAGGCCCTTGAAAAATGCTTATGATTTTCAAAGCCTACTTCTTCTGCAACTTCATATATTTTCATTTGGCTCTCCTTGAGCAGTTCCTTGGCCTTGTCAATCCTCACACTGCGCAGGTATTTTACAAAACTCATACCTGTCTGCTCTTTGAAAGCATGTGAAAAGTATGAATAATTCAATGAAACATGATTTGATACTACTGTCAAATCAATATCCTTATAATAATTCTTTCTGATATAATCTATTGCCCTGTCTATTTCTGTTTTCTCATAATATGTGCTTTTTATAGCCGCAATTGAGCTGCTTGCAAGCAGTGCAAACTCTCTTAAAAAAGATAGATAAGACTTTATGCTGTCAAAATTATATACATCCCGTAATGTTTCATATTTATTAAATTCATCTATGTGCCTGAATGATTTTGATTGAACCTTATCAGCTATTGCTTCATATGTTGCCCGGACAATATCTTCCAGGTAGGATATGCTGTTTAATGAAATTGTTTTCTTTTCAAATATAGCGCCTACCAATGTATCAAATTCATTGATTCTGTCTGTTCCAATGATTTTACCCAGTTTTTGAATATCTTTTGCCGGTATGGAATCCTTCCTGTTTATATTGTCAAGGCTTTTATAATATATAACATCCTGTTCCGGCAATACATAGTGGTATTTTAAACCATTCAATGCCTGCAGGTAAGCTTTTCTGATTGACATGATATTGTCACAGCCTTCACTTACCGAAGCAAAAAAATGATTTTTAAGATGATTTATATGATCCATCAACTCATAAATGCAGGAGACATTATCAGTAATTACCAGGTACAATTTATCCATATCCAAATCAAGGTACGGCTTTTCAGACCTTTTAAGAAATTTGCATATCTCACTTTTTAAATCATGGGAAAAAGCAGAATTGTTTCCTTTGCAGGCATATTCCTTTTTAACTGCAACCAGGGTTATGTAGAAATATTTATTTTTAAATACCAATCCCAATTCATTCAATTTTAATTTACTTTCTTCTGTATGGCATCCGTCCAATAGTGCAATCCTAAGCTTATCTTCCCTCAGTTTTTTTTCCATGGTAGAAAAAAGCATATTTCTCTTCATCATTTCTTCTTCTTTGAGTATTTCCTTTTCTACTTTTTCAACGGCACAAATGAGTTCATTCCTGTCCAGCGGCTTCAATAAATATGATCTGGCTCCGTAATCAATACTCTGCCTGGCATATTGAAAATCATCGTATCCGCTCAGTACTATGAATTTGGGAGAAGAGTTCTTTCGATTAACCATTTGCATAAGCTGGATACCGTCCATTTCCGGCATTCTTATATCGGTAATGACAAGATGTATTTTTTCCTCGGATATTATTCTGGCCGCTTCTTTTCCATTGGAACATTCCAAAATTTTCTTAAATTTTGTCCCGGCACTTTCTATAATGGATTTTACACCTTTTCTTATCAACGGCTTGTCATCAACGACTAATGCCTTTAACATCCCTACCAACCTCCAATTTTTTTTTCACAATCCAGGTGGAGCGAAACTTTTGTAAACTCATTCTTGATACTGTCTATTTTTATGCCATACGAGTCCCCGCAAAACAAATTGATTCTCTTCTGGACATTCAACAAACCTATTCCATGGCTTTGCTTTGACTCCGGCTCATCATCCTCTCCGTTTAATAGCACCTGCCGCAGCCGATTCAGTTCTTTTTCATCAATTCCCACTCCGTCATCCGTTATTTCTATAACAACCCTGCCCTTTTCCGTAAAAGCCGATATATTTATTTGACCTTCAGTACCTTTTGGCTCCAATCCGTGGTTTACCGCATTTTCAACCAGGGGCTGTATAGACATTTTGGGAATACGGTATGCTAAAAGCTCTGAATTTATGGATATTTTCAATTCAATTTTCATATCTGCCACTATATTCATCAGTACAATATAATTATTTACAAGAGAAATTTCTTCTTCCAAGTATACATTTTTTCTTTTCCAGCTCATACTATAGCGCATTAATTGGCCAAGTGAAGCTATGGCATCGGCAATTTCCCTCTTTTTTTCAATTTCAGCCAGCATTCGAATGGATTCGAGCACATTATTAATGAAATGGGAATTAATCTGGGATTGCAGTGCCTTTAATTCGGCATCCTTAACAGCAAGTTTTTTTGCAACCAGTTCAGATATCAAATCTTTAATCCTGTGAACCATATGATTAAAATGTATTGCCGCCTCGTCCACTTCATCATTGCCTTTGACAGGTATGGATACATCCAGGTTGCCCGCCTGTACTTTTCTCATGGAGTATACAACCCGGTTAAGCTTTTTTAAAAGAATTGCTGCAGAGAAATATGTGACAAAAAACAATACGATGATTGATATGGTAACTGCAATTATTATATTATTCCTTACATAATCCAGCTGCACCGTTATACCTTCCGTAGAATAAATTTGATAGATAAAAGAGTCAAGCTTTCTTAAATACCTGTATATTACAACAAAATTGCTTTTCCCTATACGCAAATGGAAATTCCCCTGTCCACTTAAGGTTTCCTTTTTGATGCCTGAAATGATATCTTTCAATACCTCCCTGCGCTTTATATAAAAATTCCTGTTGCTATCATAGTAAGCAATTTCATTTTCACCTTTTTGAAGTAAAAACAGGGCAGAATGCTCTTCTGCGGGATTTGTATACAAATCATTGAAAAAAACCTCCTGCAGCATATTGACTTCCAGTATACCCAGGTGCTTCTGGCCTGTTCCGAGTATTTCCCTGTATAGTGAAACAACCCTGTTGGAAGCTGCTCCCGTATATGTATCCAATCCGCTTATTTCAAAATATTGATTCCCCTTTAAGCTTTTTATATAAGAAATCAAATCCGATTTTCCGAAGCTGTTTTCTTTAAATAACAAAGGAGGAAGCTCATATACTTTATCGTTATCAATAAAGAAATGAATGTTGTTAATGCTTGGATTAAAGTTTATCAAATTAACTATTTGAGAATATTCACTTCTTTTGAACTCAATTAATGCAAGGTCATCCTTTAGCATGTCCTTGCTTGTAAAATCAATAAAGCGTGTATTGCCTAAGGCAGTTTCCATCACATTTTCACAAATCCTGATATTCTGGCTGATATTGGCATATGCTTTATCCAATTCCTCCCTGCTTTCATTATAATAATCTTCTTTTAGATTTTCATTGGCATTGTTGAATGAATAAAGGGCAAAGAAGAGAATGGGAATAACAAAAATAATAAAGTAAATAAAAACAAATTTTTTGATTATCCCCATTCCTTTTATATATGCAAGCACTTTCCTTATAGAAGATGACTTTCTCACAAGCCTATTAATTTCCATGCTTGATTCCATCCCGTATGCTGAAGTTATAAGCAAAACAATACAATATAATTATATATTAATATTGCAATATCATAAACCCTCATGTAAATTTAATTTTCAAGCTTTTCCTTGAATACCTCCAACTGCTTTTGCATGTATTCCTGGACAATATCAAAACCAAGCTCATCACGTTTTTCAATAAAATCATCCCAGAGCTTATCAAATTCTTCATCTGATCCGGCTGTCAGGAGCTTTGGAAGGGTTTGGCCCCATACGGACCGGATTTTGGAAAACGCAATACCTTCTGGAGAATTTCCAGACGGATTGAGCTCTTTTACATATCCGGATGAAAAGTCGGCATGCTCATTGGCCCAATCTACCATTTGCTGGAGAGCAGGTATTTTAAAGGGCCTCCACTTATAGACACTGACAGGGTTCCTTAGCATCCAGTAAGTATCTGCAGCACCATACTTTGCTGCAAAATCGTCAAATGACAAAGTATTCAAATCGTTTACCACTGCAGGCTTTAATTGGTCTTTCCCGTCTATGTTATCCCATGTTTCCCCTTTTCTCCCCAGGAAAAAGTCCCTTTGCCCCTCTTCACTTGCCCAGTAAGACAAGAATCTGATTGCCCTGTCGGCTTTTGAACAATTCTTTGAAATAAATACAGGAAGCCATCCTGTCATACTTCCGGCATATACTCTGGCAGGTTCCAATCTGGAATTTGAAGGTCCGTCTACAGCCATGTAAACAATGTCAGGATCATCTTTGCTCATAGAAGGTATGCTGGCTGCTACTCCTGTCCATTCCTGGATCATGCAGAAATAGTCTGCATTATTTATTTTTTGCTCTACCTGGGGAGCAGTGTCCACAAAAAATTCCATTGTAATCAAATTCATTTCATAAGCCCTGCGGAATGTTTTGAGCCATCTGATGTACTCAGGATCAGCATACCTGTCATATACCTTCCCATCCTTCTCATATGGGATTGCCAAAAAATTCATCAGCATTTCTTCCAATCCGTAACAGCCAACAGTGCTGTTGCCGCCCTGTACATACAATGGGTAAATAGTCCTGCCTTTATATGTACTGTAGCTCTCTTTGAGCATTTGCAGCGCATTGATGAAACCTTCAGGCGTTCTCATATCAGGCCGGCCAATCTCTTCATAGATATCTTTCCTGACAAGAAAAGTCTGGTTTGCATTGGTAACCCCGGTTTCTTCCATTTGCGCAGCAGTATAAGCCTCATTGGGCATGCAGTAAGTATTGCCGTCCGGTTGTTTATACCACTTCAAGGTTGCATCTCCCGCCACCTTGTAAAAATAAGGGTCATATTCATCTGCCAGTTCATTCAGAGCATAAACCATACCGCTTTCCATAAGCTTCTTAAAATTGGGCTGCCAAAATCCCACCGATAAAATATCCGGCAGAGAATTGGATGCTATCAGGGTAGTCAGTTTATCATTCGGATTTCCCGTTGGAACATCAAAGTTAATTGTAACACCTGTTTTTTCTGTTACATACCTGGATACCGGTGTATTCCATTCATATTTGTACCAATTTGCATCCAGGAACCATTTGAAGGTTACAGGAGACGTATCCAATTTCCATCCCGGCACATCAGGGTCCAATACCTTGTTATCTTCACTGGTTTTTGCAGCCTTTTCAGAGACCGGCCCCTCTGTTTGGTTTTTCTTCGGCGCTGATTGTGCACAACCTGCAAGAAGAGCCGCGGTAAGCAAAACAGCAAGCTTCAGGCAAATAAACCTTTTTAGAACATTTGACATTTAAAAAACCTCCTTTTGATATTTTTTTATTTTGATTTGTTCCTCAAACAAAACCATTCATAAAAGTTACGGTCGGGATAGAATTCTATCCCTTGAGCGATCCCATCATCAACCCCTTTACAAAATATTTTTGGAGGAAAGGGTAAACAAGAACAATAGGCAAGGTAGCAATAACCATAGCCGCAAATTTAATGGAATCCGGGGATATCCTCTTTCCCAGGGCTTCCATAGCCTGCTGCTGGATTACACTGGCGGCACTTTCTGAAACTATCTTATAAAGTACGGTCTGTATGGGACGAAGCTTATCGTTGTCAATGTACATAACCCCCATAAAATAATCATTCCAATTGTATACGCCTACAAAAAGTGCCAGAGTTGCAAACACTGCCTTTGAGCAGGGTATAATTATCCTGGTAAAAATTAAAAATTCTTTGGCACCGTCCACTTTAGCCGATTCTTCAAGGCTTTGGGGCAAACTGTTAAAAAAGCTGGCAAATATTATAAGATTATAAAAATTGAACATTGCAGGTATTATATAAACAATAAACCTGTCATACATACCCAGGTTTTTGATAAGTAAAAATGTAGGAATCAATCCTCCCTGGAACAGCATGGTTACTATGCCTATAAGCATATATATTTTTCTGCCTGCCAGGTATTTTTTGGAAAGCCCGTATGCTACCATACCTGTGAAAAAGATATGTATAAAAGTTGCTGTTACTGTTCTGAGAACACTTATCAAAAATGCATTTGCTATACCACCGTCCTTAAAAACCGCCAGGTAATTTCCCAGATACAATGTTTTCGGCCACCAATTGACAGATGTTGTCAAAGCTTCATCCGCTCCGGCAATTGAGTTAACAAAAATAAACCATACAGGATAAATTGTGGAAAATCCTATAAGCAGCATAATGGCAACATTGCATATATCAAATAAACTTGTTGGATAATACCTGCTTTTCCCACGTGCCTTGCCCATTGAATCCATTTCCTTCCTCCTCAAAAAAGTGATTCCCCGGTTAGTTTTCCTGATGCATAATTCGCCATAAGCAAAAAAAGAAGTGAAAGTACGGATCTTAAGAGTATGACTGCAGTTGAGTAAGAGAACCTGCCCTGTGAAATGCCCATATTATATACGAATATATCTATGGTTTCACTTGCAGGCAAATTCATGCTGTTCCTTATTACAAATATCTGTTCAAAGCTTCCATTAAAAACATTGCTGACAGCCAGTATGAACAGGATTGCAATAGTCGGCCTGATGCTCTGTACAGTTATATGCCACATTTTTTTGAACCGTCCCGCACCATCAACATGAGCAGCATCATAAAGGTTTAAATCAATTCCTGAAATGGCACACAGATAAATAATTGCATTCCAGCCCAGCTCTTTCCATACATCTGAAATTACAGCAATCCACCAGAAATACCTGGGGTCGGAATTATAGAGTATTCTTTCATTCTGGATATTCAAAGCAACCATTATATTGTTTACAAGTCCAGTGGTTGACAGCCAATTCAACAGAATGCCGCCAAATATGGCCCATGATATGAAATGGGGCAGATATGAAATAGTCTGTATTGTCCTTTTGAATTTGATATTTTTAAGTTCATTAAGAAATAATGCAAATATAACCGGTATGGGAAAAGCTGCAATAAGCTTGTAAAAGCTGATACCCAGGGTATTCTTTATCACTCCCCAAAAGCGGTCATCTGAAAATATTTCCTTAAAATGAAATAAGCCGACCCAGGGTGAATCCCACATCGGTTTGGTGATATCATACTCTTTGAAAGAAATTACCAACCATATCATGGGAACATAACAAAATACCAGCATCCATGCCATACCAGGCAATACCATAAAATGTAAATTTCTTTGCTGCTTAATTCTCTTTAATAAACTCATGCCATCCATCATCCACTCAACACCAAATAAAAAGTTATAAGAAAAGCTTTAGCCATATTGATTATATATAAAACATATGGCTAAAAAAACATTCTTTTTTTAGATGAAGGATCATTTTTTTGGCTTTTACCTGCAATTACTCAGGGTATTTTATCTACTATTGCTTTGTGTTCCATCTTCCCAAGAATTTTGACGGGGTCCTGTATTTCTCTTTGAGAATCAAAAAGACCCAGGTCATATTTGCTTTTTATTATCCTTTTAACGGAAATATTTATTTTCTCCACACTTATCAAGCCGTCTTCAACTGCCTTTATAACACCTTTATAGGCTTCTTCAAAGGATAGGGGCATTAGCAGGATATCTGCTCCTGCATTTATTGCAAGCAAAGAAGCCTGTTCGCTTGACCAGTATTTTGATATGGCTCCCATTTCCAGGGCATCCGTAATTATCAGGCCTTTGAATTCAAGCTTATCACGTAATATTCCTGTTAAAACATCCCTTGATAATGTAGCCGGTTTGCTGTCTTGCGTAATCTTGTCCATTCTTATATGAGCTGTCATGATTCCGCCGATGCCGTTCCCAATCCCGCTTATGAATGGTACAAATTCTACCAACATGAGCCTATCCATATCATGGTCTACAATTACCTGTCCATTATGGGTATCAAGTATTGTATCTCCATGTCCGGGAAAATGCTTCATCACCGGAAATACCCCTTCTTCCATTAATCCCTCGGCTAAATTTACGGCCATATCGGCTACCAGCTTCGGGTCACTGCCAAATGCCCTGTCACTTATGACCCTGTTAAGCGGATTTGTTTTAATATCTGCTACCGGAGCAAAATTCATGTTAAAACCAAGAGCATATAATTCCCTTCCAATAATTTTCCCCACTTCATAGGCAAGCTCTGGGTCTCCTGTATTACCTATCTTTTCCATAGAAGGAATTTTAGTTGCATTCAACTCGTTTTCACCTGTGATTCTGCTAACACGTCCGCCTTCTTCATCAACTGCTATGAATAATGGTATTTCTGATATGCGCTGTAAATCGTCTATATATCTTACAGTCTGGTCTACACCCGCTATGTTTTCATTAAACAGTATTATTCCTCCGGGCTTGTACTTATTCATAATCCCGGTTATGCTGTCATTGACCCGTGTTACGGGATTTCCGCCTATATCCTGTCTAAATGCTATTATGAAAAGCTGCCCAACTCTTTCCTCAATTGACATTGAGCCCATAATTCTATCTGCAAAATCTTCCTCACTGCCGCGGACTTTATTTTCCAAAGCTCCGTTATTTTTTAACGTTGATGGCTTATAAGCTTTTTCCATATTTTCAGAAGCCTTGCCGGGATTTTTTATTGAATGCCCGGGCTCTCTTTTGCTCCCAGTAATTGCAGGCTTGACTGCAGCCTGATTACCCTCCTGTGCTTTGCCGGCTTCTCTGCCTCCTGATAAAAATGCAATGAAGCCTAAGACCATGGTGCATATTACAACAATAAAAACATAAATAACTTTCTTTCTTTTGATTAACAAAAAAACATGCTTTTTCATTTCTTTTCCATAAATTTGCTCTTTACAAGCAGCGAACCATATTTATGAGCCAGGTCGAGCAGCCTTTCATAAACATCCTTTTTAAAACCGTCAACAACTATGCCTGCTCTTCCGTTATATATTCTCAAAGTATTGTCCAGGTCCGACGTATCCGATGTTCTGAATATAAAAGGCTCTTTCAGGTAACCTTGAGTATTTTTCACCATTTTTGCCAGCAGGTTATTGCTTTTGCTTACCCCCGTCATATCAAAGCATATGGCATCATGCCCCTCCGAAGACATATCCACCGCATAATCTATTAAAATATCATTATTACCGCTCTGTATGGCCTTTAAATCCTTTTTTGATATCTTTTTAATAAAATCATTTGTGCTTATGTCATCATTTACAGCAGCATGCTTTGTTGACGATGTTATTATCTGCTCTATGGCAGGTCCGGGGTGGGATATTTTAGTATTCTTGATCATTTTGCCTATTTCCTTTATAAAATCCGGAGTTGTACCGCAGCAGCCGCCTATAAGCCTGGCACCATTGCTTACATATTCTTCAATATGCCTGCAAAAATCCCCCGGTGTTTCATTGTAAACAACATTATCCCCTTCGACTTGAGGAATCCCTGCATTAGGCTTGACACATATTAAAATATCCCCTGCTCTTTTTATCTGCTCAACAATCCCAACATGCTTTTCAGGTCCGAATGAACAATTGGTTCCCGTAATTTCAGCACCTAGATGCCTAAGTGTTATCGCTGCTGTCAAAGGCTCGTTACCCATTAATGTCCTGCCGTTTTCCTCATATGCCATCGAACATATCACAGGTTTGCCGGTTGTCTCCTTACAGGCAATCAAAGCCGCTCTCATCTCAGCAATATCAGTGAATGTTTCAAAATTTATCAAATCCGCTCCTCCGTCAACCAGAGCCTTGACCTGCTCAGCATACACATCGTATGCCAGGTTGAAATCCAATTTTCCGGAGGGTTCAAAAAGTATTCCGGTAGGTCCTATTGAACCCGCAACATGGCCGTCTTCTCCCATAATTTCCTTTGCAAGGCAAGCACCTTGATAATTAAGCCTGTAAACCTTTTTCCCAAGACCATATTTTTCAAGCTGTATTCGATTTCCCTGGAATGTATTTGTCTGGATTACATCGGAGCCCGCATCTTTGTACATCCTGTATATTTCAGACACTTTGCCACTATGTTTTATGTTCCAGAGCTCGGGGCATTCACCGCCTTTAAGCCCCATTTGCTGGAGAATATAACCTTTCGAGCCGTCATAAACCATCACTCTGTTTGACATGCCCGTCATAAAATCCTTCATCATAATATTTAACCCCCGGTATTTAATGTTAAGGCATCATAATTATAACATGCCGGAACTTGTTTTCGCAAACTTCGGACTTCTAGTGGTCTGTACAGAATTCTTACCTTCCACTATATATGCGGATTGTTTTTTCTTTCATATCCAACCGTACTGGAGGCGCCATGTCCCGGATATATGATAACATCGTCGTCAAGCTTCATAATCTTCTTTTTTATGGAATTTATAATATCCTTATGGCTTCCTGTCCCCAGGTCGGTCCTTCCTATAGACATTCTAAAAAGAGTATCGCCTGTAAAAAGGCTCTTTCCTACCTTTATGCAAATACCTCCGGGAGTGTGTCCGGGAGTATGGATTATTGAAAGCTCAAGCCCGCCGGCACTTAGAACATCACCATGATTTACAAGCCTGTCGGCCTCTTTAAAGGCAGTATTCATCCCAAACAGCTGAGCTCCGTTATACCGGGGATCATTAAGATAACCTGCTTCACTTTCATGGAGGATTACCTCTGCTCCGCTCTCTTTTCTCAAGGCTTCCATGGAAAGCATATGATCTAAATGAGCGTGGGTCAAAATTATATATTTTATTTTCAATCCCGTTTTTTCAACCCCATCCATAATTTTACCCGCTTTTGCTCCCGGATCTATTATTACGCCTTCACCATTATCTCCGATTATATAACAATTCTCTTCGATCATTCCCTTGACCCTTTTATATATCATAATCATTCACCATTCCTTTAAATGCCAATTGCTTTCATTAACTTTCAACGATAAAAGTTACCGGTCCGTCGTTATTTATTTTAACGTCCATCATGGCACCAAACCGGCCGGTTTGCACATCAACACCGTATCCTTTACAATATTCTATAAATTTCTCATACAAAACCAAAGCCTCAGCTGGTTTTTCTGCTTTATCAAATCCGGGCCTGTTGCCCTTCCTCAAGTCTCCATACAAGGTAAACTGTGACACTACAAGAAGCTGTCCCTTTATATCCAGAAGGGAAATATTCATTTTTCCGTTATCATCCCTAAATATCCTCAGGTTCAATATCTTATCTGCTATATATTTAATATCCTTTTCACTATCACCCTTGCCTATACCCAGGAGTAAAAGTATGCCCCTGCCTATACTCCCCACTGTTTCCCTGCCAACAGTAACCCTGGCACCGGATACTCTTTGTATTACCGCACGCAACCTATCACCCTCCCTTTAAACTGTCTGCCCGATTTAAAACCTCATTTTTTGTTCCTGGTTACTTCAAACACACCCTGCACTCTCCTTAATTTCTTTACCATTTTATCAAGCTGGTCAGTATCGGTGATTTCAACGGTAAGGTTCATTATTGCAACATGGTCCCTGGTTGTTCTTGCGTTAATTGCCTTAAGGGGAATTTTCATATCACCTATAACATTCGTCAATTCCATAAGCAACTGGGTACGGTCGTTAGCCAATATGGTAATATCTGCCGTATAGGCAACGTTGCTGGCAATATGCCAGTTGACATCAATTATCCTGCTGCTGTCATTTTCAAGGCTCTTGACGTTAGAGCAGTCGGAGCGGTGTACGGATACTCCTCTGCCTCTTGTTATATAACCTACTATATCATCCCCGGGCACAGGATTACAGCACCTGGACAGCCTTACAAGGCAGTTGTCTATCCCCTTTACCTCAATGCCGCTTTCGGGCACCGACCTCTTAGCCTTGTAAGCTTTTTCTTCCTCCTGCCCGCTGCTTAATTTTTCATCCGCACTTTCAGGGTGGGCTTTCCTGTATTCCTCCTTTAGTCTTGTTATAACCTTGTTTACAGACATGGAACCAAAGCCTATTGCTGCGAATAAATCATCCAGGGCATGAAAATTATACCTTTTAAGTACAATATCCACCCATTCGTCCTTAAAAAGTTCATGATATTCCATCCCCTGCTTTTTCAATTCCTTTTCAACAGTCAGCTTTCCCTTTTCCGCATTCCTCTCCTTGCCTTCCTTTTTAAACCATTGATTTATTTTGCTCCTGGCCTGTGAGCTTTTTACTATCTTTAGCCAGTCACGACTGGGCCCCTTTGAGCCGGAAGATGTTAAAATTTCAACTATATCCCCATTTTTCAGTTCATAACCAAGGGGTACGATTTTACTGTTTACCTTTGCACCCATCATCTTGTTACCTACGGCACTATGGATGGAATAAGCAAAGTCAACGGGAGTTGATCCTACCGGCAAATTTACAACGTCTCCTTTGGGAGTAAACACAAAAACCTCGTCTGTGAAAAGATCAATTCTCAAAGTTTCCATAAATTCGTTTGCATCCCGCATTTCCTTCTGCCATTCAAGAAGCTGTCTTAACCATAAAAGCTTGGTATCGTCTTCCGTCTTTCCAGTGCCCTCCTTGTAGCGCCAGTGAGCTGCAATACCAACCTCGGCTACCCTGTGCATATCCCATGTCCTTATTTGCACCTCAAAAGGCATCCCTTTTTCTCCCATCAGGGTTGTGTGAAGAGATTGGTACATATTGGGTTTAGGCATTGCTATATAGTCTTTGAACCTTCCGGGTATGGGCTTGTAAAACTCATGTACAAGTCCCAGCACCGAATAGCAGTCCTTAACGCTTTCCACAATAATTCTTACTGCAAATATGTCATAAATCTGATCAATAGTCTTATTCTGGGCTTTCATTTTTTTGTATATACTGTAAAAATGTTTGGGCCTTCCTTCTATGTGATGTTCAATCTCAAGTTTTCCAACCTTTGTCTGCAAATTTTCTATAATACCTTTAATGAATTCTTCCCGTTCTTTTCTCTTTTGTGAAATGCTTTCAACCAGTTCATAATATCCTTCAGGGTCTATATAACGAAGACTAATATCCTCAAGCTCCCATTTAATTTTGGATATTCCAAGCCTGTGAGCAATTGGTGCATAAATTTCAAGTGATTCCTTGGCCTTTTCCACCTGTTTTTCCAAAGTTTTAAATCTGAGCGTTCTAAGATTATGAAGTCTGTCCGCCAGTTTGATAAGTATGACTCTAATATCCTTGGCCATGGCGAGAAACATTTTCCTATAGTTTTCTGCCTGCTGCTGTTCCTTTGTGGTATAGGGAATCTGGCCCAGCTTGGTTACACCATCTACCAGAAGGGCAATCTCCTGTCCAAAGCTTTCTTTTAACTGCTCAAATGTACATTTGGTATCCTCAATGGTATCATGGAGTACTCCGGCAATAATAGCAGTGCAGTCAACCTCAAGGTCTGCCAGTATCTTTGCAACTTCAACCGGATGGGTTATAAAAGGTTCGCCCGAGGCTCTCTTTTGTCCTTCATGTGCATTTAAAGACATAGCATATGCTTTTTCAAGCTTGCTGTGATCGCATTTTATGCCTTTATTTTTGATTTTTTCCAATAGTTCGTTATAGCCATGCGGCATAAAAATACTCCCTTTAGCTATCGATTTTAACTACTGAATCAACTTTATATCCTGATAAATTATCTCTGCCTTTTAAATATGTTAATTCTACGAAATACAAAATCCCTGATACTTCTCCTCCCACTTTCTCTATCAATTCAATATTGCACCCACTGGTACCACCCGTAGCAAGCAGATCATCAACTATAACCACTTTTTGTCCCGGTTTTATTGCATCCTCATGCATTTCCTGAATATTGGACCCATATTCAAGCTTGTATTCCGCCATTATTGATTTGTAGGGAAGCTTGCCTTTTTTTCTTATTGGGACAAACGCTTTTCCCAGCACATAAGCCAGTGCCGCACCAAATATGAAACCCCTGGCTTCCGAACCTACAATAACGTCAAAGCTTCCAAACTTCTCAATCCTGCTTTTCATTTCATCCATTGCAAATTTGTAAGCTTTTGCATCTTGAAGGACGGTGGTAATATCAATAAAATCTATTCCTTCCTTCGGAAAATTCATAACATGTCTTAATTTTTCTTTCAAATCCATTTTTATGCCTCCAATCTTTTATTTTCTTTTATAAGCTGTAATGTCCTGTAAATTTCTGATTTTTCCAGATCCTTTTTAGGACCTGCATGTTCCATAAAGCAAATTTCCGCACCAAACCTGCCAACCTCTTTTTTTTCAATAAGCTTTACTTCATCAAATATATCCAGGATTCTTTTCAGTTTAAAATAGTTCATATCCACCCTGTTATTCCTGGTTATAATGTTTGATTGCTCAAAGAGATTATCAATTATAATTTTCCCGCGTCCTTTTGCCTTTAAATATCCGTAGACTTCAGCCATATCGTCTCTTTTAGGTATAATATCTGTTAAAATGTCAAAGCTTTCCGCTATATTACTGCATACAAAAATACTTTCGACCTCTTGTGAAAACCTTTCAACCAAAACTTCAACGTATCGCCTGTCAACCCATGGACCATAAATAAATAGGCTCGTATTCTTTTCCTCCATCAAAAAAGGCCTATTCAAATCAGGGTTTATTACTATATTTAAATGGGCTTTGTTAAAAGTCTCCACTCTATAATAGCATATTTTACAACGAATGTTGAATTTGCCCTCAAATTTTTCTTTCAGCTTCCCGGCATAATTAACGGAATTTACAAAAAAGACAATATTATTGCTTCTTTCCATGCCTTTATTCACATTTTCAAGAATTTCTTTGTGATCAATCAATACCTTTTCATCTACCGGAGCCGAAAAGACCTTTTGAGATGCAAATTTGGCGAAAACCCTGTCAAGGCTATAATAATATCTGTCAATTAATGCAGGTTTGCCCGACGGCATCAAGTCTACAATATTCATCTGGATAAGATTTCTGTTATTCCAATTGTTTATTTCAATCCTGAATGCGGCATCAAGATATTCATACGAATCCACAAATGTTTTTGACACACCTTTGTTGAACCCTATCCCGTTAATTATCTTCCCCCGGACATCAAATTCCAGCTTGAGATGTCTTCCCTCTCCCACAGTTCGGACATTATCCTTCTTAAGGCCGCAGCAAGATAAAACCGGTATCTGGTTGCCTGTTCCAAAAGGGGCAAGCATAACTACCTCTTTTGCAAGTTCCATGGTAATATCCTCAGGTTTAACCTGTAGATCTATTTTTAATTCCGGCATGTATATATTATCATTTAATTGGGATGAGGTTTTGTTAACCATTTTTCTAAAGCTTTCAATATTCTCTTTCCTTATCGTTATTCCTGCCGCCATCTCATGGCCACCGAACTTTTCCAGGCACTCGGAACAACTGTTTAATTCATTAAAAATATTAATTCCTTCAATGCTTCTTGCCGATCCCTTACCTTCACTCTCTTCAAAGGAGATAACAATACTGGGTTTATAGAATTTCTCTGTTATACGGGATGCGGTAATGCCTATTACTCCAACGTGCCAGTTATCATTTGCAACTACAATGACATTGTCTTTATAAAGCTCTTGTGTTTCAATAATATTAACAGCCTCGTCCAGTATCCCCCTTTCCAGAATCTGACGCTCTCTATTCATTCTATCCAGCCGGGAGGCAAGAAGTGTCATTTCTTTATCGTCTTCACTTGTAAAAAGCTTAAAAGCTTTATAGGCATGTCCCATTCTTCCTGCGGCATTTACCCTGGGAGCTATGCCAAAGGCAAGTCCTGTAGTATCAATACCATTTTTACCGTATTTTGATACATCAATCAATTTTTTCAAACCATTACAGGGAGAACGGTTTATTTTCTCCAATCCATGTTTGACAATAATCCTGTTTTCATCAACCAATGGCACTAAATCGGCTACTGTTCCCAGGGAAACAAGGTCTAAAAAATCAAGATGGCAAAAGCCCCTGTCACTTATGCTGCATAAGGCTTCTATTAGCTTGAAAACCACTCCTACCCCGGCAAGGTGTTTGAAAGGGTAACCGCAGTCATTTCTGCAAGGATTTATCACCGCATAGGCGTCAGGGAGAGATTCACCGCACTGATGGTGGTCTGTAATAATTACGTCCATACCCATAATCTTAATTTGTTCTACTTCTGAAAAAGCCGTAATACCACAATCTACGGTTATTATAATATCTGCATTCCATTCTTTTATTATGTTTATGCCCTTGTCTGAAATACCGTATCCTTCATCCAGCCTGTCGGGTATATAGCAAAAGATATCTGTTTCATAGGCTTTTAGGAACTTGTACAGGACAGATGCCGAAGTTATTCCATCTACATCATAATCACCATATATTGCAATCCGTTCCTTCTTTTTTATGGATTCCATTATACGATTAACTGCTTTTTCCATATCAGCTAATAAAAACGGGTTATGCAGGTCCTTCAAGGAAACATCAAGGAATGACCTGACCTTGCCGGCAGTGTCAATTCCTCTGTTTACCAGTATTTCGGCAAGCTTTGGAGAAATTTTTATATCATCTTCCAGCTTATTTATTTTTTCTTTATCAGATTCATTGTATATCCATTTCTTTTTATTCAGCATCCTAATTCATCACCAATACAATTATTATAATAAAAAAAGTCCTCTTACAGGACTTTTTTTATTGCAGTATTACTCTATCATTCTAAAAAATTATTGTCTTTTATTAACTCTGTCTTACACCTTTGGCACTACTTCCTTTATAGCTTCCATATATTATAGCTTATATAACATATCCTTTTTAAAAAGGGACCTGTTTATCTTTTGAAACCTGAAGCACTGCCTTCCTGATCATTGTACTGCATTCCTGGCTTTTGAGTCCTTATTCCTCACGGCATTCTTCATATGTTTGAACAACTTCTTTATACTTAGAGACATTGTTGCATTCTCCATTATTTAAACTTGCGCTTTCTAGCTGCTTCAGATTTCTTTTTTCTTTTTACACTGGGTTTTTCATAGTGTTCTCTCTTTCTGACTTCGGCAAGAACACCTGATTTGGCACATTGCCTTTTAAACCTTCTCAAAGCACTATCCAGTGTTTCATTATCCTTAACTTTAATTTCAGCCATACAAATTTCCCTCCCTCCAATGTTACAATAATGCCGGGAATAAGCTTATTGCAAAATAAGTCGCTTTTCTGTAATACATAAATCTACCCATAATTTTATATGTTACAGACCATTAGCTGCTTATTACACAATTAAGCCTGACCTTATATAAATCTGCCAGGCATCAATATAACCACTAACGGGGCACAATTTAATCACATATACTATTATATATAACTTTTGTACAAAGTCAATAGCCTAGGAGCCCGCCCGTAAAATCCTTCACGCAGCTTTTATCCTTATATTATTGCCGTTCCCAAATTTTTCCCGCCTATCATGTGATAGTGAATATGCATTACGGTCTGGCCGGCTTCTGACCCGCAATTATTTATAAGCCTGTATCCCTTATCCTTAAGTCCGTTTTCTTCCGCAATTTTTTTAGCTGCCAGATGGATATCTGCTACGGTATTTACATTACTTTCATTTAATTCATTTACACTTTCAATATGTACTTTAGGTATAATCAAAACATGAAAAGGTGCCACAGGATTTATATCCTTGAACGCAAGGACCTTGTCATCTTCATATACCCTGTTGGAGGGTATTTCTCCGTCTCTGATTTTACAAAAAATGCAACCGCTCAAATTTAAATCCTCCCTTTCGCAAAATGCTCTTCCTTTTCTTAAGTCAGCGTGAGAGCTGCTGCCCGGCAATTTCAACTGCCTTTTCAAGTGCCCCGGTAATTCCTCCGGGATTCTTCCCGCCTGCCTGTGCCATATCCGCTCTTCCTCCGCCGCCGCCTCCTACAAGGCGTGCTGCTTCCTTTACTATATTACCGCAGTGTATTCCTTTTTTGTTTGCTCCTTTAGTTGCCGTAACAATCAGATTAACCTTTCCGTCATTTGACGCTGCCAGAATGACTACACTGTCGCCAACTCTGTTTTTAAGCTCATCCCCGGTATTCCTTAAAGCCTGTACATCCATATTATCAAAGCTTGAGCTTATAATCTGCACCCCATTTACGTTCCGGGAGGCAGCTATTACACCATCCAATTTACTGCCCACAAGCTTGCTCCGAAGTGCTTCAATCTCTTTTTTTGCTTCTTTCAATTGTGCCGTCATACCTTCAACTTTTCTTACAACTTCTAAAGGGGCTGTTTTAAGGACAGACGATAGCTTATCAAGTATTTTCTCTTTTTCATTAAAGTATGAAACGGCGGTTTTGCCTGTAAGTGCTTCAATTCTTCTTACACCCGCAGCTATTCCGCTTTCGCCTGCTATCTTAAAAACTCCTGCCTGTGACGTGGAGGCAAGATGTGTACCTCCGCATAACTCTACACTGTAATCTCCAATTGAAACAACCCTGACACTGTCTCCATACTTTTCGCCAAACAAAGCCAAAGCTCCTTTTTTTTTGGCTTCGCCCAGCTCCATTTCCTCCGTACAAACGGATAGGTTTTTAAATATTTTTTCATTTACTTCATTCTCCACCTTATCAAGCTCTTCCTGTGTCAATGGTGCAAAGTGGGTAAAGTCAAACCTGAGCCTGTCGGGTTGGACCAGCGAACCGGCCTGGGTTACATGGTCGCCCAGCCTGTTTTTGAGGGCCTTTTGAAGAAGATGAGTAACGGTATGGTTTCTGGCTATGTCAATACGCCTGCCGTTTTCAACCTCTATGGAAATATCATCTCCCTTACAAAGCCGGCCTTCATTAACCATGCCTATATGCATTGCCTTACCGTCAACGGTTTTTTTTGTATCCTCAACGGAAAACGACCCATTTTGTGAAAAAATGCTCCCTGTGTCTCCTACCTGGCCCCCGCTCTCTGCATACATTGGGGTTACCGGAGATATAATTGCCGCCCTTTCTCCTTTCGTAATTGAGTCAACAAGCATGCCATCCTTTATTATATATGCTATTTCACTTTTATCCTTTGTCCTCAAATATCCTGAAAAAGCAGTAACAAAACCTGGATCAATACCCTCAACGGTATTACCTCCCCAGGCCTGGGATTCTTTGTGCTTTAAAGCTTCCCTTGCTTTTTCCTTCTGCCTGCCCATATTCAGGATAAATCCATCCTCATCCACCTTTAACCCATTTTCATCAGCAATTTCCCTTGTCAGATCAAGTGGAAACCCATATGTGTCATGAAGCTTGAAAGCCATATCTCCTGGGATTGTATCCTTTCGCTTTTCCTTAAGCGATTCAACCATTTCATTTAGAATAACCAGTCCCTGGTCAATTGTTGTTTCAAACCTTTCTTCTTCCATTTTAATTACCTTTTTGATATAATCACTTTTTTCCTTTAGCCCGGGATAGGCATCACCTGATTCATTTATCACTACATCCACAAGACCATATAAGAAAAGTCCGCTCAGCCCAAGCAGCCTTCCATGCCTTGAAGCTCTTCTCAAAAGCCTCCTCAACACATAACCTCTTCCTTCATTTGAAGGAATTATGCCGTCGGAAACCATAAAAACAGTGCTCCTGATATGATCGGTTATTACTCTTATGGAAACATCATTTTTATAAGCTTTGCCATACTCTTTTCCGGTAATTTCACACACCCTGTCAAGTACATTCCTTATTGTATCCACCTCAAACAGGCTGTCCGCATCCTGGATAACTGCAGCCAGCCTCTCAAGCCCCATTCCCGTATCTATGTTTTTCTTTTCAAGCTTTGTATACTCCCCATCCTCATTTTTGGAAAACTGGGTAAATACAAGATTCCAAACTTCTATATAGCGGTCACAATCACAGCCCACCTTGCACCCGGGCTTTTTGCAGCCTTTATCCGCACCCCTGTCAAAATGTATCTCCGAGCACGGACCGCACGGGCCTGTCCCATGCTCCCAGAAGTTATCTTCCTTCCCCAGCCTCACTATTTTGCCGGGGGGAATTCCAACATGATTCTTCCATATGTCGTATGCTTCATCATCTTCTTCATATATGGATACCCACAGTTTGTCCTCAGGCATCTTAAGGTCTTCTGTGAAGAATTCCCACGCCCATGAGGCTGCTTCCTTTTTGAAATAATCCCCAAATGAAAAGTTCCCAAGCATTTCAAAAAAGGTTCCATGCCTTGCGGTCTTGCCAACTCTTTCAATATCAGGAGTCCTGATACATTTCTGGCAGGTTGCCACCCTCAGTGAAGGAGGCTTCTGCTCTCCGGTAAAATACGGCTTCAAAGGAGTCATGCCTGCATTTATAAGTAAAATGCTCGGATCATTTTGAGGAACCAGTGAAAAGCTTGGCATCACCAAATGTCCCTTGCTTTCAAAAAATTTTAAAAATCTCTCCCTCAGTTCATTCAATCCCGGTTTTTTCATTGCAACCATCCTTAATTCAAGCGTTTTTATCCATTCTATAGCAGCTCAACATACGTGTCAAGTAATATTCACCCTTTGAGCATTCCCCATTTTTTATATCGGGAAGATTCATGCATATTATAAAACAGTTATCAGTCCATTTATTAATAAACAGCCTTAATACAGTATTATTGTTTAAATATTAAAGAATTAAATTCGGGATAAATAATATGGTATGCTTTTTAAAAGAATTATGGTGTGATATACTATAGAAAGGTAGAAGATGGATATTATGGATTCGGAGTTGAGAGCATATGAAGAAAAAGCTGCCTATTGGACTGAGTGATTTTAAAAGGATGATTGAGGAAGATTATTATTATGTTGATAAAAGCCTGTTCATTAAAGATATTTTAGACAGTGGAAGTACAGTTATTTTACTGCCGCGCCCGAGACGATTCGGTAAAACTCTCAACCTGTCAATGTTAAGATACTTTTATGAAAAAACGAAAGTAAATAAAAGCTACCTCTTTAAAAACCTAAATATATGGAAAGCTGGAGAGCTATACAAAAACAAGCAGGGAAAGTATCCGGTTATATTTCTTACTTTTAAAGACATTAAGAATGATAAATGGGAAATTGCACTTAATAAGATCAAAATACTAATAGGAGATGAATATTTAAGGCATAAATATCTATTGGAACAAGATATTCTAGAAGAACGAGAAAAGGACATATACAGACAAATAATGAACCTGAATGCCGATTCATCATTTTATGAAGACAGTATCAGGATCCTTTCAAACTATCTTGAAAAGTATCATGGAGAAAAAGCTGTCATACTGATTGACGAATATGATGCACCTATTCAGAGCGGATATGTCTATAAATACTATAATGAAGTGATAAACTTTATGAGAAATCTTTTAAGCGGGGCATTCAAAGATAATTCCAGCCTTGAAAAAGGTGTACTTACAGGTATACTAAGGATAGCAAAGGAAAGTATATTTTCCGGATTGAATAATCTGGAAGTATGTACATTACTAAGAGAAAAATATAGTACATACTTTGGACTTTTAGAAAATGAAGTTGAAGAAATGCTTAAATTCTATGGAATAGAATGTGAGATGGATGATGTAAGAGACTGGTATAACGGATACTTATTTGGTGAAGATACCGTTTATAATCCCTGGTCCATTGTTAATTATACAGACAGCTGGCGTGACGGATTAAGACCGCATTGGGTAAATACCAGCAGCAATGAAATAGTAAGACAGATTATTACCCGTAGTGGAAAAGAAGTAAAGGAAGATCTTGAAAAATTAATTACCGGACAGTGTATAACAAAAATAGTAGATGATAATATCATATTTGGAGAAATTGAGAAAGATTCAAATTCCATATGGAGCTTCCTTTTGTTCAGTGGATATTTAAAACTCATATCCAAGGAAATAAAAAACAAGAGGCTTTACTGTGATTTAGAAATCCCTAATGCAGAAGTTGAGTACCTTTATGAAAAAATTATAATGGAATGGTTTGATAGAAGCATATACAACGACAAGCTTAATATGATGCTTAAAAGCCTCACTGCAGGAGATATAAAAACATTCGGTAAAATATTCAGGGAGTTCGTTGTCAAAACCTTCAGCTATTTTGACACAGGCGGCAGTGAATCTGAGAAGGTATATCATGCTTTTGTACTCGGCCTGTTGGTGCATCTTAATGAAAATTATGAAATAAAATCCAACAGGGAAAGTGGCTACGGCAGGTATGATGTAATGGTTATACCGAAAGACACTTCTAAAACAGGTATTGTTTTTGAATTTAAAAAGGTTGACAAATATGAAAATGAAGACCTGGCAAAAGCTGCACAAGCGGCATTAGGGCAAATAGAAGAAAAAAATTACAGACAGGAGCTTCTCCACAGGGGCATCAGAAATATTATAGAGATTGGAATTGCATTTGAAGGCAAGGATGTATTGATTAAGGAAGTGTATATCAACACCCCTTCTGCGAAATCATCGAATTCTTTAGAATAATTTGCTTTCCCATAAAATTGGAAGAAAAATCTATTCAAAAGTGTGGTACTCCTATTTATTGCATTAAAGATTATATTCTTATAAAAGATAACGAGATTACCCAGTTGTCGTAATCTGTCAGACGGTTCTTCTTGCTTTCTATCACTTGTTACGTCAGTATGGTGATAGAAACTGATAGAAGATGATGGAAGGAGCGGTATTATGAAGTTGTATGAAAGTGAAACAGTTGAATTAAAGGAAATCTATACCTCTGATTTTATGTAGGATGTGTGCTAAGATTGATACGGCTTTTAAAGAAAAAACAGATGCTTGCGCTAACTTTAAATTAATTGAGTATTTAACTCATACTATAGCATCCACAACATGCTTTATTATAACCTTGCACACAGCTGTTACCGGAACGGCGAGGAGAAGGCCTGCCAATCCGAACAGTTCACCTCCTGCAAGTACAACAAGTATGGTAGTTACGGGATGAAGTCCCAGCCTGTCCTGCATTATTCTTGGAGAAATCAAATTATTTTCTACCTGCTGGACTATTATAAATACAAGGGATGCCCAAACAGCTTTTACGGGTGAGTCCAGAAAGGCAACTATAACTGCAGGTATTGCACCGATGAAAGGTCCGAAATATGGAATCAGATTGGCAACACCACCTATGACACCTAAAAAAAACGCGTATTCAACTCCTATTATATAAAGCCCTATTATTTCCAGAAACCCGTCGATTGCAGCAACAAGCAGTTGGCCCTGTATAAATTTGGAGATTACATGGTTTACATCTTTTGCAGCATCAATGAATCCTTTTCTCCATTTTCTCGGTATCAGCTTAAGAGCAGCGGTTTTAAAAAATTCAATATCCTTGAGCAGGTAAAATGCTACCACTGCGGCTACGCTAAATTGAAATAACAGCCCAACCGTTCCAATCATACCCTCTATTGTATTCTCAAGCATGGAAGATAAGTAACCTTGAGCAATACTTAAGGCTGATTGAATTTCGTTATACACTGCCTTTTTCATTTCACCTGACCAACCGCTGTATTCAATAATTGAAACAATTCCTTCAAGGGTATTTTGCAGCTCGTCAAGTATGCCTGGAAGTTTAGAAACAAATTCGGTCAGGCTGTCCATAAGTACTGGGACAATAAAAAAACCCACAGCTGTAATCAAGGTCAAAAAAAGAGTATATACCAATAATATGCTCAAGCTTCTGGATAGTCTTTTTTCAAAAAGCTTAACTGCAGGATTAATAAGGTATGCAATGACCAGAGCCATAAAAAAAGGTGTCAATAGCCTTATTATGCTATCCCTTTCCAAATAAAGAACTGTTATCAATGCTGCTGCGGCTGCCAGGAAGATTATACTAAAAGAAGTTTTTCTGTGCATACTACCAATCCTTAAATATTTTTAAAGGGACAGCTATTTGCCGTCCCTTTTTGAGGATTTGAGCGTATCCGGTATTTATAATCCTTTATTGCAATGCTCTTAGGAGTCTGCCGGTAAAACCATATATACAGATTTTTTATAAATCTTCATGTTCTATGCAATATGACATTCCATATTATCTGAATACATGCCGTTTCCGGCAGACTCCCTGCCGATTATAATTACCGGAAAAATAAAATATTACCTGAAAAGCTCCACAACATCACTTATAATCTGTCCCGATTTTCTCATAAAATCCCTTCCGTCATGCATCATTTTACGCTTGTATTTCTTCCTGGACATATCGCCGTTCATCATCATGCTCATTGAAGCTCCTATAATGCCTCCTATTATTAATCCTTTTGTAAATCCGCCTCTTTGCATCATTGTCGCTGTTCACTCCCTCCAAATAGTTTTTTAAGTCCTTTACCTGAGCTGATCATTTCTTCAAGCGACTGTTTGCCAACAATCATTTGATCTTTTCCAAATTCAACATTCCCTATGAGCGGAATGACATTTCTTCCTTCTATTATGTCCTGCATTATACCATCTGTTATTTCTACACCTTCCATTATTCCATACTCAAAATCAAACAAAATATCTCTTACGGCTCCCAGCTCATCTCCTGAATCTGAAAATATTTTGTAGCCTCTTACTGAATTTTTTTTACCGAACCTTTTTTTAAATTCCCCATTACTCATCTTTTTAATACATGAATGCTCGGTTACCACAATAGCATCTCTTCCCAGGCTTAAAATATTATCTTTTTCAATTACCTTTTTTTTTAGCTCGTAGCCATTTTGCTCAATCAATATACCTTTTAGCTTCCTTGTCTTTATATCAAACAGTACATCCTTGACAGCTCCCATTTTAACGCCCTGTTTTGAATCAATAACAGGAAGGCCTATAACCTCATTACATTTAAGCAATATTATCACCTTTTGTATTTTAAAAAAAATGATTTTAATCTTATTATTGCAATTAACCTTTAAGAAAATTCATATTTTTAAGAGTGGAATAATTTACAATCAAATTGAATTTGAAATTCAATTGATTATTATAGACAGTTATGTGGTAAAGTATTAATAAAAGATTTTTGTGAGGTGCTTATGAATTATAGAGAAGAGTTTTTGGCTTTGGGAATAAATATACCTGAAATTATACTTCCCAATAATAGTATTGATATGAACAAATGGTCTGTTGTCGCATGTGACCAGTTTACTTCCCAGCCGGATTACTGGAAGCAGGTAGAAAATATAGTTGGCAGCGCTCCCTCCACATTAAAAATGATTCTTCCTGAAGTCTATCTTGGAGCTGAAGATGAAACGGACAGAATAAAAAAAATTAACAATAATATGTATGAATACTTGCAAAAAGGCATACTGCAAACCCACAAGCCCGGTTTCATCTATGTGGAACGTACTGTAAACGGCAAGAACAGGAAGGGTCTTGTAATATCTATTGACCTGGAAAAATATGATTATTCTGAAGATGCCGCGTCCTTAATCCGTGCTACGGAAGGCACCGTAATTGACAGGCTGCCACCCCGAATCAGAATCAGGAAAAATGCTCCGCTGGAAATTCCCCATGTAATGGTGCTTATTGATGATGCTGACAAGAAAATTATTGAACCGATTAAAGAGCATAAAAAAAACCTGCCAAGAGCTTATGATTTTAAGCTCATGCAAGGGGGCGGCAGTATTGCAGGATACCATGTAAATGACAGCTTCCTTTTTGAATCAATTATTTCAGGCCTTAAAAATCTTAAAGACCCTGCAAATTACAAAAGCAGGTACCGGCTTACGCCGGACACTCCGGTGATGCTTTTTGCAATAGGAGACGGCAACCATTCTCTGGCATCTGCAAAAGCGCATTGGGAAAATATAAAGGCGGGCAATGACCCTGGACTGCTAAAAAATCATCCGGCAAGATATGCTCTTGTGGAGCTTGTTAATATTCACGATAAAGGCCTTGAATTTGAGCCCATACACAGGGTTATATTCAATGCAGATACGGATTCGTTTTTTGAAGGTATGAAAAAATTCTTAAATGATAATAATGCTTCGCTGAAAATAGAATATACGGCTTCCCTGGAAGAGGCAAAGCTGCTGGCATTAAAGCTCTCCGGCATTACTACCCATGTTATTCCTTTCATGTCAGCAAATTCCTTCGGGACAATTATCATAAATAATCCTCCCCATACCATTTCTATTGGAAGCTTGCAGGGATTTATTGATTTTTATTGTCCAAAAAACGGTATAGAGGTGGATTACATCCATGGAAGCAGCCAGCTTGTCAAATTGGGAACTAAAAAAGGCAACATCGGCTTTTATATGCCTTCAATGGATAAGGGTGATTTTTTTAAAACAATTATAAATGAGGGTGTTCTTCCTAAAAAATCATTTTCAATGGGTGAGGCGGAGGAAAAGAGATATTATATCGAATGCAGGAGGATATGAAGTATCAAATGCTGAATAAAAAAGCATTTTTATTACGAATAGGTTAAAATGTTTGATTTTAAGGTTTCAGTATTGTATAATCTTCAATATATTTATAGAAAAAAGGTATTTTTAATATGCTATATATAGATTTTGGACATAATTTAAAAATTTAGCGCATTTTTATATTTGTGGGGAATGCTTCATGAATAGCAAGTTAAAGGTTATGATGGCTACTGAAGGTACTTACCCCTTTCACCTCGGAGGTGTCAGTAGCTGGTGTGATATGCTTGTTAATAATTTAAGCAAGAATATTGAATTCACTGTTTTTAGTATAATGATGAATCCTTTTGTTGAGGAAAAGTTTACCCTGCCCTATAATGCAAAGCTTATCAAGGTACCCCTGTGGGGAACGGAAGAGCCGAGCGAGCACCTGGAAATACCATTTTCTCAGGTATATATTGCAAAAAAGTACACGGTTGACAAAATAGTATCTGAAAAATTTATACCTCTTTTTGATGTATTTATTGAAGAAATCATCAGCCTTGACAAATCTCCGGAAAGGCTGGCAAACGTCATTTTGGAAATGTACAGGTTTTTTACCGAATACGAATATAAAAAGAGCTTTAAATCAAAGCTTGTATGGGACCATTACAAAAAAATGATACTTGATTATGCCAAGGATAAAAATAACAATATGGCCCAGCCTGATATATATTCCCTTATACAGAGCCTGGGTTGGCTGTACAGGTTCTTTAATATAATTAATACTCCCATGCCGGCTGTTCATGTTTGCCATTCGGCTGCTGCGGCATTTTGCGGAGTGCCCTGTGTTTTGCTGAAATTACTCAACAAAACACCTTACCTGCTCACTGAGCATGGGATTTATTTAAGAGAACAATACCTTGCATTGTCAAAAAGGAACTATTCTTCCTTTTTAAATACTTTTTTAACAAGGATGATATTATCTATAGTAACATTAAGCTACCATTTTGCAGACCAGGTTTCGCCGGTATGCAGCTATAATACAAGATGGGAGAAAAAATTTGGTGTGGATAGCAAACGCCTTACCGTAATATATAACGGTGTGGATAAAAATGTTTTTACACCGTCTGGCAATGCCAAAAAAAATAAAGTGCCTACGGTAGTTTCCATTGCCAGAATAGATCCTGTAAAGGATATAAAAACTCTGATAAAATCTGCTGCCGTCGTAAAACAGCAGCTGCCGGATGTTAAATTTATTGTATATGGCTCAGTAGCAGTTCCTGAATATTTTGAAGAATGTAAAAAGCTTAAAGATGATCTTAAGCTTGATGATACCTTTATCTTTGGCGGACATCTGAAAAATGTAGCTGCCGGTTATTCTGCCGGAGATGTGATAGTACTGACAAGTATAACCGAGGGGTTTCCATATTCGGTTATTGAAGCAATGATGTCGGGCAAGCCCGTTGTAGCTACCGATGTTGGAGGCATAAAGGAAGCCCTTGGAGGCGGTGGCATAGTAGTACAGCCACAAAACCGGGAGCAGATCGCAAGCGGTATATTAAAGCTTTTGAAAAACCCGTCCCTTAGATTCGAACTGGGACAAGAAGCAAGAGAGCGTGCGCTGAATTATTTCACAACGGGAAGCTTTCTATCAATGTATTTAAGGAGCTACTTAAAGCTTGCACTCGCTCAAAAAACGGGTGAGAGGCCTAAAAGTATTACAAGGCTTAAGGAGCAAAAAATATTATTGGAAGACGGCATGGTGCTGTTAAACAGAGGTCATGCCGCGGAGGCAATTAGTAAATTAAGAATGGCGGCAGATCAATATCCGACTTCACTTTCTGTTCCGGTAATACTTACCCAGATTGCATATGCATATAATATACTGGGTGAATACGACAGGTCGTTTAATGAACTTGAAAAAGCAAATATTATGAACAGTTTGTTAGGGCAAAGGAGTACGGGATAAGCCAGGAGGTTGCTGCATGGAATTCAAAAGACAAATATTTGGTTACAGACCTGAAGATGTCTATACTAAATTGGAAAAGATGAACGAAGAACACACTGAATTGGTGAATAAATTAAAATCGGATATGGCACTTGTCAATGAGGAAATAGATAATCTTGAAAAGCAAAAAAAGGCTCTGGAACAAGAAATTGAAAATAATGCCCGGGACAGGCTTTTAGAAATTCTTTATGACAAATATATGAATGCTGTTAAAAAAGTATATCAAGTAAACAAAATAATTACGACAAATATAGAAGATGAAAAATTTATTTTAAATGGTCTTAAGGAAAGGCAGGAAAAAATATCCAAGTCGATGGAGGAGTACATGGATAATTTGAAAAGTATAATTGATAGCCATTAAGGGGGAATATGGCAAAATGGGAAGCAAATATTTCGACCTCTCCTTTAAAGGTCTTAATATTAAAGAAGTTAATAAATATATTAAAAATATGGAAAATAGTTACAAAGAACAATTGGATTTACTGGACGGAGAGTTGAAAAGCTTATCCGACAGGCGTACTATGCTCGAAAAAGATATGGAAAAATTAAAAAATAAAAACCCCGGATATAATTTGGAGCTTCTTGAATTTGCGTTAAAATATACCGAAAAGCTTGATCTTCTTTTTAAGGATTTTATAAAAAAGGAGTGTGTTGATTTAAATTCAGCATATAATGATAAATTAGGTAAATATAGGGAAAAGGCTAAAAATATGGAAAGTGGTATTTACAAGACAAAAGATTATTTACGCCTTTTTATGCAGGACATTGTAAAACTGATTAATAAAAGCAACGATACACCCCTACCGGAGTCTGATCCTTCAAAATCCAAAGAGAATAAACCAAGTATTCTATTGTTTAAAAAGGGACAGGAGCATTTAAAAGAAAAAAAACAATTGGAAAAAATAACGGCAGACGGCATTTCCTCATGGAATGGTGAAGGCATGAGGGAGGATAAAACAAAAGAAGCTGATGTATTGAATAAAGATACCATATTGCCGTTTAACAAAAAGGGTAAAACCCAAACCTCCCCCGGCAAAAGCGATTTTTGGGATATAGATGTTGATGAATTAACCGATGAATCCTTACCTGGAAGCGGGGACGGGGGCTTATTGGATGAAAATATCATTTTACCGGGCGTACCTCCGGCTTATAAAGAGCCTGAAGGGAATGATCCACGTGACTGCGAAGAAAGGGATGAACCACACACAAACCAAGGAGATGGCAAAGCAGCGGAAAATGAAGAGAAAAACCCGGATACTGAAAATATGGATATGGCTAAAAGTTACAAGGAAGCTGCCGATGAAAAAGAAAGACCCGGTATTGTATCAAAATCAAGCAAGGCCCTGGAGATTGAAATTGACGAATTGAGAATTAAATATATAGTAGGTAAATTGGCAGGCAAGGATATTTTTGACAAGAACGGCAATATTGTGATAAGTGAAGGGAGCAAAATAACGCCGGAAGTTATTCAAAATGCTGAGAATGAAGAAAAGCTTGCCGAGCTTATTATAAATATGAAAATACCGGAATTTGGTGAATAAAGCTTATGGAAAAAACAATAGCAGCACCAATTAATATTAATAGCAAGGCTTTTGATGCCCTGGTAGAGGAAATATGCAAAAGGAACAGTTCACCGCAGGACCACTACGAGGTTGCAGCTATTATTGAATCTATAGGCTGGAACGATACTATGATATCCCAAACTTTCGGGTGCGAAGATGTATTTGACCTGGCCTACGAAGTATATATGTCCATAACGGGCAACACAATCTATACTTCTGCGGCACCAAAACAAAAAACAAGCTTTATAATGCTTATATTTATGTTTATCAAAAACTTTCTAAGGGGAGCAATTTTTGCGCTGCCTATGGCAGTATCTGTATTTTCCATGCTGACCCTTAAATTTTCATTATGGTCATATCTATATCTTTCAACCGAGCTTGCAACCAGTATCGCAATCGGTACAATATTGAGCTTTATGACAGTCGGGGGTTTTACACAGGCTATAGCAAGGAAGGGTTTTGCATATGTAAAGCAGGGATACTACCACCTGGCAAAAAGGATTGTAATCAAATTTGTTAAATTCGGATATTTTACATGCTTTATAATATCCTGCCTGATGCTTTTTACAAATCTTTTCATTGAAGCCTTTCCCTACAGGATGACGATAGTTATAGTATTATTTTACTTTTTCCTGTCATCCATCTGGCTTTCCACAACAGTTATGTATATCCTGGAAAAAGAGCTGGCATTTACAGGCCTTACCATACTGGGTATTTTTATGGTTTACATTCTTTTTAGGGTTAAGAATCTTGATATAATTTTTTCTCAGATAATATCACTTATTGTTGTTTCCATACTGGCATTTTTGTATATTTTATATGTTTTTAAAAAGGCAGGAAAAAAACAGGAAGAAGGAAAAAAAGCTTCACTTCCCAGGATGTCCATAACACTTTATTCAATACTGCCCTACTTCACATACGGTTTTTTGTATTTTACACTCCTTTTTTCAGACCGGCTGACGGCCTGGTCTACAAATAACACGTATATGCCTTATATCATATGGTTCAGAGGTGAATACGAGCTAGGGCTGGATTTCGCACTTTTACTATTGATAGTTCCAATGGGAATAATTGAAGTGGTTGTCAATAAATTTATGGTAGACATTGAAAAAGGCATGAAAAATTTCATGGGATATGAATCCCAGAGAATGAACAACCACTTTCTAAGGCAATACTATCGTATTATTCCGGTAATTTTCCTGTTTTCTGCCGTAAGCGCGGTAATCGTATATTTTGTAGTTATGAATATAACCCATATACCTGTATTCAACATACCTGTGGATCTAATCCCAAGCCAGGTAACACATTTTGTTTTTATTGTTGCACTTATTTCATATGCAGTTATTGCAATTGCTCTTATGAATGCCGTGATTCTTTTCTCTTTATCCCAGCCTGATTTTGCCGGACGTTCAACCCTGATTGCACTTATTTCCAATCTGGTTGTGGGATTTTTGCTGAGCAGGTGGATTGAATACCATTATGCTGCTTTCGGTCTTATGGCAGGGGCAATTGTATTTCTAATCATGACAACAATTATGGTAATACGTGTATTGAAGGATCTGGATTATTATTTATACGCCGGAGCATAAAGGAGGCTATGATTTTGTACCTGCAATATGATTACAGCAGTTTTACAAGCCAGGCATCCCAATCGGTCAGGTATATAATGGCTTTTGTTTTCCTGTTTGTAATTGTACCAAGATTAATTTTAACGGGATATAAAAAAATATCTTTTGAAAATATTGTTTCCTGCTATATAAGGATTGTATTTTTTTATATCCTTACAGGTTATTTGCTCGTAGCCCTCAAGCTCTATGAAGTGCTGGCGATTTTGCTCGTTCTCCTCGCCTTATATATTCGTAAATATGTATCTGAGAATAATATAGCCAATTTCCTTGAGCTCCTTTCAGTAGTACAATTGAAAATTTTGAACTACGCAGACGGTTTGAATTCTCCTTTAAATGCATTAAAAAAAACATATTCAAAAATCTTAAAAGGCATTCACACTCTATTTTCATTAATTACAAGCACTCCTCAGGCAATCGTAAATAATTTATTATTAACGGCAGTCGTTGCCTATTCGGCATGGTTGAGATTTTATGACGCAATGCTTAACGCCGCACCTGCCATGTCCGACGCATATGTAACCCTTGCATGGATGAAATATATTGACCGCAGGATACTTTTTCATGATGAAATATATCCACAGGGTTTTCACATTTATCTTTCCTTTATACAAAAATTTTCAACGATAGACCCTCTTTATGTATTGAGGTACACAGGCCCGTTAAATGGCGTACTTATTGCATTAGGCCTTTATTTTACAATATCGGGACTTACAAAAAACAAAACTGCAGGAATAATTTCCGCTTTCCTGTACGGTGTCTGCGGTAATTTTATGACCCTGGAATGGGCACGGCAAGCATCTACAAACTCACAGGAATTCGCTTTCGTTTTCATTCTCCCCTCACTTTATTTTCTTTATAAATATATAAAGGAAAATAAAAAATCAGACCTTATTACGGCGGGGATTGGCATTACAATAACCGGTCTTGTACACACACTGGCTTTCATGCTATGTGGTATTGGAATGGGTGTAATACTTTTTATTGTCCTGACGGAAAAAAACAAAATTAACAGATGGAATACCGGTTTGAAAATAATTATTACCGGAATCCTATCGGTCCTTATATCAATGACCCCAATAGGATTAGGCCTGCTTTTAAAGAAAAGGGCAAATGAATCCGCAGCAAATTATCTGGCCAGTACGGCAAATGACATCCTTTCCCCTACCCTTATAACATCTGATTACATTGCCCTTTTTGCAATATCCGTCATTTTTTTATTTGTATTGTTCAACTTATTCAAGTGGAACAAATTATCCATGGAAAAGTTCATACTGTTATTTTCCATTTCAACTTTTACTCTCCACTATATGGGGGGGCCGATTACAAAAAGTATAATGGTATCTTCACGTTCGGGTGAATTGTGGGCAATTGTATCAGCAGCTTCAATCGGTACAGGTTTTTATATCCTTACAAGGATATTCAAGCATGCGAAAAACAGCAGTCTGATAATTTCGCTTGCAGGCTTTGCAGCCGTGGCATTTGTTGTTTTCTCAATAAATCCCCAACATATTGCTCCTTATAAAATGGAATGGAACAGTACGGTGGAGCAATATTTAAGTATAAGCAAGAATTTCAGGCCCACAAACTGGACTATTGTCTCTTCACAGTATGAAAGCTATGACCTGGCCTTAGGCAAAGGCTATCACAATTATGTCGACAGCCTGCTGGAAAAAATAGACCCTGAAAAAGACCCAAAGGATAGCTTCGGCATTGATTACGGTGAAGATATTTTTATTTACTATGAAAAAGTCATATTCCAGCTTCCCCAAAGCAATCACATATATGACCTTTTAGAAGAGGATTATGAAAGGAGAAAGCTGGAAAGAGAACAATTAGAGCAATGGATTGCGGACTATAAAAAAAATAATGACAACATGACCGTATATTACGAGGATGAAGTTTTAAAAGTATACCATATTAAAATAAAAATGGATGAAGAAGAGAAAAATAAAAGGATATGGGGGTCAGGACGGGTATGATAGATACGCCAAATACAATATTCATGTTTATAAAGGTTATTTTAGCATTTTTTCTTCTATATGCAGTAATTCCCTCCAAAATAATAAAATTTGACAGTGAAGCTGACGGACTTCTTGACAAGCTGTTTATCAGCTTTGTCCATACCAACTTTTTTATAATAATATTTGTGCATGCCCTATCTTTTCTAAAAATATATGAAACCTTTTCACTGCTGTTCCTGCTGATCGGAACCTATCTTTTTCTTACCAGGGTAAAGGGCAGGACTCTTGTCAAAAGGGCCGATACATTTTTGAAAAAAACCGTTATGAGAATACTTGATATGTCCGAAGGCAGAATAAGCCTAAAAAAACAGGTGTTTCAACTGGCAAAAGAAAAATATGCCCAGCTTGCACTCCGTTTTAAAAAAAGCATATCAAGGCTGTTCACCAATCCGTTTAAAGGCATATTAACCGCATTGCTTCTCGCTTTAGGAGCATACATAAGATTTCACCATTCCTTTACGCACCTTTACTTTGGTGCTTCGGATTGTTACACCCACCTTTTGTGGACAAAACATATAGGCAACAACAACATATATATGGACAGGATTTATCCTAACGGCTACCATGCAATAATATCTGCTTTGCACAAGCTCACCCTTATTGACGTATATTATATCGCCAGGTTTCTCGGTCCGTTGGCAGGCTTTATGATTATATTATCACTTCTGTATGTTTTAAAAAGAAATTTTAAAAACCCTCATATAGTGTGGCTTGCATTGTTAATATATATTGTGGATTTTACCCTTCCCAGCGGAGTATGGCGGCAAATATCTCCCCTGCCCCAGGAGTATGCAGCAATCTTCTTTCTTCCGGGCATACATTTTTTTAATATCTTTACGAAGACAATGCAGAAAAAATACTTGCTGCTTACCGCACAATGCCTTGCCCTCACACTTTTAATCCACCAGTATTCCACCGTATTTATATTGCTGGGATGTTTTATTATTTCCATATTAAACATCAGGTTCATCCTTAAAAAGGAAATTTTCTTCAAGGTTTTTACATATTTTGGTGCATCAGCTGTTGTAGGTGCCTTACCCTTGCTCATAGGCCGGCTTATGGGACATGAATGGCATGGCTCTTTGCGGTATATCATAAATATGGTATCCCTTCCCGGTAAAGATTCTGCAGCCCGTGAAGCTTTCAGCTTCAGTGAACCCAAAAAAACCCTGGTAGTTTTTTTACTCTGTGGTGCTCTTCTTACAATTTTAATAGTAAAAAGCTACATTCAAAAAAGCAGGCTTGCCTCAAATATTAATACAAAAACCATAACCGGATTTTTACTGACTTCCCTGGCAGTATATATGATGTACAGGGCTAAAATCTTTGGACTGCCCAGGATAATGGATACTTCAAGAGTTGGTGTGTTTATGACTATGATTGTAGTAATCATAATCGCTTCCTCCCTCTATTTCTTTGATTTGTTCCCGGCAAACCGAAAAATCAAATACATGCTTAGAACAGTTGTATGTGCAGCGGCGGCAGTATTATTCATATTACCGTTAAGATTAAATCCTCCCAGCGGGCTAAGATATGAGTATGATGGCGGAATTTTGGCATATTTAAAAATAAATAGGGAAGATTTTCCCTCCCAGAATTGGACCATAATTTCACCGGTTGAACAGTACCAGCTGGTTATGAATTACGGCTGGCATACCGAACTTTGGGAATTTATATATGCTATTGAAGACAAGCATCCCCACAAAGAAGACAATGTGCTCCAGATTCCAACGGAATATGTATTTATATACGTGGAGAAAAAACCGCTAAAAATAGGATATACAAGTACTCCCATGGAACCAGTCAGCAGAGAAGATGCCGAAAAAGACCTGCCCCCGATACCTTCTAATTTATCATATTTTTACTATAATTACGAATCAAGAAGAATTCTCCAGTCAAAAGCATATTACTGGGCAGAGGATTATATGAAAAACAATGATAACATGGAGTTATATTATGAAGATAACGATATGAAAGTATATTTGCTAAAGCAAGTTCCTAAAAAATTCATTAAGTTTTAAGGAGTGGTATAATGAATATATTAATCATAAGCTCGAGTACACCTGTTAGGGGCGGTGTTGCCACATACATGGAGATTTTGCTTAAAACCTTAAAGGATAAAGGGTATAATGCCCAAATGCTGAATATTTTAAGCAGCAAATCAAATAGCTTTTCCCTTCTTGGAAATAATATGCTAAAATTAACTAGATTTTTGTCAGGATTTGACACTCTGTTTAAATTAATGCTTTTTATATCAAGACTTATAATTATCATCAGGACAAGAATAAAATGTATAAACAAAAACATTGATATAATACACACACAAGACATTAATTCCTGCAACGCGGTGTACAGGTTCTGCAGAAAAAAGCATATCCGTCTTATCTTAACCATACATGGGTATTTATCAAGAGGAGATTCTTCACTTCGTGCAATAAAAAATGAAAGCAAAATAGGTAAATATGTTTCAATTCAAGAAATCAAAGCCTTTAATAGAAGTGATTTCATTATAACTGTTTCCAAACAGTCCATGAATAGGGTAATTAAATATGTAAATAAAAAAAAGGTAGCGGTTTTCAGGAATTTCATAGATGGCTGTCTATTTCACCCTCTTGCTTTAACAAAAAAATCGGCTTTAAAAAAGCAGTTTAATTATTCCCACGATGATTTTATACTATTATATGCGGGCAGGCTGTCATCTGCCAAAGGTACAATTTATATAATTGAAGCCTTAAACAGGCTGGATGAAAATTACAGGGTTAAACTTGTAATAGCAGGTGACGGGCCGGAATTTGAAAACCTTAAAAAGCTAAGCCTTTCCCTGTCATTATCACACAGGATTAGTTTTCTCGGTGATATTGCCAGGGAAAGGCTTATAACTCTTTACCAGATTTCGGATGGGTTTATAATGTCTTCCGTATCGGATGAAGGTGCGGCAGAAGGTGCTCCAATGGCTCTGCTTGAAGCAATGGCATGTGGTTTGCCAATCATTACCACAAAAGCCGGAGGTATAAATGAAATAGTTTCTAATAAAAATATATGCTTAATAACTGAAGAAAGAAACAGTGATTCAATAGCAGGGGCAATAAAACGGCTCTATGATGACCCTTTACTGAGGTCAGAGCTTTCAGCCAATGCATTGAAGGAAGTAGATTTAAATTATTCAAATCATAAAATGATAGATTTTCTCTTAAAAGCATATAAAGGAGTAAAAACAATTGATAAATCCTAGAGTTTTAATAACCAACGGACAGCTAAGAAAATCACTTGCATCGGCAAGGTCTTTAGGGGAAAAAGGCATCCCGGTATTTTCCGGAGAAGTGACACGTTTTAATATTACGGCATTTTCACGATACTGCGTTAAAAGCTTTATATATCCGGACCCGTCTGATAAACCCGGTCACTTTTATCAATGGCTTTTAAATTTTGTCAGGGATAATCCCGGTACATTACTATTGCCCATGGATGACAGCGTACTGGAAATTGTTTTCAAGCACAGGATTGAGCTTAAAAAATACTGCATTCTGTCCCTTCCTCCTTTATCAAGCTATGAAATAGCTTCAGACAAAGGATTATCTGCCTTAGCTGCCATTGATTGCGGTTTGGACTGTCCCGGTACTTATATACCCTCAAGCATTGACGATGCATTTAATCATGCCAAAGCATCAGAATACCCTCTGGTTATCAAACCCAGAAAAAGCTCGGGCTCAAGAGGAATAAGAATAGTAAAGGACCGCAATGAATTTAAAATAAACTATGAAAAAATTGCCAGGATATACGGACTCCCTGTTATACAGGAGTTTATTCCCACCGGTGAAAGGTATGATGTATGTCTTTTTTACAACAGCAGCAACGACTTGAAAGCCTCCTTTGTCCAAAAGGAATTGAGACATTTTCCTCCGGATATAGGCCCTAGTACCTTGCAGGAAAGTATATCCATGCCCGGATTAAGTCTTAAAGCTTTAAAGCTTATGGAAAAATTGCCATGGGAAGGTGTAGTTGAAATTGAGTTTATGAAGGATCCAAGGGACGGCAAATTTAAATTTATGGAAATAAACCCCAGGTTTTGGAATTCGCTTCACCTTTCTATTATTTCAGGCGTGGACTTCCCGGTCATGTTTTATAACAACGCAATTGGCATAAATGTAGAAAATATCCGGACTTATAAAAAGGGTATTTTGTGCAGATGGCTTCTGCCCGGTGACATCCTCCGTTTTATTTTTGATAAAAAAGGTTTTAGCCCAAGCTTTAAGCGGGTAAAAATAAAGGGTAGAAAAATATATGACGATATATTGTCAATAAGAGATTTGGGCCCGTTACTTGGCTTTATACTCTCATTTACAAGATACGTTTTTGATATTAGAATGTGGCGTTTTATCTTTAAAAGGTAAATAGTACTACAGAGATTTTTGCTTTGGCATTAGTGGAGATTATGATGAAAAACATACTTGCAATAGATATTGAGGACTGGTATCATACCAGGGACTTTAACTTTGAAATTGAAAGATGGCCGGATTTTGAAGAAAGGATTGAGAATAATACCCAAAATATTTTGGACTTACTGTCAAAATATGATGTAAAAGCCACCTTTTTTGTATTGGGCTATGTTGCGCAAAACCATCCGGAACTAATTAAATCCATTTCAGACAATGGTCATGAAATAGGTTCACACGGATTCTGGCATAAAATGGTCAACGAGCAATCCAGGGATGCATTCAAAAACGATATTGTGACGTCGAAAAAAATACTGGAGAGCATTACCGGTAAAAAAGTTGATAAATTTAGAGCTTCCACATGGTCTGTTACCAGGGAGAATCTATGGACTTTTGATATAATCAGGGAAGCAGGCTTTTTATACGATTCAAGTATGCAGCCCTTTAAAACTCCTCTATCCGGAACAACAAATATACCCTTGTTCCCTTTCAAGCCTGTGATAAAAGGCAAAAAGACTAACATTATTGAAGTTCCGCCAACTGTTTTAAAGGTCGGAAAAATACTTTTACCATTTTCCGGCGGCTTATATTTCAGACTGATGCCCTACTGTTTTATCAAAACCGCCTTAAAAAAAATTAACAGGAAGGCGCCTGGTATGATATATCTCCATCCATGGGAATTTGATACGGGCCAGCCGGTTCTTAAGGTACCTCTGCATATAAAGGCGGCGCATTATTATGGAATAAAGCATACATATAAGAAGCTTGAAAAGATGCTTCAAGCTTTTGATTTCGCTCCAATGGGGGAGGTTATTAATGATTTTAACATACAGGATTTCAGTTTTTAATGCCATTATACCAATGTATTGGCAGCATTATATTGTTGCAAAGCACTGAAAAATGCTCTATAATGGGTTTTGAGGGGGGTGGGATTATGTCAAAATCATTGATATTGATACCTGCATATAATGAAGCGGGCATTATCTGCGATGTACTGGACGAAATAAAAGGCTTGATTAAAGACATCGACATACTTGTCATTGATGACGGTTCAACCGATAATACTTCATACCTGGCAAGTAAAAAAGGCGCCCTGGTAATTAAACTCCCTTATAACATTGGATATGGCGGTGCATTACAAACAGGTTTTAAATATGCCGTTGGAAATAGCTATGAGTATATAATACAGTTTGACGGAGACGGACAGCACGACCCCAATAATATACGTGAAATTTTAGCCATACTGGAAGAAAAAAGCTATGATATTGTAATCGGTTCAAGGTTTTTGAGTACATCATATAAGTCAGGATTTATGAAGATGATTGCCATAAAATTATTCAGGTTAATAATAAAGCTTTCCACAGGAACAAAAATAACGGATCCTACTTCAGGCCTGCAGGGGCTGACGAGAAAGGTTTTTTCCTATTATGCCATGATGGGGAATTATCCCATAGATTTCCCGGATGCAGATATACTAATAACCATGTTAAGATTTAATTACAGAATTAAGGAAATACCTGCCAACATAAGAAAAAGGCAGTGCGGTAAAAGCATGCATTCAGGCATGAAACCATTATTTTATTTTATGAAAATTATGTTAAGTATTTTTATTGTTCTTATACGTATGAAAATTGCTGATGGAGGTAAATAATATGAATGTTATTCTTGAAGGATTTATTCTGCTTTGCGGGTTATTTTTTGTATTCCTTATCATAAGACTGCTGGTAAAAAAGAAAATAAATGAAACAAACTCCTTAATATGGCTAATCGGATCGATAATCATACTGGTTCTTTCCGTAATGCCTGAAACTCTCCATATATTGTCCGGTTTAGTAGGCATAGACTATCCGCCCTCGCTTTTGTTTTTGCTGTCAATTTTGGTTCTGCTTTTTATTGTATTCAATCAATCTATACAAATATCTGCATTAAGCAGTCAGCTTAAGGAATTAACACAGTATATTTCTATATTGCAAATGGATAAGGAATACAATGAAAGAGAAAAGAACAAGCTTTGCAATGCTGCCGGCGATAAAACACAGGTGGTTTAATGCAAAATAAAATTTTAGATAAATTATTGTATTATGTTGAATATGTGTCTGATTTATATGCAAATTTAAACACTGAGTCAAAAACTATCTTCGGTGTACTTTTTTTAATTGCATTTATCTTTTCTATTACAGGCTTCTTTCTGCTGAAAAAAAATAAAAGCTACAAAGCAGGAAAAAATATTATTGATAAACTCTTAAACGAAACTTACTATTCCAATGGCAGTAATGCATCAATTAACACCTTTCTAAAGATAATTTCTGAGGTTATACCTTCACAAACATATTCGTTTTACGTAAAGTCGGCAAACAACAATTATATTTTAAGAGCACTGAAAGACGCCGCATCGGATAAGGGTGGTATAACTCCTTCATATGACGGGCTTCCCCCGTACAAGGGGGAAATATATGCTCCTAAGCAAAATGTGGATTTTCAAAGCGTACCTTCCGGTCCGGAGATTATTGAAGAGGGAAATTTAAAGATAATTTCAATTCCTACGAGGACAAAAAAATGCCTGCTTAGAATCGGACCCGTAAAGGGTAAACAAAAGGGACTTATTAATACATTGGCAGGCCTGGTAAAGGCATATGAAAATTACATTGAAGCAATCATAGAAAACGATTTCTTAAAAAGCCGCCATGAGGAACTGGAAAAAAGAATATCAGGCTCTAAAAATATTTCAAATATGATATCCGATTATAAGGTTGTTGTTTCAAATCTTCTTAATTCGGCTATAAATGCTGTTAGTGGAAAAGGTGGTGCTTTTCTCCTTTATAAAAAAAGCGGGGTTGAGGTGGTAGCCTCCTCTGGAATAAAGGATAATGCAGCTAAAATAATAGAAAATAATTCTGATTTCACTGATTATATTAAAGACTGCACCGGTAATAACAACATGGCTGTTTTGGCTTTTAAACAGCTAAAATCTCTGAATATTCCCGATTTTTTCAATGTTCTCGAAGTAAACAGGCTTTTTGTTTTCAAATCCTATTCGGATATTGGTCCCGGTATACTCCTTTTATGGCAAAACAATGGTCAAATAAAAGAATACAGGATTACCGCGCTTTTAATAATATCAAGAATAATATGTAATACAATCAACCATAATTTAAAGTTTAAGCAATTGACCATATCCTCTGTCGACATGTTAAAATCCCTTTCGCAGGTAATGGATAACCTGACACATTATACAATTGGGAGATCAGAGCTGACATCAAGATTTTCATTGATAATCGGTAATGAGATGGGTCTTGATAAAAAGACATTATATGACCTTTCCATGGCTGCTTTTTTAAGTAATATAGGTATTATAGGCATTTCGGAAGATATATTCTTAAAGCAGGGCAAATATGCCAAAACCGAATATGAATTAATGAAGCTTCACTGCGACATTGGGGCATCAATTGTTGAATCCACTACAGGTAATAAAAATGCATCAAAGTATATTCTGCAGCATCATGAAAGAATTGACGGAAACGGATATCCAAACGGGCTAAAAGGCGGGGAGATAGAATTGCCCGCGCGTATTATTTCCGTCGTACAGACCTTCCTCGCCAAAATAAAGGGGCGTGAAGACAGAGAACCTCTCAGCTTTGAAACAGCTTTGGATTTAATAAAATCCTCCTCTTCCTCCCAGCTCGACAAAGATGTAGTGGAAACACTCACACAATGGTTTAATAAAAAACGGGAACCCATGCTCAATGTTAAAAAATCCCTGGGGCCTTGCTGGGAAATGCTGTGTATTCCAGAAGAAATATGTTCTTCATGCCCCGCTTACAGGAATACTGAAATAAACTGCTGGGAAAATGCAAAAAACAATTGCAAAGGGCATGGTGACAATTGTGAAACCTGCTATGTCCATACGGAATACTTATCCAGAATAAAACTAAGGAGTATCAGTCTTTGAGAAAACAGACCCTTTCGGAAGCAAAAAATTTTGCCGTATATTATGGCAGGGATAATATTGATAGGCTAAAGGGCTTTGATATTCTGGTTGTAGAATCTGCTGCCTGGAATAAGAACAGTCTTTCTATGCTTAAACATAAAAACAAGCTTGTAATTGCATACCTTAGTATGATTGAAGTCTCTGTGGATTCGTCCTTTTTTGGACTTTTAAATGAAGAAGACTTTATAAAACACAATAAAAAAATATTAGTAAACGAAGAATACAACACCTGCCTTGCAAGCCTAAAATCTGATAAATGGAAGGCAATATTATGTGAGCAATTCCGAAATCTTTTAAATGAAGGATATGACGGTCTTTTTCTTGATACACTTGGTGATATTATACATTTTGAAATGGAATCCCGGTTAAAAAACGAACTTATAATGGAAGCTTCATCATTTCTCTTGAAATTAAAAACTCTCTTTCCTGACCATATTCTTATACAAAACAACGGTCTGGAAATTGCTAATTATACATCTTTGTACCTTGATGCAATCTGTTGGGAAAATCCCCCTTTGTCGGGCAAAAAACTGACCAGGTGGAGTAAGAGCATTGTAAAATACCTTTCAGGGCTTCAAAAGGAAAGGGATATGAAAATCCTTGCTCTGACTGAGAATTATACTGTGGATATTGTAAAAAGATTTGCCGAAAAAAAGGGCTTTCTCCATTATAATGCTCCAAAGGGTTATATTTAGTGTGTTATTGATTTGTTTTGTTGAAAAATCATCCGGTTAAGGGTATACTACAGTCATACTTGTTTAAAATCGGGCGTTCTGGGGAGTGAACTCGAATATGCAGAAACTGCTCTACCTTGGAATATTTTTGTTTGACAATAAATTGGAAACGGGTGTGGTAAACAAAATGAAAGGACAGGTAAGAGCCTTTAAAAAAAGAGGCTTTGATGTTTATTATACTTCTATATACAATGATTCCATGTTTATAGAAAGCAATACTGACCATGTACGAATTGCTAAAAATCCCAAAGACCCATATGCAATCAGGTATTTTTTATATAAGGGAGTAAAAAAGTGGTTAAAAAATAATCCTATGGATATTTGCTATATACGGTATGCCTTTTGCGATCCCATATTTCTTTGCTTAATACGCTATATGAAATACCGGGGAATAAAAATAATAATAGAAGTGCCGACTTACCCCTACGGAGAAGAAATGAACTGCTGGCCTTTTTTAAGAAGATATGCCGGCAAGGCTGTCGAATATATCTTAAACAAAAGGCTAAAAAAATATATATCTCTTGTTACCACATATACATCTTCCGAATTGATTTTTGGTGTAAAAACCGTTAAGATAGAAAATGGTGTTGATGTGGAAAAAATCAAACCATGGCGTCACAGCCCAAAAGATTCTGATATTCACATTATTGCCGTATCCTCAATGCACTCATGGCACGGCTATGACAGGGCAATCAAAGGAATGGCCGGGTATTATTCCCGCCCGGTAAAAACAAAGGTTTTCCTGCACCTGGTTGGAGACGGAGTAATGAGACGCGAATGGGAAAAACTGTCCCAAAAACTCATTGTAGACAAATATGTAATATTCCATGGACCCCTGGTAAATGAAGAGCTTGATTTGCTTTTTGATAAGTGTGATATTGCCCTGGGATGCCTTGGAATTTACAGGAAAAAACTAACCCAGCCTTCCACACTTAAAAACAAGGAATATTGTGCAAGAGGTATTCCTTTTGCCTTTGCCTGTGAAGAAAAATATCTTCATCCAGGACTGGAATTTGTAAAAATTCTGCCTGATAATGATGAATTGATAAATATGGATGAATTGATTGAATTCTGCAATAGTATGAAAGCACTTAATAATATATCCCATGCTATGAGGGATTATGCCAATAAACATTTTTTATGGGATACACAGATTGAAAGAATATTCACAGCTTTATCAGGCAGTCTTATACCTGTTAATAAGCCCGGAGAGCGATAAATGACCGGATATGTGAAGCTTATCAAAAAAAAGTTATTTACTTCATATATAAAAAATATGGTTACCTTAACTCTTGGTACCCTTATAGCCCAGTGTGCAATAGTCATAGCCGCTCCGGCACTAACACGTCTTTATTCTCCGGAGCAGTTAGGTATGTATACCCTTATTTTTACCATAGCTTCCATTATAGGACCATTGGTTAACGGACGCTATGATATGTCCATAGTATCTGCCTCCCATGAGAGGGAATCCCACGCCGTTATGAAGGCAAGCATGCTTGTATGCTTCTTTATAAGCGCCCTTGCAGGCATTATTATAACATGCTTGATACTTTTTGACTCTCCCATTCTTGTGAATATAAATTCAAGGATAATTTATGTTTTTCCTTTATTACTGCTGTTTGGATTCATAAATGCTATAACAAGCTATAATAATAGAAATAAGGAATATAAGCTGATTGCAAAATTTTCGGCAGTAAGAACGCTAACGCTTTTGTTTGGACAGGTTCTTTTCGGAGTTTTCAAGGCCGGTATAACAGGCCTGCTTGTCAGCCAGCTGGCCTCTTTTTTTATAAGCCTTTTGTACCAGCTTAAAAATACTGCGATTAATTACAAAAGCGTATTATCTATAAGCTTCAAAGAAGTATCTGCCGTTTTAAGAAAATTTCGAAACCAGCCCTTTTATTCTACTCCTGCACTACTGCTTAACTCTTTATCATATTCAATAATACCCTTTTTAATAAGTACTCTTTACGGGCTTAAAGATGTGGGATATTACTCCCTTTCATTTACCTTGCTCGGCATGCCTATACAGTTATTCAGCGTCAATGTGGCAAAAGTTTTTTTTGAAAAAGCAAACCGTGAAAAAAAAGCTTGCGGTAATTTTTATAAGACCTTTAAAACTACATTATTCTTGCTGTTATTTATATCCATACCTTTTTTTACCTTTTTAATGCTGTTTTCAAGAAATATTTTCAATATCGTATTCGGCCCAGGCTGGGAAAGGGCGGGCCTTTTTGTGGAAATTTTATCTCCAATGTACACATTCAGGTTTATTTCAGCTTCACTTGCAGCCGGCCTTATTATTGGGCACAGGCAAAAAATAGAATTTATTATCCAGTCCGTCTTTTTTATTGAGGCTATCGGAGCTTTTTTGCTTTCTAAACAACTGTTTTTTTCTATAGAACAATTTTTAACCATAATAAGTATTCTTTTTGCAGTCAGCTATATAGTTTTAATTTTTGCTATCTTTCTTGCCAGCAAAAGTAAAGATTAAAGCCGTCAATTATACATTTATCGGCAAGTTTTCTTCTAAGCAAGCAATATAAAGATAAAAAAAAGTAAAATGCTATAAATAATGTCAAGTGAATTTTCGTCTTCTAAATTACTAAAAGTAAAACTCGGGAGTATAATTTGTATGTTTAAGGTATTTCAATTGATGTACTATCAGCTCCAAGTATCTTACTGCCGTCTTTTTCATCAGAACCAACTGCAACCATAATATTATATTTCTCTGATTTCTGTACTGCGTTTTTATCAGCAACCAAATCAATCACAACAGTTCCCGTGCCGCCTCCCCTTGGCTTATAATTACTGCTTCTTCCAATTTCTATCCATTTATCCCATTTATATCTATCAGAAGCAGTACTCCATATTGTTATATAGTCCGCAGGTTTTATCTGATCTCCATTTTCGGGATAACTGCTTACGATATCAGAAATATTCCATTTTTTAGGTATATAAAAAGCAATCCCTCCCCAATCTTCGGGATCTATCTCAATCCGGGCAACAATCTGTATATGCTCAGGAACTCCTTTGGCTCCTTTTACAAATATCTCTCCTTTTGCCAAAGTATTAAGCTCCGTTGAATCGGAATTTACACTGAATTTTTTGACCTGGATCAGGTTTTCATTAATCCTTGTCTTGTCAGTAGTATTGTCATTTTGGCTGCAGCTAAAAAGAAGTATAGTAATCACTGTTATAATCAATATAGTTAGCAGTATGTATATGGATTGAATTTTCATATTTTGCCTCTCTTACACAAGGTTGGAATCGTATATAAAAATTATATATTCATATTATTTATTATCCTTGTTTTTTGTAAATACTTTACCATTTTTATACCTTTCCTTCAAGAACCAATTTGTAATTGAGTACAATGTACTATATAAATACAAGCTCAAATAACCATCTTAATTTTAATAGTTTGAAGATTATTTATATTCGTCTTTTTACTGCAAAAATTGAGCGGAAAAATGAACAGAAAATCTGCATACACGAGTTTTGTCTATAGCTCCTTCTTCTCCTTAAGCCTGCCGTTAACCAGATCGTATTTTCTGCCGCACTTATTGCATATCAAGCCGTTTTTAAGATGTAAACCGCACTCACAAACCCATCCGATTTGCCTTGCAGGCACGCCTGCCACCAGTGCATGGTCAGGAACATCTTTAGTCACCACCGCACCGGAAGCAGTCATTGACCATCTGCCAATAATATTCCCGCAGAGAATGGTGGCATTGGCACCTATGGATGCACCATGCTTGACGAGGGTCTTTATGTACCCTTCACTGCTTTCAGGATACTTACTCCTTGGGGTTAAAACATTAGTAAACACCATGGACGGTCCACAGAATACATAATCTTCCAATTCTACTCCTTCGTATACGGATACGTTATTTTGGATTTTTACTCCGTTTCCTATCTTAACATTGGAAGATATATTGACATTCTGTCCTAAAGTACAATTTTCTCCAATTTGCGCTCTTTTTTGAACATGGCTGAAATGCCATATTTTTGTGCCGTTTCCTATTATTACACCATCATCTATATAACTGCTTTCATGTACAAAATAACTCATCTGTCAAACCTGCCTTTAAAATCCAAAGCAGCGCACTTTTCCATAGGCAGCTTGACTTTCCGGCCTTCCGCTGCCGACTTATATATGGCAAGCACCAGCTCCAATGCTCTTCTTCCATCTTCTGCCGTAACATAAGGCTCCCTGTCGTTTTTTATAGCTTCTATGACATCCGCATAAAGAGGTTTATGTCCAAATCCATACACATTGGGTGGATTCTCACTATAATTTGCTATTACTTCCTCAGGGTCATCCAATAAATCTGCAAAACGCCATTCTTCAATGAAGTTTACGGACTGGCCCCCGGCTTTAACAGTTCCTTTTTCACCAAAGATATATAATGTTTCCTCCAGGTTTTGAGGGTATACATCCGTAGTACCCTCAATAATCCCATAACTGCCGTTAGAAAATTTGATAAGGGCAATGCCGAAATCTTCGGCCTCTATATAGCTGTGGTTCAAATTATCGGTCATGCCGGCAACTTCTACAATGTCGTTACCCATAATCCACCTTAGTAAATCTATATTGTGAATGCATTGGTTCATAAGGGTTCCTCCGTCTTGTTCCCATGTTCCCCTCCACTTTGCCCTGGAATAATATTCATATCCACGGTTCCAGCGTACATGTGCCGCTCCGTAAAACAATCTGCCGAAGCGTTTTTTTTCAACAGCTTCTCTGATTTTCAGGATTGACTTATTGAACCTGTTTTGATGGCATGGGCTAACCTTTACCCCTTTTTCTCCAGCCCTTCCAATTATCCGGTCTGCTTCCCCGAGTGAAAGGGTCATTGGTTTTTCTATGATAAGATTGCATCCTGCATCAATACAATCCAATGCAATTTGACCATGCTTTCCGCTTTCAGTACAAATCGCTACCAATGCAGGTTTTTCTTTTTCAAGCAGTTCTTTGTAATCCCTGTATTTGCGGATTTTCTCCGGAAGATTAAATTTAAGTATTTTATCCTCCATGTTTTCTGTTTCAATGTCGCACAACGCTGCAAATTCAAGGTTATTTTCAACTGCTGCCACTATATGATTTGGCGAAATCCTTCCACATCCTATTAATGCATATTCAAGACTCAAAATCATCAGCCCCTTAAATAATTCTACTTCTTAAAAAATTCATTTATATCAACCGCTGTTTTTTCAAATTGGCATGAAAAATAACCTATAATCTTTATATTTTTAATTAAATTGATAGATATTATTGCTTATTTTTAACCATATTACTTTAACAATAATTATACTTCCCATTCCATTTTTTGTCAAGCCCAACTTTCATTTGTATAATGTGTTTACATTTTTTGTGTACATGCTGCTTTATTGATGCTATAATAGTAGAGAAAATCGGAGTATTTAAAACGTTGGAGGTATAATGATAAGGCAGTTAAAACAGGATTTTCGTGAAAAAGCAAGAAATGCAAATATACCATTAGAAGTAACTTTTGAGCTTACTTACCGCTGCAATTTGTCATGCGTTCATTGTTATCTTAAGGGTGAAACCTGTGAAGAAATGACAACTGGTGAAATCTTTGCTGTTATTGATCAATTGGCTGAATGCGGTACCTTACATCTAATCTTCACAGGCGGGGAATGCTTGCTGAGAGAAGACTTTTTTGATATTGCCGGTTATGCAAGAAGCAAAAACCTGGCACTCAGCCTGATAACAAATGCTACCTTGATTGACGGGCCTACAGCGAAAAAATTCAAGGATTTAAATTTCCTTGAAGTGTCCGTCAGTATTTATGGACTTAACTGCCATGACCGTATAACTTCAACTAAAGGCTCTTTTATCAAAAGCCATGAAGCAATCAAGCATCTTATCAGGGAAAATGTTTCAGTTCAGGTTAAAACTCCGGTAATGAATTTGAATTTTAATGAAATTGAACAATTATCTGTTTTCTGCGAGCAGCTGGGATTGGATTTCGCTCCTAATCCTTTTATTACAATGTGTTCCGACGGTACAAGAAAGACCCTGGCTCTAAGAATGGACGATGGACAATTGTCAAGGTATACCTGTGAAAGAATAGAATCCGGCGAAAGGGCCTCAGGTTTTAATTCATTTTGCAATACCGGCCGTTCGGTAGCTGCCATATCACCGTCAGGAGATGTGTTTCCATGTATAGCTTTTAAAAAAAGTATTGGAAGCTTGAAAAAACAAAGCTTTTCAGATATATGGAATAATTCTCCTTACCTTAGCTTCCTGCGAAGCCTTGAGCTGGCGCATATGAAGGAATGCAGCGTATGTACTGTGAGAAATGTTTGCCGGTTGTGTCCTGCGGAAGCATTGGAGGAGGACGGCGATATACTGTCACCCCACAAGGAAGCTTGCAGGATTGCATATATGAGGCATAAGCTGATTAATGAAAGGAAATGTAAATGCTGATGGAAAAACTCAACATTAACAATTATGTAAAAAGGAAAAAGGAAATCGCATTTCAAAATATGGATCAAGAGCTTGTTTTATTAAATCTCGAAAGCGGAGTATATTACAGCACAAATAAGGTAGGACAAAGAATATGGCAGCTTTGCGACGGCAGCATGAATATAAGGGAAATAATCCTTAAGCTGTCCGATGACTTTGATAAGTCTTCCGACGATATAAAAAATGACGTGCTGGAATATATTAATGACCTTATAAATGAAGACCTTTTAAGCCTTTACAGTTAAAACAGGAGCTTTAGTGAAAATGATCCTCCAAAAAAAAGCGTCAAGATACCTGTTATTAATAAAAATAATTATTGCGGGAGTTATATTGACCCTTTTATTAAAACTTATTAAATTCGGAAAACTGGCCAAGCTATTGGAAAGCAAAAGGGTTAAATATAAAGGAAAAGATAAAATTAATGAATTGATAGAGCTTGTAGACAAAGTCAGCAGGGCAAGATTCTTTTTAATAAGAAAAAACTGCTATAAAAAATGCTTGCTGCTCTATTACTTTTTAAACAAAACAGACTGTGAAAATCTTGTACTGGCTATTGGAATTTCAAAAATCAACGGCAAGCTGCAAGGGCATAGCTGGGTTATATTTAATAATCAGCTTTTATTGGATGATAAGGAATTTATTAAAAATTATAAAATAATGCATACGCTAAGGAGATGAATATGCCTGAAAAGCTTTATTCTTCCACTTTTAAAATAAGCAATACGTCTGTTATAATAAGTACAGACGATGGAATCCTTCACAATGGCATAAGAAATTGGCTTAATACCTTTAATGCTGATTTTCATGGGTATGGAGATGCGGTAAAAATTAAAATATTGGGTTTGCATAAAAGCGACACTATGCCGATTCCTATTCCGGAAAATGCCAGGTGCATATATGAAGGCCATACTGCAAGGTACTTGACCAATAATCATATATGGTATTTTGAAATACCGGAGATAGGAAGAATGGCAATTGATTTGAATAATAAAGAAATAAATGCCTGCGCATATGTTGAAAATATTTTTTCCGAAGCATGGCACCTGCAGGATTTCATGCACCCTTTGTTTGAGCTTTTAAGAATGGAAGAGCTTTATTTATTCCATTCGGGAGCAGTATGTATTGATAATTGGGGCCTAATGCTTGCAGGCAGGTCGGGCCGCGGCAAATCAACGCTGTCTCTTCACCTGCTGGCAAATGGTTTTAGCTTTATGTCGGACGACAGATGTTTTATTGAAAGGACAAAAACAGGTTATGATTTAACAGGTTTTTTAGAGCCTGTTAAATTCTGGCCTCAAAATGTAAGGCACATTACCAGTATCAATAATATTGAACAATCCGGCCAAAATGATAAAACAGTTATTGACATCAAAGATTATTTTCCTTACAGCATATCAAAAAAATGTACTTTGAAGGCAATAATCTTTCCCAGGTGGTGTCCCGGCAAAAGCAGCAGGTTGGAAGCCATTAAACCTGCAAAAGCTATTGTTGAAATACTGCCCTTAACTATGGAATGCCTGTTTTCCAATACTTCAAAAAAACACTTTGAATTTAATTGTGAACTGGTGGAAAGGCTGCCTATGGCAGTCCTCACTTTAGGTAAGGATAAAAGCGTGTGGCATAAGCTTATAAGGAGCTTTTTAGTTAATGGGGTGGTTCAATGAATTTGAATGATATCCCGGGCCTGGATGCCTTATATTTCATCCCTTTAATTGATTTTTGCAATAATCCTCCAGGCTTTAATATGGAAAATTACAGCAGTGAATCAAAAAAATATATCAGGAGAACAGCGGCCAGAAACCTTTTGCTCCAAAGCCAGTTAAATGAAATACTAACCTTGTTTGACAAAAATAGTATTGATGCTGCCGTATTGAAAGGCTCCTACCTGGATAAACTCCTTTACCCTCCCGGAATACGGCCTGTAGGAGATATCGATTTGCTGGTTCACAAGGAAGACCATACCAAAGTTAGCGAAGCTTTAAGAAAAATTTCATACTTTGCTGAAACAAAAGGTATGCCCCTTGATATGCAAAAAAACATATCAGGCAGAGTTTCATATCTAAAAGATTCTGAACTGGGCATTCCCCTGGACATACATTACAGCCTTGGACCTTATCCTTACCTTGCTAAAATTGAAACGGAAATTCTCTGGCATAACCTGGTACGGGCAAAAATTAACGGATTAAATGTAAATGTTTTAGATCCCGGGTTTGCTTTTTTACACCATTTATTGCATTTATTTCATCATATAGATGGTAACTGGATTGTTTCATGCTGTGATATAGCTGCTATGGTACACTCGGAAGATTTTGAAATCAATTGGAACAGATTTCTTAAGCATGCAAAGGAATATAACCTGCACCTTCCGGTCCTGTATTCCCTTAATAAGATATTGGAGGTTTTCGGCCCTATAATTCCAGAAATTGTTACCGGAGAGCTTAGCCTGCATAATCCGTCGTTAAAGGAAAAAGTGTTGTTTAATCTTTCCATAAGAAAAAGCGAAAAAACTGACAAGAATATTAATTATCTGATTCAGTTTTTATCCACTCCAGGAATTTTATTTAAATTCCGCTGTATTATTCGCATTCTGATTCCCTATCAGGGTGTATTGCCTGAAAGCAGCCGAACAGGCGGAAGGATTTTAAGATACCTGCATTATTATTTGAACCTGTGTAAATCTTTTATATTCCTTTTTAAAAGCCTTTTCAGGAGGTGTAAGTAATGTCATATATAATATCCACCCATAACCTTTGTAAGGAATATAAAAAAAACAGTGCTTTATGGAGAAGAAGCAAATCAAAAGCTGTGCTTACCAACATTAATCTTAATATAGCAAATGGGGAGTCATTTGCACTTTTAGGTCCTAACGGTTCCGGTAAAACTACCTTGATTAAAATATTTTGCGGCCTTATACTCCCTACTTCCGGCTCAGTATTTATTGACGGGCTGGACGCGGTGAAGCATACAAAAAGGGCTGTAATGTCCTCCGGTTTCTGCTTGGACAGCGAACGAAGCTTTTATTACAGGTTATCCGGCAGGAGGAATCTTTATTTTTTTGCATCCCTTAATAAACTCAAACCTCCGGCAGCCTATAAAAAAGTGGAAGAATTGATTGATGAGCTTGGAATATATGATTTCATAGATAGACCTTTCATGCAATATTCTTCAGGGCAAAAACAAAAGCTCTCACTAGCAAGAGCACTGCTGGCAAATCCTAAAATAATTTTTCTGGACGAACCTACAAAAAGCCTTGATGCCAGTGCTTTAAAAAGCTTCTGGCAGCTTATAGGAAAAATACAAAAGAGCAGAATGCTGACAGTTTTTGTGGCTACCCATAACCTGAATGAAGTGGAGGACTTTTGCAGCAATACTGCATTTATCAGCAAGGGACAAATAATTGCCCGGGGCAGGCTGGAATCCCTGCTGTATGACTCCGGGTGCAACCGCTTGTCCGAGCTTTATAATACAATATTTGCGGAGGAAGACAATGAATAATATTTTATTCCAGGCAGCCGCCTTTATTAAAAGAGATTTTAGAATAGACATCAGCTACAAGCTAAGCTTTTCACTGAGTATTCTAAGTATTGTATTCCGTATCCCCGTGTTTTTCTTTCTATCCGTTTTTATTGACAGGGCCAACGTTTCACAGATGATATCATATGGATACTTCCCTTTCGTAATAATCGGTATTGCTGCTTCCGACTACTTTTCGGGCATTATGAATTCCTTTTCGGATGCTGTAAGACAAGCCCAACAGGAAGGAACACTGGAACCCCTTGCAGCGTCAAAAAGCAGTTTGCTGGTTATCATTCTTCTTTCAGGTTTGTATCCTGCTTTATACAGCATCCTGCGCTCAATAATTTATTTTTCAGCAGCCATAATAATATCAGATATACCGTTTACGGATATTAATATCCTGTCAACGCTGGTTTCCTTGACGGTGTCAACAATATCCTTTTATTCCTTGGCCCTGTTATCAAGCATATTTGTGCTTTTATTCAAGCGAGGAAATCCCATCAACTGGATAATAAAAAATGTCTCCTGGCTCCTGTCGGGTATACTGTATCCCATTGAAATACTTCCGCTATGGCTTAAAGAAATATCACAGCTTTTACCTCTTACCCATTATGCCAAAGCAATAAGGCTTTCAATGCTGGAAGGGGCAAATCTGCAAACAATTGCTCCCAGTATTATAACCCTCGGTATATTCACCATTATCACTTTACCGCTTGCAATAGCATTATATGGGTCCGCAGTAAAGAAAATCAAAAAAAACAATGGATTTTCCCACTATTGATGAAAATCAGCTAATCGTCATCATCTTCATCTTCATCCCCGCGGCATGTGCTGCACCCTCCCCTGCTTCTGCTGGACATTGTTACCTCTTTAAGGGTTTCATGCTTGACAAGCTCAGGCTTTTCATAAGCTCCAATTAGATTTCTCTTTTCCATTATACCATTATCTCCCCATTAAAAATTATTATAGTAAAATCTACTGCAAGTTTTTTCTGATTATATATCTATATTACATTTTTTCTGTTAAAGTGTCAATTGCTAACAAAAGTTCCTGATCAAATCTTCAAAAGTGTCTCTTCTCCTTATAAGCCTTACTGCGCCTCCTTCTTCAATCAAAACCTCTGCAGGCCTGAACCTGTTGTTATAGTTTGAAGCCATTGAATAACAATAGGCACCCGCATCCATAACCCCCAACAAGTCCCCCTCTTCTATTACGGGAAGAAACCGGTTTTTTGCCACTATATCTCCACTTTCGCATATGTTGCCCACAACAGTTACCGTTTCCCCCTGGTCCGATTTAACCATATGTCCCTTTCTATATATCTCAATATCATGGTGGGACTCGTACATAACAGGCCTTTTAATAACATTAAAGCCTATATCAGTACCTATAAACTTTATTCCATAATTATTCTTGATTGCATTAACCGTCCCAATCAATATGCCGGCTTCAGCAGCAACGTATCTTCCCGGCTCTATCCTGAACATAATTTGCTTCCCATACTGGTCAACCCATCTTGTCAAAATATCATTGAACTTAAATCCGAATTCCTCCAGTTCCATAGGCGCTTGCCCTTCCTGCTTCTTATAAGGGACACCGAATCCGCCTCCGAAATCCACAAAATCAAGGTTTTCAAACTGCCGGGCAGAATCAAGCACCGATTGAACTCCTGTCAAATATGCGTCCCCTTTCATAAAAAGGGAGCCTATATGCTGGTTTATTCCAACAATCTCTAAATTATATTTTTTTGCAATTTTCTTTATTTCATCAATTTTGTCCAAATTTATTCCAAATTTGCTTTTCTTGCCTCCTGTTACCACTTTTTCATGATGACCGGCACCTATTCCCGGATTCAAACGTACTGCAACCTTCCCCCCCGGGTTAATCTGTCCATACATCCCAAGCTGTGAAAGCGAATCAACACTTGTCATAATTCCTCTTTCCACCGCATAGCTCATTTCCTTCCTTGACACATTATTGCTTATGTAAAAAATTTCATTTGCTTCAAAGCCCGCCTTTGTTAAAACAAATATCTCTCCGGGAGACATTGCGTCTGCGTGCATACCTTCTTTCCTTGCAATTTTAAGCAATTCAAGATTAGAATTTGCCTTAATTGAATAAGTCACCTTAAAATTGGGATATTCTATGAGACTTGTCATTTCCCTGCATTTTTTTCTAAATACCCTTTGGTTATAGACATATATTGGGCTTCCGTATTCCTCTATGAGCCGCATTGGGTTCGTGTTTTGAAAAAAATTAGTCTTCTCCGAATAGTAGTTATCCATATAGTATTTAACCTCCGCTTTTTCTTTGTACATAAAAACAATCTCTCATTTGTATTTACAAATATTTTAATTACTTTATATTGATTAGTCAACTTTCTATGTAATTTTTATTGTTTTTTTCTTAAGATTTCATTTATACCTACCACAAGTAAAAATACTCCAAACATTTTCTTTAAAATGCCTGCATTAATTGAAACCGCTGCCAAAGCACCGGCAACTGCTCCTAAAATACCTGAAAAAACTATGGGTATGCCTGCTTTGAATTCCACCTGCTTCTCTTTAATATGCACTGTTAAAGCCACAACTGCCGTTGGTATGAAATAAACAAGATTTGCTCCCTGGACCGACTGCTGCTGCAAGCCTGTAAAAAATACAAGAGCCGGAATAAGGATTGCCCCTCCGCCTATGCCCATGCCACTTATTATTCCTGCAATAAAACCTAATATATATAGAATATTCCCACCTCTTATATGCTGCCAGCCGGCGTCTTTAAACCAGCATTTTTATTGCCGCTGCAATTATAAACACTCCAAAAACCTTTCTCAAAACCTTTTCCGGACATATGGACAATAGCCTTGCCCCCGCATATCCACCGGCTATTCCTCCAACTGCCACCTTCCAGGTGACATTCCAGTCAATATGATTTCCTTTGACATAAATGAAAGTACTTGCCAGGGTTAACGGAAGTATGATAAAAATAGCCGTAGCATGTGACTTGCGCTCATTCATTCCAAGCAATATTGTCATTGCGGGAACGGCAATCATACCTCCTCCGGATCCGAAAAGCCCGTTTGAAAGACCTGTACATATACCTATGATTAAATATTTATAATACTTTTTCATACTTTTATTTTTGTATTCAATATTGATAGTTATACGCTTATAAAAAAATATATGTTTTATTTGTTATCTGAGCTTTTGCCAAACCCTCTGAACCGGTTTACAAGGTTTTTAATCAGAATAAGGTTTTCAAATGTGTCAATATTATAAGTAACCTCATGTTCCCTGGGAACTGTTATAATACCTAATTTATCAATACCCTGGGGGAAAAAGCTTCCGCTTAATACCTCCGACCTGCCATCCGGTTTTTTAATATCAATCCACACATACCTGGGAAAGTCTGTCAGGGCTTGAGTAAGTCCTTCAACTGTCTGCACGTCCCTGTTATTAACCCTTAGTACAATGTCCCCTCTCTCAAGGCCAAGCTTGCAGCCGCTTCCGCCTGGAAATACATCAAGAATCCTTATTCCCCTGCCAACCGGTTTATAGATAGGTTCCTTGTTTTGCTGCCGCTTTTTGTGTATATATAACATCAATTCCCTTCCCGCAGGGCAAAGAACTGCGCCAATTATGCCAAATATGGAAAAATATCTTGATATAACGGCAAAAACTCCTATAAACATGGAATATATTATAAAGCTTCCGGAAATTTTAATGCTTCGCCTTTTTGGACTTTCAGATACGGCAACATCCATATATCCTCCCACACCAATCAAAGAATCCAGGGCAAAGAAAGCCGCCAGTGGAAAAATGATTTCGGGTTTCATCACCTTCCACCATTGTGCATTAACAGGATTAAGCATAAATCCTGCATTATCAGATGCAAATGTAAAAAACGCAATAGGTAAGGGCCAGTATTTATGTATTACGAATGCCCCTGTTATCCCTCCGTTATCTTTTATATAAACCGGTATACTCTCCCTGCCCTTGTGTATATATACAAGTATACCTTCAATAAGCTGGACAAAAGCCATCAGAATGAGAACAGATGTACTGTCCACCGTAGGTCCCCCCGGAATTAAACCGGCAAGTATTAGAATTCCCCCGGAATACACAAAGCTTATATACCTTATATTGATGACCGTAAGGGCCAATGCTATAAAAAGATAGTATATGAAAGCTTCCTGGCTGATTGTTATACCCAAAGTCAAAGAAACAGCACTTAGTATGAACCCGCATACAAGATAAGTCAGAACAATTTCCTCAATTATTTTTCTTTTTCTCCCCAATCTATAATGTCCTATATTGTCCCCAAGCTCAAGATAATGTTTGTAGACGGTTTTAAAAAAATAAAATACCAGTAAAAAAAATATAATATTCTTAAGATCAAATATCGCACCGGCCAATTGTGAGGCAACAGCAGACATCAAATCCATTATATACAATACATCACGTCCATTCAATCAATGGGAGCCCTGCCCGGAACTCCCGCATACATATTTTTGATTCATTTTTTATCCAATTTCAAAAAAACGGCGTCCGGCATTTACTTTTTAAAAAATTTTCTCTTATATTTATTTTGTATATTGCTTTATACCTTAATTTTCTTATGCAAATACAACTAAGCGCCGGATAACTCTTTTTTTGGATATTTAGTTGAAACAATGGACAAAAGGATATTTCACAGGGTTTTGCCCATGGCTCCTATTGGTGCTATTATAACACATTGCGGACAATGCTTCAATCAAAGCCGATCCTTAAGTAAAATTACATTGTATAATTTTCAAGTGAGGAGTATACTAAATGCAGAGAATAATTCTATACAATATGACAATATAATAAAAGGGGTATTTCATTGGATAGGTACGGTTTAACACAAAGAATTTCACTTTTAGGAATAGCAGCAAATATTTTATTGCTTGTTTCAAAGCTTATTATAGGGTTTGTATCAAGAAGCCAGGCAATGATTGCCGATGGTTTTAACAGTGCCGGCGATGTTTTTGCGTCGGTTATGACTTATGCGGGAAACAAAATCGCGAGCAAACCTGTTGATGAAAACCATCCATATGGACATGGCAAAGCAGAATACATATTTTCAATGATAATAAGCTTTTCCCTGGTCCTGGTTGGGCTATCCATTTTAAGAAACTCCATTTTGTCCATAATAAAAAAGCAGGAATTTTTATTTTCCTGGTGGCTGGTAGGCATAGCTATAGGAACCATTATAATAAAATTGACTCTCTTTCTTTATACCAATTCGGCAGGCAAAGAAGAAGATAATCTTCTTATTCTAGCCAATAGCGAGGATCACAGGAATGATGTATTCGTTACTGCTTCTACCCTGCTGGGAATAGTATTGGGCACATTTGGCATCTATTGGGTGGACGGGGTGGTAGGTATAGGTATTGCCATCTGGATAGCTTTTACAGGTTACAGGATTTTTAGAAGCTCTTTCAGGGTCTTAATGGATACAAACATGGATACGGCTTTTGAGAAGGATGTAAAGACAGCCATACATTCTATAAACGGTATTGACCACGTCGACAGTGTTATTGCAAAGCCTGTGGGCGTGAGATATATACTTATCGTAAAGGTATCGGTAAGTGGCAATATGACTGTAAATGAAAGCCATAGTATTGCTGGACAAATACGTGAAAAGCTCAAGGATTTCAAGAAGGTGGAGGATGTGGTTGTCCACATCAATCCTGCATGAAAAACACTCATCCTTTTCTTTTCATCTGTTTTGCAAGGCTTAAAAGTTTTTCCTTTTCATTCAGCTCAGGGTTTTTGACAACTGCTTCAAATAAATGATTTAAAATACTGCCTATTTCCCTGCCTTCTTTGATTCCATCCTTTATCAAATCACTACCGCTTATTTCAAGATCGTTTATGCTCTTTGGAAAATATCCGTTTTCAGCCTGCAAAAGAATACTACAGGCAAAATCCAGGAATGCTTTTTCATCATCCTTAACTACAGGCAAACCAGATTTTAAAAAAGCATACCTTATCTCCAAAATACACTTAAATACGTTTAAACCAATTGTACATACAAGTTTTCTTATTCTATATGGATCATATTTAATTTCAACGAAAACAGACTTTAATACGTCCATAATAAACCTGAAAGTTATTCCCGGAAGCTTTAACCGGCTGAGGCATTTTTGAAATGTATCAAGCCCCATACTCCTGTTAAAGCACAGCAAAACAGCAAAAAAGGATGCCCACCTGAACTGCGCCTTCTCATTAAAATATTTAAGCTGTTTAAAAATATCCCTAATACTCTCTATGGATATATCATTCATATCGGGAAAAATATATATAAAAAGTCCTAAATCAAACAAATCCAATATTTTGCCGGGGTTTTTTGAAACAAGTATTTTTGAAAGTTCGGCTTGTATTCTCTCTTTACTTATATTGATAATTAGTACACCATTTTTTTTTATGGCTTCTTTTGTATATTTTTCAATTTCAAAGTCCAGTTGAGCCGAAAACCTTATAGCTCTTAAAATACGCAGTGCATCCTCCGAAAATCGCTCATCAGGGCATCCCACTGCCATTATGGTTTTTTTTTGAATATCACCGGCTCCGTTAAACGGGTCGATAATTCCCCTTCGCCGGTTATAAGCTATTGCATTGACGGTAAAATCCCTTCTTTTAAGGTCATATCTGATAGAGCTTGTAAAATCAACTCTTCCGGGAAAACGATGGTTTATATAATCATCTTCCACCCTGTATGTCGTAGCTTCATAATATTTGCCTTTATATTTTACCGTAACGGTACCATACTTAGAACCTGTATCCAAGGTACATTCAAATATTTCCTTTATTTTATCCGGTGTTGCATTTGTAGTAATATCCCAGTCCTCCGGAGTTTTACCCATAATAATATCGCGTACGCATCCCCCCACAACAAAAGCTTCAAATCCGCTTTGCTCAAATTTTTTTATAATAGAATCTACCTCATCAGGTATTTTCAAGCTCATAGGTAATCTCCTGTTTTTATATAGTATAACAATACTATTATAGTTAAAAAATAGCCTAAATAAAAGAAAAACAGGTATTTATTTTTGTATTTTTTTGCGCAATAGTCTGGCTATTCCGGCTCCTGCCTTTTCTACATTGAAGTTGCTGTCATATAACAGCTGCTTTATCCCCGGCACTCCGATAAATGCCAGTATTTTATCATAATCCTTCTGGCTTAATACGTTAAAGGTCTTCCTGAACTGCCTCATATAAAGATTTCTCTTAATAATATCCTTTATCTGTGCTTCATAGTCGACGCCTTTTGCAATTGTTCTGGCCGCACTTATACCCGTTACCACAGAATTAAATAAACCAAACCCAAGATAAGGGTCTATTCCGCCTGCGGAATTTCCAACAAATATCTTATTTGTAACCTGCAGGGGATACACATAGCCTGCCTGGTGGTTGAGCTTAAATTCTTCAAGAATATTATAGTTATTGTCGGCATATGGGTAAAAAATATCCCAATAGCTGTCAACCTCGGATTCATTTACATCTGACACAATATTGATAATTGATGCTCTGTATTCGTCAAATGGAGTCATATAGGCATACCCGTGTTTACTAAAATCCTGGTTTATCCACATATACATTTTATGAGGCTTGAAGCTTCCTTCAATATATGCTCCCTTTACATAGCTGTTTGTCCACAACTGCCAGCATCCCAGCTCTTTTGCTATCTTATAATCTCCGGTAGCAATAACAACATAGTCATAAGCTTTTTCAAGCTCTTTGTAATCTGCCGTTACATTAAATATCACATTGGAGGCTTTCAGTTTATTATAAAGCTGCATTTTTATTGTTTTTTCGCCCCTGTAATTATCCACAAGATAACCAAAATTACCTTTAAGTGTCCTGACGTTATGGGGAGATGTATGCACTATTTCATTCAACGTTTTCAACGGCTCCAGCTCAAGCTTATATTTGTCCGCAAAAAAGCAAAATGCATCTTTTACAGTCCTGTGAGTTATATTTAATACAGCGGTTACATGGGGATAAGTTTCATCTACACTTGGATCCCTTTCAAAAACATCCGGTGTTATTCCATATTTTTCTAATTCCCAGGCACATGACAGTCCTGAATATCCTCCTCCTATTATTGCAACTTTCATTTGCGGGCCTCACTGCCGAAATACCTGAAAAACACGTATAAAATAATACCTATTATAACTGTAAAAATTGCATAAAGCAGTATACTCATTTAATACTTCCTTTCTTTACTACGACTATGGAAACCCAGCTTATAACTATAATTGCAGATAAATTTACCACCAAGCTGTCAACAAAATGCCAATTATGGTAAATAAGAACTTTGCGTATTGTTAAAAACAACTCTTGAATTGAATATAAAGCGGTTAATACAACCACATATAAAACAGCCTTCCATCTTTTCATGGGCTGAAACTGTGAAAGCAAGACTCCAATTACAAATACAGGCCCTAAAACAAACAATAATGACGAACCCGATATATGCACCACCGGATTTTCAACGCTGTAAAGCTTATGCGTCATGGCATTTGTATCTACCATAAGCTGCATAGACACAGCAGTCAGGCCGCACCATATATTCTTTTTTAGCTCTTTTAAGTCAACTAATAGTATAAGCAGTATCCAGCTTACAACAAACAAAATAATCCATTCCATAAAATCCTCCTTATATTTACCTGCCTGGTATAAATTTTGAAATAATAGTAGGCGGTGTTTCAAGCCTTTCCACCCTTTGTTGAAGCTCAGAAACGGCCCTTGTCTCATCATCTCTGAGCTGGGTGAACAATTGTCTCACTTCCGGATTTCTGGTTTCAATAATGCTCTTGTTATATATAAGCTGGCTTTCTGTCCTAAAGTACATAATATCCCTTAATATGTCCGCTTCTTTCATGTCAACCACCATCCTATCCTTGAATATTTAGCTTGAGCATTTTATCCTTTAAAAGCTTTGTATGTTCATTTGCATTATCCAAATACCGTGTGATAAGATCTTTTACTTTTTTATCCTTTGTATTTTTAATACAAATACCATATTTTTTTACAAGGAATTCTTCCCTTTCTATTGCACGCTTAAAATTAAAGCTGAGTATGCATTCCTGTGAATTTTTTTCCACAAAACTACCTCCGGTCAATTATATGTAAACTTTTCATATTTAATATTTTTTGTTTATTTGCAAATAATATTCTTATATTCGAATTTAAAGTGCAGGTGGTATAATGAAGGTTGCAATTGCCGGAGCAGGCATTTCGGGTCTATCCTGTGCATATGTTTTAAAATCAGGCGGTATTGAGCCTGTTATTTTTGAAAAAAAAGGCTATATTGGTGAAGTATTCGACTATGCCGGATTAAGGCTTAAAATTTTTGAAAACGGTAAGGATATTTTTAAAAAATATTTAAAAGAGTACGGCCTGGATGATATTAAGCCCGTAAGTAAGCTTAAAAAAATACAAATGGCCGGTCCCAAAAGGAAAGTTACGGTTAGAGGCAGGAATTTGGGTTATGTATATAACAGAGGAGAAAATGAATATTCGGTAGAAAAACAGATATATAAAAGGTCTGATTTTAAAATACAGTTTAAAAAAAATGTAGATCCGCTTACACTAAATGGTTTTGATTATATTATAGATGCTACTGGAAGGGGAACTACTCCGAAAAAACTCAATATATGGACCAGTGAATTAAACACAATTATTAAAATGGCCAACATATTAAATCCTGTTCCTATTGATACAGCCAAAATATGGTTTGACAAAAAATATACAAACAACTGCTTTGCTTTTCTGAACCCGTACAGTGATTCCCAGTCAAGACTTTGCCTGATAGTTGATAATGCTACAAAAAATGATATGAAATATTATTGGGAAAAATTTTTAACCGAAGAAAAGCTTGAATTTGACGCAGTTGAAACAAGGGAAATGTATTATGAAGTCGGTATGCTGCAAAAACCCCAATACAATAATATACTCTTTACAGGAAATGCAGGCGGATTTACAGATAATTTTATTGGATTCGGTATGTTAAGCGGTATGGCCAGCGGCATACTGGCTGCAAAATGCATACTAAACAAGCTCGATTATGCAATAGAGGCAAAACCTATGCTTGAATATGTTAAAAAAATCAATAAATTCAGGGCGTTAATCAACACTTTTGGACGGGAAGATTATGATAAGCTGCTTTCATTTTTAGGTACACCTGTCATAAAGCAGCTTATTTATAACAATCCCTTCTTCAGGGCTGTAAATTTAACTAAAATTGCTGAAAAAGCAGCCAGGAAAAAATTTAAAAAATAATTTATTTTCCTTAAAAAGCCAATCCGATTAATGGAAACCGTCTTTTGAACCAACCTCTTGCAAAGCTTATAAGTGTCAGCCGTAATAATCCACTCCGGCTTTGAATATCCCCTGATCTTTTTCTCCCGGGACATTGACTGCAACATTTTTTCCAATCCTTTCAGAGTGCCCCATCTTTCCGAAAATCCTTCCGTCAGGGCTGAGCATGCCTTCTATTGCGTGCATTGACCCATTTGGATTGCAGCTTATATCATAGCTTGCATTATTATTCATATCAACATATTGGGTAGCCACCTGGCCTTTTGCCATAAGGTCGGCTATCATACTTTCAGGTGCTACAAAGCGCCCTTCACCATGTGATACGGGAACAGTATGAATATCGCCAGGCCTTGTATTTGCAAGCCAGGGTGAACAGGCTGAAACAATTTTTGTTCTCACCATACATGATACATGCCTCCCTATTTTGTTGAATGTCAGTGCCGGACTTTCACCATTTAAATCCCTTATTTCACCAAATGGCACAAGCCCGAGCTTCACAAGTGCCTGGAAGCCGTTGCATATACCGAGCATTAACCCATCCCTTTTATTAAGAAGCTTGGTAACAGCTTCAGAAACATAATGGTTTTTAAATATTGCAGCAATAAACTTACCTGAGCCTTCCGGTTCGTCCCCTGCACTGAATCCTCCAGGCAGCATTACAATCTGGCTTGAATTTATTTTTTGCACTAAAATACCAATGGATGCTTTGAGGCCACTGGAACTAAGGTTACTGATAACATGAATATCAACCAACCCTCCTGCTCTCGTAAAAGCTCTTTCCGTATCATATTCACAGTTTGTCCCGGGGAAAACAGGAATTAATATTCTTGGCTTTGCTATTTTTAATTGCCCTTTACCTGACTTAACACCATTTTTATATGCCGGAGAAGAAGGAGGCGCTTTATAATTCTTGCCCGCACCTGTTGGAAAAACGTTTTCCAGGGGCTTTACCCAGGCCTCCATAATTTTTTCAAGCTCAATTACAATATTTCTTACCGTAATATTACTGCTCTCATTAGTAAATCCAAGGTCAATTAATTCAATATCTTTAAAATTCCTGTCTGCCTTTTCAGAAAGCTCTATTATGATTGAACCATACTGCGGCATAAATAACTGTTTGACATCTACGGCATCATTAAATTCAAATCCGATTCCATTGCCCAGGCACATTTTGCTTACGGCTTCTGCAATACCTCCTGTCCTGACACTGTGAGCGGAGAGAATCAGCTTATGTTTATTCATTTGATAAACCGTATTAAGGTTTTTTATAAGCCTTTTTGTTTCCGGTATGCCAGCTTCGTCTATTTCGGCCTTAACCATAACAACCCTGCTTCCGGGCCTTTTAAATTCTGCCGAAACAATATTATCCGCATTAATTGTATTTACTGCAAAGGCCACCAGCGTAGGCGGGACATCCATATCCTTAAAAGTACCCGACATGCTGTCCTTTCCGCCTATTGCCGGTATACCAAGCTTTTGTTGTATATAAAAGGCACCAAGCAATGCGCTGAAGGGTTTACCCCATCTGGAGGGCTCTTTGCCAAGCTTTTCAAAATATTCCTGCAACGTAAGTCTTATTTTGCTGAAGTCTGCGCCCATTGCCGTTATTTTAGCAACAGCTTCCACAACTGCATATAAAGCACCGTGAAAAGGGCTCCATTTTGCAATTTTGGGATTATAACCAAAAGACATGAGTGTGGCTGTTGATGTGTCACCTTCAAGAACCGGAATTTTTGCAGCCATACCTTCCTGGGGAGTCAGTTGATTTTTCCCTCCAAAAGGCATCAATACCGTTCCGGCACCGATAGTACTGTCAAATCTTTCCCCCAGGCCTTTTTGACTGCAAACATCAAGACCTTCCATGGTTTTAATCCACTCATCTTTTAAATGGGATAAAAAACAGCCGGTATCTTTAACCGGACTATCAAAATATGAAAATGCACCGGGAGCAGTAACCTTTACTTCTGCATTCTGAGTTACGCCGTTGGTATCCAGAAAATCTCTGGCTATATCTACAATTGCCCTGCCGTTCCAGAGCATGCGGAGCCTTCTCTCTTTCTTTACCACCGCTACCGGAGTGGCCTCAAGATTTTCATTTGCGGCAGCTTTTATAAATGCTTCAACATTTGAAGGTGACAAAACCAGGGCCATTCTTTCCTGGGATTCGGATATTGCAAGCTCAGTCCCATCAAGACCCTCATACTTTTTTGGAATGGCATTTAAGTTTATATCAAGACCGTCTGCCAATTCTCCAATTGCAACGGACACACCTCCTGCTCCGAAATCATTGCACTTTTTTATCATGAGGCTGACTTCCCTGTCCCTGAAAAGCCTCTGTATTTTTCTCTCTGTAACAGGGTTTCCTTTTTGCACTTCCGCTCCGCAGCTCAAAAGGGATTCCTCCGTATGCTCCTTTGATGAACCCGTTGCACCTCCGCACCCGTCTCTGCCTGTCCTGCCGCCCAATAAAACTATTACATCCTGGGGCTCAGGCTTTTTTCTTACAACAAAATCCCTTGGAGCAGCTCCTATAACTGCTCCTATCTCCATCCTTTTTGCTACATAACCTTCATCATATATTTCAGCAACCTGTCCTGTAGAGAGACCTATCTGGTTTCCATATGAGCTATAGCCCTGGGCCGCACCAGTTGTAATTTTCCTCTGGGGCAGTTTTCCCAAAAGAGTGGCTTCTATACCTTTCCTGGGATCTCCGCAGCCTGTTACCCTCATTGCCTGATAAACATATGACCTGCCTGAAAGAGGGTCTCTAATTGCACCTCCAAGACAGGTAGCAGCTCCTCCAAAGGGTTCAATTTCAGTGGGATGGTTATGGGTTTCGTTTTTAAACATTACAAGCCATTTTTCATTCCTGCCGTCTATATCCACGTCAACTTCAATACTGCAGGCATTAATTTCTTCGGATACTTCAAGGTCGTCAAGCATGCCTTTTTTCCTGAATTCCTTCATTGCTATTGTGGCAATATCCATAAGGCAAACATCCTTCTGTTTTTCTCCATACACAAATTTTCTGGATTCCAGGTATTTTTCATAAGCATCTTTTATAAGGGCCGTATATTTATTTTCTTCAAATTGGACATCGTTTATCCTGGTAAGAAAGGTAGTGTGCCTGCAATGGTCGGACCAATAAGTATCTATTACCTTAAGTTCGGCTATGGACGGGTTCCTTTTTTCCGTATCCTTAAAGTAATCCCGGCAAAACAACAAATCCTCCAAAGACATGGCAAAGCCTCTTTCGGCCTTCATGTGCATTATTTCTTCTGCGCCCATTTTAATAAATCCGTTTACTGTTTCCACTTCATGAGGAACTTCCACATCGGACTCAAGAGAAAAAGGCTTGTCCATTGAAGCTTCCCTGCTTTCAACGGGATTGACACAATAATTCTTTATCCTATCCATATCACTGTCCGTAATCGTTCCTTTTATTACAATAAGCTTGGCAGTCTTTACAGCAGGTTTTTCGCCTCCTGTTATTATCTGGACACATTGTGAAGCTGAATCCGCTCTCTGGTCATACTGTCCGGGAAGATATTCCACGGCAAGAATTCTATCACCCTTTTCTATAAAAAGCTCTTCACCATATATTTTGTCAACAGGTGGTTCAGAAAAAACAGTCGTTCCTGCCTTAATAAAATCTTCGTCATTAATACCTTGTATGTCATATCTGTTTACAATCCTTACAGATTCAATGTTTTCTATCCCCAGGGTCTCTTTTAAATCTCTATATAAACCATGGGCTTCAATATCAAAACCCTTTTTCTTCTCTACAAAAATCCGTCTTACCATATCATCCATAATAAATAGCTCCTCAACAATCTGATTTATATATGATATCCTTTAAAGCATAATCAGTCAACATTATCCCGCCGCAGCATTCAAAAATAAAAACCCATATCACGGCCTGCCATTTGTTTTTCTAATGAATAACGGCAAAAAAAAGTGACACACACTTTAATGCGTTGTCACTTTACTTATACAGCTGTCTCCTAACGGTATTGTATCGGTTTGAAAGATTTGCCTAAACCTTTATATCGTTTATAATTCTTTGTATTACTGCTTAAGGCCCCAATAAGTACACAGTCTTTCGGGCACAAATTGTAACATTTCAAGCAAAAGATGCACTTCTCATGGTTTATAGCAAAGTGGTTATCAACCTTTGATTCTTCTATCGCACCAACAGGGCAAATTTTATAACAAAGTCCGCACTCAATACATTTTTCCTTGTCAATATACATTTTCTTTTTAAAACGATCTACAAACGGATTGTAATGGTTTCTCTGTCCGCGTCCTCCAATAGCTGCAATTATTCCTCTTCCTTGATATTTCCTTATATTGTTGTTAATATCAGAGCAAATATCTTCTAATCTTTTTTCTGCAATACGAACCATCTTATTTTTCTTGTCTATATCAGGTTGCTTAAAAAGGCTAAATCCCGGAAACACAATATTAATCGGCAGAAAAATATGGCACGCATAAACTGTATCGTAACCTTTTCTATCAGCAATCTTCTTGTAATATATACCTGTGTCACCAGAGAAAATACCCGCATTTCCGATAAAAAAAACTTTTGTTCCTCTTCCATTCTTCATTTTCTCAAGAATATCACGCTGCGGGTTTGGCATAGTCGAACCCCATACAGGATAAACAAAGCCGACCATGTCACAATCTTCATAACACTCTTCACCACAAATTGTACTGTCATACATTGAGACTTCATGATTATAACGCTCAAAATTTTCCTTAATTCTATTTGCTGTCCATAATGTATTACCTGTTGATGTAAAATAATTAATTTTAATTTTCAACCTTCATTTCCCCTTTCACATATAAACATACGATAATATAAACTGACAAGTCAGTTTATATTATCGTATTATGAAATACTTGTCAATATACCCACAAATCATGAAATAATGAAGCATCAAATCGTTAAGAAAATAATGCTGTGAAGAACTTATTCTTTCCCTAAGCTATTATACACATTAATTGCATCAATAATATTGTACTGTTGTTCGGATTGATAATTCCCCTTAGCACCGGCTGTAACAAGGATATACTCTTTGTCTCCTTCTTTACCAAGGCTCGCAAGGCATAAACCGGCCTTATTGGTGTATCCGGTCTTTCCACCCAGGATTTTGCCGCTATTGCTGCCTATATCTTTGATTCTTTTAAACATAGTACTGTAAAAGGTTATCCCGTCGGGGTGCTTGTTTGTAGGTAAAGTAGAATATCGCACGGCAGTAAAAATCTCTCGGAATGTTTCATTTTGCAAGGCATGGCAAAGTAAAACTGCCATATCTTTGACCGTTGTAGAGTGGTTTTCTTCATGAAGCCCAGTTGTATTGGTAAAATGAGTATCATATAAGCCAATATCGGCTGCTTTGCGATTCATCATCTTTACAAAAGCCTGCTCAGAACCCGCTATTCTATCGGCAAGTCCAATACAACACTCTGCGCCGCTAGGCAACAGAGCACCATATAACAGGCTAATTGCCCTGACTTTTTCACCCGGTTGGAAACCGGCTGTTGTTGCATTTGCATCATACAATTTCTGGAACATTGAATCTTTAAGCTTAATTTCCTCTTGTAAATCTTTCAAATTCTCTATAGCAACCATTACCGTCATCATTTTAGTTAAGGAAGCCGGATAGATTTTTGCTTCGCTATTTTTTTCCATCAGGGTGGTTCGGTCATCCAGACACACCAGGATGGCATGGGAACTATACAAGCTATCTGTGGATATGGGAGCTGTAGAACCAGGCGCTGCTTCCTCGCTTTCAGTTTTTCGGTGCAAAGGCCTTTTTTCATAATCGCTAATGGAGCTATAAGCTATAGTAACTACAGCAACTAGTAAAACAAGAGCCAGCAATATCTGTAAGCTTAATTTTTTCTTTTTTGTTTTTTGTACCATAATACATGCATCTCCTCTTTCTGTAATAACTCAATTTAATCACAGAATAAGGAATAATGTCGTAATTCTTCCTTAAGAATCTCTTAAGATTTTCTTAAATCTGTATCCCGGATTGGAAGTTTCACAGTGAACACAGTACGTTCTGCACTGCTTTCTGCAGCGATAGTACCGCCGTGTGCCGTGACGATCTCTTTTGCAATCGATAATCCCAGTCCGGCACCGCCTGTTTTACTGGATCGTGAAATAT
>JANQLN010000022.1 GCA_028280575.1 Clostridia bacterium
ACTAGAAAATTTCTTATAAATTGTACTGCAAGGGTACATTTAAAAAAATCTTAATGATTTTTTAGAAAGAGATGGATTTTCATGATTTTGCCGTGCAAATAACAGTTAAAATTGTTGACAATTACAAGTTGGAATGATATAGTATACATGGATTCAAGTCCCTGCTTCTTCAATTGGTGGGAGTGTTAACCAATTTATTAAAGGAAATAAGGTATAATTATGAAGAAAAGAAAAATTTTTTTTCTGCTACTTACAATTGTTTTGTTTTTTGTTTCTTGTTCCACAATCATGACTAAAGAACAAGACCCAGTAACTATTCCAGTGCAGATTGATGAACAATCTGGTAAAACGAATGCAGACGGCTCCACAACTTATAACGTGTTAAATTTTGATGAAATAACAGTATTTTATGGGATTGATAATCCCAAATCAGTACTTGTAACTAAATTTAACTATCAAAAGGAAGATATTTCTTCAACTGACTCTGAATCCAGAGCCACATATTACTTGGATAACATCACAGGCCCCTACCTGGCGTGTGGAACAGACACCATTGTAAAAGTTAGTGCTGCTAATAACTTAGACAAGACCATAACCAAAATAATTACTTTAACAGGCACGATATCTAATACCTATTCCCAAAAATTAGATGAAGGTGTTAAAATAGATGTGGTTAAAATTTCAGCAGCTGTCGGGTTTGATGTTACAAAATCATGGTCAATATCTGACAGTACAGGAGCGGAACTGGAACCAACAGAAGTGGATCTGGAACCAGGAGAAATTGTGACAGTAACAGCTATGCCACTTTATGATGTATATTCGTATGATGTTATGAAAACCCGATTGTTTCAAGACCCGATAAAAGTGGGATATGGTACTGCTTATGAGACAGTAGGCTTTTGCACAATAGTAGAGTGACACTCCCCGACATAAATGACGGAGATTCCTGCTGTCCAGTGACAATTTAGTTGTTAAATTTCAAATCCTGTAAGGTGCATAAATCCATTCAAATTTTATATTAAAAAAAATTAAGTATTTAAATTTGAAGTTTACTTATACTGATTTCACATTTATTTCTTCTACAGAATTACAATTAAGTATTTTAATTAACCCCATAAAAATCCATAATTTTTTTAAAAACTTTATTTGTATTTAGCCAATTTAACTCTCCCATATTTCTTTATAAAAATAATATTGATAAATTGGATTTTTTTATTCCAATATAAAAAAAATGACTGCCAATATATAAATATATACCGGCAATTATTGGAATTAAATTTAACAACTATTTTTGTAATATTTAAATACTTAATTGTCACTCAACAACAACAGCCAGTTAACTAAGCATCCTCACTCCACAGTGACAGACTTGGCCAGATTCCTTGGCTTATCTACGTCGCAGCCTTTGAGGACTGCTACGTAGTATGCGAAGAGCTGCATGGGGGTAACTGCTACTATTGGCGCAACCAGCGGGTCGATGTTCGGGATGGTTATTGTCATGTCTGCCACTTTTTCAGCATCTGTGTTTTTTTCCTGGGTTATGGCCATTACTACGGCGCCTCTTGCCTTGACTTCCTTGATGTTGCTTACCATCTTTTCATGAAGCATATCCTGTGTCATCGGACATACGACTAAAGTTCCCTTTTCTATAAGGGCGATTGTTCCATGCTTCAATTCACCGCCGGCATAAGCTTCCGAATGGATGTACGATATTTCCTTGAGCTTTAAGGAGCCTTCCATTGAGAGTGCATAGTCAAGTCCCCTGCCAATGAAGAATATACTGTTTGCATTATAGTGTTGTGACGAGAACTTCTGTATGTCATCCCTTGAAGCAAGTACCTTATCAAGGGCATCCGGTACTTCCTGGAGACTTTTTATGGTTTTTTCATATACATTTTTTCCTATTGCTGCCTTTTTGTTCGCAAAGTCCAGGGCTATAAGGTAAAGAACCGATAGCTGCGTGTTGTATGCTTTTGTTGACGCAACAGCTATTTCAGGACCTGCCCAAGTATAGATCACATCATCTGATTCTCTTGCAATTGAGCTTCCGACTACATTGACTATTGATAAAATCCTGGCTCCCTTTTTCTTTGCCTCCCTCAACGCAAAGAGTGTATCTATGGTTTCGCCCGACTGGCTGATGATAATTACAAGGTTTTTATCACTTATCATAGGGTCCCTGTACCTGAACTCCGATGCCAGGTCAACTTCTACAGGAATCCTCGCAAGCTTTTCAATTACATACTTCCCTACCATCCCTGCATGGCAGGCAGTGCCGCAGGCAACTATAAATATCTTTTCTATCCCTTCAAGATACTCTTTATCAATCTTTATGCTGTCCAGCACAACATTACTGTCAAATATTCTGGGACCTATGGTATCCTTGAGTACCTTTGGCTCTTCGCACATTTCCTTCATCATAAAGTGTTCATAGCCTGATTTTTCTGCTGCGGCCACATCCCAGTCAACATGGAATATATCCTTTTCAACACTGTCTCCGTAGATATCATATATCTTGATGCTGTCAATTTTTATTTCAGCTATTTCCTGGTCTTCAAGGATGTAAATATCCCTTGTATATTCCAAAAGGGCCGGAATGTCAGATGCTATGAAATTTTCTTCCTTTCCAATTCCAACGATAAGGGGGCTGTCTTTCCTTGCGGCAATAAAAGCTTCAGGATTTTTGTTGTTTATCACTCCAAGTGCATATGAACCTTCAAGCTCCTTTATTGTCTCCATAACGGCCTCAGCAAGATTACCCCTGAAATGGTATTCCACAAGATGTGCAATAACTTCCGTATCCGTATCCGACAGGAATTTATATCCCTGGCCTTTGAGAAACTCTCTGATTTTCATATAATTTTCAATTATCCCGTTATGCACTACGGCAATACTTCCCGATACGCTTAAATGAGGATGGGAGTTAATGTCATTTGGCTCTCCATGGGTTGCCCACCTGGTGTGTCCTATGCCCATGACACTGTCCATGGACTCTTTATTGAGCTTTTTTTCAAGCGCCGAAAGCCTTCCCTTGCACTTTACTACCTTTAAGCTTTCACCGGTGTGAATGGCTACACCTGCTGAATCATACCCCCTGTATTCAAGCTTTTTCAATCCGTTAATTAAAATCGGTACTACCTTTTTATTTCCAACATAACCAACTATACCACACATATACAAATCAACTCCTTTAAATCAGATATCCGGACATTCCAGATAATAGATACCGGACCTCATCCGGTATTTCTACTGGCTTATTCTTATGCATTTTTCTATTATGCATAAGAAAGCATGCAAAAGAACTATTCACTGTAAAGCAGAACTGGCCGGTTTCATTTCTTTTGCCATGTTTTCCATCATATTTAACTGTTTTATTGATATTTTTAAAGATAAGAGTCAATCACCCGGTACTTTTCTTTGTTTTGCAGTCGCCTGCAGTTTTTGAAAAAGCCCTTTCGACTGTGAAGCCGGAAGTTATCCGCCGAAAATTTCGATATACCTTCTCCTCGTCAACAAATGGGTAATCATTCATTTGTCCTGGCGCTTGTTTTAGTACATTTTGACTCCCTGAGTTAACCCACCTCCCCTTAGCCCAAACGCATTTCAATTATTTTTACCAGTTCCTCAGCCCTGCTGTTTATGTGAATCTGGTCTTTACCTTCTATCATCACCCTGATAAGAGGTTCTGTCCCTGAAGGTCTGACCAGAATCCTACCTGTTCCATTAAATTCCATTTCCATTTTTCTTTTCATTTCCATTATTATATCATCTTTATGATATTTATGTTTTTTATCGTTTGACACCTTTGCATTTTTCAAAACCTGGGGTAATAAAGTCATTACAGATGCTAACTGTGAAAGCCTTTTTCCTGTTTTTTTCATAACAGCCAGCAGCTTTACTGCAGTTAAAAGACCGTCACCTGTTGTATTGTGCTTCAAGAAAATTACATGCCCGGATTGTTCACCGCCAAAAACATAGCCGCTGTTAATCATTTCCTCCAGCACATATCTGTCTCCAACCCTTGTTTTTACTATATTCAAGCCTTCTTTTTCAGCCATAAGGTCAAAACCCATATTACTCATTATTGTTGCAACTATTGTATTTTTATCAAGTTTACCTTCCTTTTTAAGCCACAATCCTATTATGGACATTATCTGGTCCCCATCAACAAGGTTACCTTTTTCATCTACCGCAAGTACCCTGTCGGCATCTCCGTCAAAGGCAATGCCTGCATCAAAACCTGATTCCTTGACTTTATTCCTGATGTTTTCCATATGGGTGGAACCACATCCTGAATTAATATTTACACCGTCAGGCTCATTGTTTATTACAATTGTTTGGGCGCCAAGCTCCTCCAATACATTGGGAGCTGCTTGATAAGCAGCGCCGTTAGCACAGTCAATCAATACCTTTAAGCCTGTTAGGTCAACATCAGCAGAGGACTTTATAAACGCTGTATAATCCGATAGAGCATCTTTCCTTATATGTTTTCTTCCAATCTTTTCAAATGAAGGACAGGGCAGCTCATTTGAGCTATTCAAAACCAATTCTTCAATCTTGCACTCTATATGGTCCGGCAGTTTATATCCCCTGCTGTCAAAAAACTTTATTCCGTTAAATTCAAAAGGATTATGAGATGCCGATATGACAACGCCTGCATCTGCCTTGTATTTTCTCGTAAGATACGCAACGGCCGGCGTAGGGATAACTCCAAGGCATACGGCCTCGGCTCCCACCGAGCATATTCCTGCTACAAGAGCTGATTCAAGCATTGCTCCCGAAATCCTTGTATCCATTCCCACCAGTATTTTAGCGATATGATGCGTTTCTGCGGCAAGTACACAGGCTCCAGCTTGCCCAAGCCTGAAAGCCAGGTCTGCTGTAAGTTCTACGTTTGCAACACCTCTAACTCCGTCAGTCCCAAAAAGACGCCCCATTACAATCCTCCCATATATAAAAGCAAAGAGCATGCATTAATTCTGTCTATTAAAAATTAACATTCACTTTTAATATTATAACCTTTTGGGCTTAATATCACAAGTACAATTTAAACAGAGCATTTTTCTCTGAAACTCATAATACTGCAGTAAAGTTTTATTTGATATTATTATTATATTTCGGAGAATAAACTATTGTTACATCATGTATATATTAAAAGGAGCATACTAAATTTAGTATGCTCCTTACTTGAAGATGTTACGGCGCAAATTGCATTATTTAAGATACAGTTCAATAACCGGAACTGCAGCATCCGGCTTTTTCACCGGAATTTCAAGCGTCAGCAGATTAGGAATGCTTCCTTTTTGCGAATACCCATGTCCAAGAGCTTCATCCTTCTTATATTTTATCATTTTCACTTCTGAAGCATCGTTTAACAACCGGGCATATTCAACCTTGTCTGCCATTCCCTCAAGGTGTATATGCTTAAAAGGCCAACTGAAAACATTCAGGTACAACCTGTTTGTTCCAGGGTTGTATGTATAGCGGCAGTCTTCAGGGCATTTGAATTCCGACGGAGCCTGTGTGCAATTATAAATAGAACGGTTGTGCCTGCTCATCCACTCTCCTATTCCCTTAAGCCTTTCCAGCGCCCTTGCGTCAATTTCACCTCTGCCGGTAGGTCCTACATTTAACAGCAGGTTTCCTCCCTTGCTTACGGTATCTATGAGCATTTTTACAAGCATGTCAACACTTTTCCAGGATTCTTCATCCCTGTGGTATCCCCACGAACCGCTGAAAGTCTGGCAGGCTTCCCATACCACAGGCTTTCCGTTTACCTTTATCCATTCCCTGGGCATGTACTGCTCCGGAGTTTTCAAATCCTGGTCAATCTGCAGCCTGTCATTTATTATTATCCCTGGCTGAATCTCCCTTATAAGTTTGATAAGCTTTTCACTCTGCCATACATCCTTTCCCTTACCTGCAAAGTTTTCACTTTCAGCTACCGAAAAGTCGTACCATATAATATCAATTTTCCCGTATTGGGTAAGAAGCTCCCTGGTTTGCCCGTGTAAATACCGGGCATACCTTTCAAGCTTCCTTTCACTGTCCCTGGCTATGTATTCCTTATTATCCCTCATGGGATGATGTCTGTCTACCGTATAATCCTTGTGGTACCAGTCAAGAAGGGAATGGTAGAAGCCCACCTTCATATTATGCTTCCTGAATGCCTCTACCATAGGCTTTATAAGGTCTTTGCCGGCAGGGGTATTGGTGGCTTTGTAGTCTGTCAGCTTTGTATCCCAGAGGCAAAAGCCCTCATGGTGCTTTGTAGTAACCACAAAATACTTCATACCGGCATCACCGGCAGCCTTTGCCCACGTCTCAGGATCATAGAGATCCGGGTCAAAATACTTGAAGTATTTTTGATAGGTTTCCGTATCAATTTTTTCTTTGCTTTTTACCCATTCATGCCTTGCAGCAAGGGCGTAAAGCCCCCAGTGGATAAAAAGTCCGAACCTGTCTTGCATAAACCAATCGGTGTTGCCCGGTGTTGCCTGGGGTTTGATTACATCATAGGCCATTATAAAATCATCCCTTTAAACATTATTTAAGACAGAAAAAACCGTTGATTAATCAATTTAATTATGTATCAGGTGTTCTATTAAAAAAAGCGTAATATGAGCAAAATGCTCTTTTTCCATCTCAGTATACAATGTTATCAATTGTGTGTTAAAATATAAATAGATATTACTAACAGCTTTTTGAAAAAAATTAACTTAAAATTCCTAACAGGAACAGGCAGAATTGAAACAGATGCGGTAATTATCGATAGGGAACGGCAGGTTGAGCATGAATAATCAAAGTAAAAGACAAAGAATGTTTGTAAGAAAATACGTCTCAGGCCTCAAGGTAAGCCTTTTAATGTCCAGCTACACCGAATGTAATTTCGAATGGAGGGAACTTGACTATATTCCCCGGTTCAACAAGTTTTATTATATACTGGACGGGGAGGGCTGGCTGAGAATAGACGGCAAGGATATCTATCCAAAGCCAGGCTATATTTATCTTATGCCTTCCGGTGTGAAACAGTCTTTTTCATATATCAATGAAAACCGCTTTAAAAAATATTGGTGCCATTTTACTTCAAAAATCGGTGATATTGAACTGTTTGACATGATTAAAACACCTTTATATGTAAAAGTCCGGCACGAGGAAAAATTAACGGATTTGTTTATGCAGCTTATTGAAGCTTATAAAAGCGAGGTGCTAACAGCAACCCTGTCTTTAAACTCAAGGCTTTTGGATATTATCACTTTTTTTCTGGACTCATGTGAAGCAGAAGGCCAAGTTGAGCTTATGCATACTTCATCAACTTCTAAACTTGATAAGGTTATAAAATATGTTGAGAGTAATCTATCCTCTGAAATAACTTTAGACTCTCTGGCAAAAATTGCCCATTTTCATCCCAATTATTTCATACGGTTTTTTAAAAAGCATACGGGGCTGTCACCCATGCACTATATAAACAACATGAGAATGGAAAAAGCAAAATACCTTTTAAAGCTTCATGATATGTCAATAACTGAAATAGCCCGGAAAACCGGCTTTAATGAGGTGAGTCATTTTTCCAGGACATTTAAAAGCAGCACAGGGTTTTCCCCTTTAAAGTTCAGGAAAATAGGCATAGAATGAAAGCGCCTTTCAGTTTTCCTGCAGCGCTACACTAGTGGTCTCAGACCACTAGGCTTATAAATGCTGATAACTTTTTCCGCTGCTTTGATTCCGTCTACTGCTGCGCTTACAATACCGCCCGCATAACCTGCACCCTCACCGGCGGGAAAAAGACCTTTTATCCCATCTGCTTCCAGGGTATCCGTTCTGGGTATTCTTACAGGCGAAGATGTACGTGTCTCCACGCCGGTCATAAGTGCATCGTCAAAGGCAAAACCATTTATTTTCCTGTCAAAAACCGGAATAGCCGTTTTAATAGCAGCGGCAACATATCCGGGCATACAGCTTTTCAGGTCTGCATATCTGGTTTTGCCGGTATAACTGGGTTTTACAATGCCTATCCCTTTAAATTTGCTGTCCCGGGCAAAATCATGAAGTGTTTGAACAGGTGCGGAATTATCATTCCCGCCAAGCTTAAACGCAAGCCTTTCCCATTTCCTTTGAAATTCAATACCGGCTAACGGATGTCTATTGCCAAAATCCCCGGGAGCTATGGAAACAACAAAAGCGCTGTTGGCATTTTCCCTGTCTCTTGCAAATTCGCTCATTCCGTTTGTAACAATTGCTCCATGTTCAGAGGCCGATGCCACAACAATTCCTCCGGGACACATGCAAAAAGAATATACGGTCCGGTCCCCTACCCTTGTATGAAGCTGGTAATCTGCCGCTCCCAGTGAAGGATGCATATGTGCTTTTCCGTATTGGGCATTGTTTATCATATATTGGGGATGCTCTATTCTCACTCCCATGGAAAATGGCTTTTGATTAAAATTAACACCGCAGTCAAAAAGACTTTGGAAAGTGTCCCTGGCACTGTGTCCAACAGCCAAAATTACAACCTGTGCACGTACCAGTTCATCTTCATTTACCACTATGCCTTCCAATAAACCGTTTTTTACAATGATTTGAGTCATTTTTGAATTGAACCTTACTTCCCCGCCCATATCAATAATCCTGTTTCTAATGTTGACAACAACATCATTTAATGCATCCGAACCGATATGGGGTTTTGCCTTATACAGTATTTGTTCATGGGCCCCTGCCCTGTGGAATTCTTCAATAACCTGTGAGCTTCTTGTGTCATTTATCCTTGTAGTAAGCTTGCCGTCGGAAAACGTGCCTGCCCCGCCCTCTCCAAATTGTACATTTGTCTTTTCATCAAGGATTCCTCTTTCCCAATACTTTCTTACAATCTGCTTCCTTTTTTCCATGGATTCGCCACGCTCCAGCACAAGCGGACTATACCCGTTACCGGCAAGGACAAGAGCTGCAAATAACCCTGCGGGACCGCTTCCAATCACAACCGGCCTGCCTGACAGCTTTAAATCCCCTTTGACAAGCGGCTTATCATCCTGGTTTTCTATTTCAACTATTGAATTATTTTTTATTCCGGACCGCCCCTGAATTTCAACGAAGAGTGTATATACTAGTGAAATACTGTTTTTCCTTCTTGCGTCCAAAGATTCCTTTACAATCTTAAAACCTGTCAATCTATTCTTGCTGACCTTTAGCTTTTTTAATGCAAATGCTTTTAACAATTCCATATTATCATGGTCTTTTAGTTCCAATCTTATATTCCTGATCAAATACTTCATAATTTTCTAATTTGCTCCATCTGTAGGTTCCGTTGTCTCTTCAGGATTCTCGTCAGTATTTGTATTAATTGATTTTACATCAATATAAGTAACCATAGTACTTTCAACAACACTTATACCGGAAGGAAGGGTAACCATAATATCCACCCTGTGATTTCCTTCTTCCATATCCTCAACATTAACAGCAGGCTTGATGCTATCCGCTGTTATCCCTTCAAGCTGCTTTTCCCTGCCTTTCAGTATCAATTCAATTTTACTGTTGTCATAACCGTATTCTTTATCCTCCGAGGAATTTAGCAATTCTATTTTATCAGTATCGATAAAAACTATTTTATAGCTTTCAATTTTAACATTAAGGCTTTCGGCTGAAACAAACGAAAAGCCCCTTGGTACATTAACCCTTACAGGAACACCGTGTACTCCGTCGGAGTATCCGTTTACATCGGCCTTAAGCTGGATATCGGAACTTTCAAGCCTATCGATGTCGGATCTTCTCCCCTTGACAACCACTTCAATAAAATCATCCAGTAATTCGTAATACTTTGAACCGTCAACTTTTTTATTCATAAGCTGGACGTAATTACTTGCCATTTGATACTTCGCTTCCACCAGCTTTTCTACATTAACCTTTACACTGGCAGTTTGCGGCTCTCCGTTTACAAGTGCCACCCCTTCGGGCAAATTGAATTTTACACTTTCACCCACAGTGCTGGAGGCACCGTCTATGTTAACAGGCTCCGTATAAATTGTATTTATCTTCGACAATAAATCACTCGGACCTGCAATAACTATTTTTTGAGGAGATACGGTATCTATTCCTTTGACATAATTTGAATCAGGTACCCCTTCAATCACAGGCCTGATAGTAACCTCCTTGCCAACCTGGATGTCAACATTCACACTTATATTATTAAACTCACTTACCCTTTTATTCATTATATCGTAAACAACACAATTTTTTTCAACATTCAAGCTTTTATCCAGGCTGTCAATATTTATTACGGCTTCTATGTAGGAAATCCTGTCAATTAATGAGTTCAAGCCTTCCAGTTCAAACTCCGTTTTATCCTGTACGGTTTTTATTTTTTTATAGCCTTCCCTTAGCTCTCCCTCAAATCTAATATTAATTGGAAATGTCTTTTTTATTATTTTTTCAAGCTCAAGTTCAACCTTGGAAGGTTCGACCTTTGACACATATATATCCCTGTTTTCAAAATATGGCCCGTCAATTTCTATTTTGTTATCTTCAATACTTCCAACCTTTGAAAAATCAAGGAAACATACGGCAGAAAAATCCTTAATGGACTGGTCCACATTTTCACTCCTGCCTCTTATAGTTACATCAACGGTTCTGGGAATACTATCCTTGTTTAAAAGGTATATATCCTTTTCTATAAGACTGCTTTCTTTCTTGAAATTAAGCTTAACGCTTACCTTGCGCTCATCATAAGGATTTTCAGTATTAAATACCACTATCCAAAAAAGCAAAGCTGCAAGTACGGATATTATTTTTATGGTTATATTTCTGTCAAATACACTTTTCACCTGGGTTTCACCTTCCAAAGTGTGAGCTTTTTGGTTTGCTCGGCTTCATTAATCATATTCTTATTAAGAGCTTTCCTAAGAGTATCCGAATTGAGGTTACGGGTAAGTCCTCCACTTAATGCAAAGGAAATTTTCCCTGACTCTTCTGAAACTATTACGCTTATGCAATCGGAAACTTCCGTAATGCCAAGTGCTGCCCTATGTCTTGTCCCAAGCTCCTTACTAAGGTTGGGATTGTCGGTAAGCGGCAGAAAGCATGAAGCTGCTTTTATTTTATTATCTCTTATTATTACCGCACCATCATGAAGCGGTGTATTGGGTGTGAATATATTTATTAAAAGCTCGGCAGAAACCACAGAATCCAGTTGTGTTCCGGTATTTATTATTTCTCCTACCTTTGTATCTTTTTCTATAACAATAAGGGCCCCCATAAAAGACTTTGAAAGCTGGGCCGCTGCCTTGACTATTTCCTCTATGACAGCAGTTTTTACAAGCCGGCTGCTTTCCTCCTCAGGATTAAAAAGATCCCTGAACCTGCTTCTCCCTATCTGCTCTAAGCCTCTTCTCAATTCGGGCTGGAATATGACCACAAGTGCAAAGGCTATTATAGAAACCGTATTGCTTAATATATAGGCTATGGTTCTAAGCCCAAGAAGCTGGCTTAAAAATGCTGCGATAAGCACTATTATAATCCCCTTTATGAGCTGCCAGGCCCTTGTTTCCTTTGCAACAACAATAATTTTATAAATTACATAAGAAACTATCCCTATATCAATTAGTGCTCTTACAATTGACAAGGGACTATCAAATCCAATATAAGCAGTAGAATTTCTTATCAGCTCTTCGATATTTATTCTTTTGAGGAATTCCAAAAAACCTCACATCCCAAAAAAACCGTTTATTTAAAATATTTTATGTAATACTTTAATCCAAAACCAAATTAAATAACTTTTCAGAGTACCGATTATGTAATAATTATACCTTTTTTTTAATAATTATGTAAGCTTTTTTTATTAAAATTTTTTAACAAATATATTTCTTAAAGAATAATCAAACATTTCCCAGGTATACATAATCAAGATATTTTAAAGCCGTTTCCCGGGCTCTGATAAGTGTTTCATATGGAGTTTTCTGTTTATCAGTCATTTTGTAATTTGGAAAAAACCTGGTTAGGTGAAGAGGAATTTTTTTAGAAATTGAAGACAGCCATTTAGCAAGACATTCAATTTCGTGCATATCATCATTTAGGTTTGGTATGACCAATGTCGTTACTTCAACATGGCACTTATCCGCACAAAATTCAACTGTTTTTTTCACAGGTTCCAGTGCAGCACCGCATATGTCCTTGTAGAACATGGGTGTAAAAGCTTTCACATCAATATTCATCCCGTCAACATAAGGTATTATATCCAAAAGTGGCTCAGGAGAAACGAACCCGTTGGTCACAAGAACATTTGCAAGCCCCTCCTTATTGCTTTCAATACAGGCGTCATAAACAAATTCATACCATATAAACGGCTCGTTATATGTATATGCAATACCTTCATTTCCCCTGTCCTTCAGCTCCAATGCTTTTTGGAGCAGATGCCCGGGCTTTACATCCATTGCATCGGGCAATTTTTGGGCAATTGTCCAATTCTGGCAAAATGAACATTTTAAATTACAGCCGAATGTTCCTGCGGAAAGTATTTTTGAGCCGGGCTTGAACCTGTTCAAGGGTTTTTTTTCAATCGGGTCTAAAGAAAGTGATGTTACCTTTCCATAATTAATAGAATAAAGCCTGCCGTCAACGTTTTTCCTCACCCTGCATTTCCCGGATGCTCCCGGCCCGATGGTGCAATTGTGCGGACAAAGCATGCAGTATACCTTTTTATTATTTATTTTTTCATAATACTTTGCTTCTTTCATTATAAGGCCCATCCCCATTATATCGAATCTTTCGCAAGGCTTGAACACGTTTTGGATTATTTGTGCCGGATAACTTCAAACCGCTCTATCTTGTAGCTTTCATCCTTATGTATACCGGCTTTTTTAAGTGCTATGGATATTTGCTGCTCAGGTGTATCCACACCTTCAAGGTTTGGCAGGAGTAAACCGGTACGCCCTCCTTTTCTTACAATCACTCCATATCTGGAGGCATCCAGTTTATCTATTGAATCAACAGGTTCGGATTCCTTTAATACATCTACGGAATAAACAAGACCCTCAAGCTCGTCCTCGCTTACCGGAGCAAATCTGGGGTCCCTCGTACCGGCACTTATGGCATTTTGTATTATTTCCTCAGCAATATTACCACAGGTTGGCCGGGTAGTACCAATACATCCTCTCAAATGCCCGTGTTTTTTTATGGACACAAATGTGCCCGCCTGGTTATTAGTAATGTTGTGGGGCAAATCACCCGGTAATGCCATGGATTTTCCATGCTTCACATACGTCTCAAGGGCGGAACGGGCAAGCTTGACATGCACATCTTCATTTTCTTTTATTTTATGGAATTTATTTTTTTCACTCTCTTTCAGAATATTGTAAAGCTCCCTTTTCCTGTTTTTTAACCCCGGAATAATCTCAGCAACCATATACCCTACCCCAAAAGGACCTTCATATGATAATACCCTGCTTTTTAGTTCATAGCCGTCCAAAGCCCCGTACATGATTATAAATGACTTATGCCCGCATTCACCTGCCGATTCACATAATCCTTCGTCCATTTCAACAATTTGCCGGACATTATTATTTTCAACATTGTCCTTTATTTTATTGTCAAATTCGCTTGCTCTGGGACTAAACCCATATGGGGCATCATGTGTCAATTTGTGTGACAGGTCGCCGCTTGCAATGAATATGACTTTTTCACCGGATTCCTTAATTGATTCTCCAACACACATGCCGAACCTGTAAAGTTCAAGATTTGAGTATCCTGCTACGGATATATGTACAAGCTTGAACTGGGCGTGCTTTTTGCATATAAAATACAATGGAACCAGTGTACCGTGGTCCAGGGACTGGGGTATTTTATACTTTTTAACCAGTGATATCTCAAGTCCTCCGGCATAAATGCCTTCATCCCTGGCTTTTTTTGAAATCCTATTGACAAAGTCATTATTATTACCGAAGCTGAATTTAACATCCGGAGCGCCAAAATTTTCAAAATCCCCATTCAACGTTAATTCGGAAGACATAAAGATATAATCCTGGAAAACAGGTCCGTGGGGTGTCACTACAATTATGGTTGCAGGTTTTTTTTCCGCAATAGCAGCTGCTGCACTTTTGCAGGCATCAAGAGTATTTTTTGCCTCAAGCTCTCTGCCTTCTCCTATTTCAGGTACCAGTATAGGAGGATGCGGAAATATATAAGCACCTTCCAAATTACCCATCTTACCACCTCCAATTATAATACTGCTATATGAAACGCCTTTTCATCTTCCAAAGATGGATAACCCTATCAAACCTAATGAAGTGGATAAAAAGGCCAGCAAAGTGAGAATCGCCATAATTTTAACCCATTTCCTTTTCAAAACCAACCCTCCAACATATTGTTTAAAATATTTTTATTAATGCATGCAGCTTATGAAAACAAGATGACTGTTTTCATATTTATATTATATAGTCAATATTATAAATATTCAATTACATTCTTTCTCTTTTTATCACAATTACTCCATAAATGGCTGCTGAGCAAATTGCGTTACCGGCTTCCTTTATATTCTTTTGGTTTATTTTTAAAAAAAGAAGGATTTTGGCTAAACCTGTCGAAATTATATATAGACTTATGGCACATATCCTTATAACATTTTAAGGAAACCGGTATGATAAATATCATACCGGTTTTTCTTTTGTATTATTGAATTGAATGTCATTTCCTTTTAATACTATATCTTCATTGGTATCAAATCAAGATAATCCTTAAGTGTCCCGTCGCATATGCAGCACTCAATTATTTTTTTGCCAAGCGGGTCCAAATCAGGTGTAACAAATTTCGCTAATTGCTTCTTAAAGAAATCTTCCAGTATTTTTGCACCGGCCTCATAGGCTTCATTGCCTACTTCAGGCTGCAGGTTAACCTGCAACAGCCCCTTTGGAAGAAAAATGCCGTCAATCCTCAGTGAATTCAGCGCATAGCCTAAAAGCGAGCATTTTGCTTCAACAAAGTGCTCCTGCTTGAACTTTGCGCTTCCGCGCCTTGCCAGGTATTCTCTGGCAACCCATTGCGGCATGAATCCAACCTCGTATGCTCCCACATTCTGGTTTGGAAAAAGTGCAAATCTGGTATTTGGAGTATCAATTATCTGCTTTAGCAGCAAATTGGCCTGTGTTACACGTTTACCTGTGGCAAAAGGCCAGTATGAACCCACTCCTTCACTTGTCATCCCTATGGTGTCCGTTATACTAGGATTGGCATGGCCCCTTGGAGCAACCAATCTCCAGAGCCACGCAAGGCTTGGTGGCAGCACATGAAAATAACCGATAATACCATAGGAAGGTTTTTCTTTGTTGCAGGTCGGTGTGCGAATGCCGAAGCTTCTGATATCAATTTCAACAGGATCGTCCACAACATCTGGAACAAGTCTTCTTGGCATAATAACACGCGGATTAGGACAGGGCTTACCGGGCTCGTCCATTATGTGTTCCCAGATTAAGCATGTGGATCCGGGTACACCTTGAAGATTCAAGAAAATAAGAGGCTCCTTTGGATGAATAGAGAGTTTTTCATGCTGCGGGTCAGTTCCATATTGGGTTATATGGTTTATCCTGAGAAACCACCCCTGTTCCGCATCTGTTGCCCTTAACCTTTTGCCTCCATTTTGGATATCAGGGTGGCAAAGGGCCATATCGTCCGTTACAGGCTTTAATTCGCAAGAATATTTTAATTCCAGGTATATCTTATCATTTGTTATAAGATTTTTACCCAGAATAGCTCTTCCGTCCATTTCCTTATGCATGTACTCTATCATTTCGCTCTTGCCGCCGCCGCTTGCTCCTTCATGCATAATAACAATTTCATTGTCATAGGGGGTAATAACCTTTACACTCGATCCGTGCACGGTTACCCAGCCTTCCTGCTCACCAATATTAAGAAGTACTCCATAAATACCTTTTTTAGCACTCGGGCCCGGATACAGATTGTAAGAGAAAAGCTCATGCATGTTTTTAAGCCTGTTGTGTACAACTATCTGCTTCCCGTCAAAGTGGGTGTGTCTAAAAGGAGGAGCAAGATAAATTATTGCTGTAGGTTTGAATCCCTCTTTAACCTGGCTTTTTGGAATAAAACCTTGAAGGTCGCCCAGACCGCCGACAAAAAACGCAGCATTTTTCGGAGCTACAAGTAAGGCCGGGTAGCCCAGCTCCATTCCTCCTGCCATAAATGGTAACAATATCAGCTCCTGTGTCTTAAGCCAATCAAATGTAGCAGCCCTTAAGCCTTGAAAATCATCATCATATAAATCCCCGTATCTGGGTTTGTCGGTCTCCCCCTCGTCGGCTATAACCATACAATCCGGATCCCTCCTGCGCATATACGCCTCGGTATAATTAACAGCAGCACCGTTTTTGCATGGTGCAACGGTTGCTTCAACAATTCTGCCAAAGCCCGGAACATCATAAGCAACCTCAAATATGTCTTTTTCGTTACCACCCAGTGCCATGCTGAGAATTTCGTCCCTGGATTCTGCAATTATTACATCATGCTTGTCCTTTAATACATCATTTAATTCTTTTGGTAAAATAATTCTTTTTAAAATATCATCTGCCATATTATTCCTCACTCCTTTTCATACCTTAATAGTTATGGCTTTTAATAAATTTATAGCTTACATGGGCCTTACTTACAAATTACATATGAAAACAGCATTTTTAAGGGCTTTAGTTTTTACTTTAACACCCCACTTTCACCTTATGAACTAACTAATTCCCCAACTATGCTTTATGATAATCTACACAATCCAAGACCGCAAATACCTGTGAAAACAGCATTTGATAGGCTTTGTTTTGCTTTATTAGTCCCACTTTCACAACTGTCCGACTGCCAAACTGCAACACTGCTTTCATATTAATATATCTTTGCAATGAGGTTATACACAAAAGAGGTATACTCCCCTCCCAATATAACTTACACCGCCAAAATACCTGAATCAAAGGGATTACTTGCGAATGGTTAAAAAAGCCAATACTTAATGACCTTACATAAAGGCCATTAAACAAAAGCTTACATTTCGATTGGTTTTCAACCCTTGGCTCTGTCTCCCAACAATAAATTTAGTTTTATAAAACTTTCTCTATACCCCACCATATCATACTAAAAAAATAAGGCAAATGCAATACTTTTCTGTTTTAAAGCAATTTGCATTGTTCCAGCTTCAAGTAATGGGCAGGATTTAGAACAGCGCAAACAAAGGTACATCCTTTACCTGAATTTTAAAAAATTGCTGGCTAATTCAGCCTTTCTTCCAAATTTTCATCAACGGTAATTATAATAATTTTTTCACCTGTTTTTGTACTTACATCCGAATGTGTGCTTACAATTTCTACATCAATAACATTTTTAATCAGGCTTTGCATATATTCTCTGGCACTTTCAAATAAAATGGTCCTTACTCTTTTCAGAAGCTCTATACCCTGATTGTTTTCAACCAATTTCTGCTCAGACTGGCTTAAAAAACCTTTAAGGCGTATAATAATCAAATCTTGAATAATAATAGTCTTAATTTGTTTGGGTCCCCGTCCCATATATTCAATTTCAAATTTGCTTACGGCTTCACTAATTTTCGCTTCAATCTGTCCTTTTGTCATATATTTCTCCTCCCAATTTATTGCGCAAGGCCAATCACACAATTGTTATTATATATGATAAAAATTTTGCTTGCTCTTACTCCGGCATTCAATATAAAGCCCCTTCTTTCAAATAAAATGAGCAATTATTTTATTTAAACTATAAAAATGTGCACCGGATAGATGATGTCATAATTCGCCAATTTGCCAAACCACTTTACGCAAGCAAATCTGCTCATATGCAAGCAATAGTTTATGCATGTTTCCCCGCTTTTTTCAAAAATATAATTCCACTTTTTATTGTATAGTATAACATTTTTATTCCTAATACAAGATATTTTTTCAATATTATTATTTTACTTGCTTTGGTATATTCGATCATAATGCAAGCAAAATGCTTATATAAGGTTTCCGGTATCTTTAGCTGTTCGAACTTCAGGAAATACTATATTAAATGGTTCTACCTTAATCACAACTGCCGGCTTTATATTGCTTACGTCAGGGAATAATTCAGGATTAACGCTAATACTGTCAACGGCAGCAATTCGTCCTTTTCCCTTACCTTCAAAAGTAGTGTAATAATACTTATTGTCCCTGTATTGAACCAGCGGAAAAGGCATAAGCTTTGTATTAACCGGAAAAGGTAAGCCCCTGCTTCTTAACGATATCTTCATAATATTTTTTCTGCCAGATTTTATATCAACCGACTCAAGGCCCGTGCCGGATTTATCAAAGCTAAAATTTGCCGGTTCTTTTGGTATGGCCCAGTTTTCAATTCCGTTTTCTACGCTTTCCATTGTAGATACGTAGATTTTGCTTATCGTGTGAAGCCTTTTGTTCTTATGGTGGAATTTCCCGGGAATGAAAAGTAATTCACTGTATGGTCCTGCATTTGATTCCTCATAGTCCACAAGCATGATGCTTCCAAAACCTCCTGCAAATTTTCCTTTCAAAAACTCAGGAATATTTCCCCTTTCGTTAACAAAGTCCTTTTTAAACCTATACAATATTATATAGCCTCTGCCTCTCAGCTTCCATGGAGCCGGGTATTTTTTTATCATACATTGTCACTCCTGTCAATTATAGCTTTTGTCAATAAAGCTTTTAAATTTCCTGCACATACTTTTTAAATATATTTTATAAATTAATGGTACAATGTTATTAAAATATTTAGTAAGCAAAAATATTTTAGAGGGATAGATATTGGCCTTATCCCTTTTTATGCCCTTTATAATGATTCTTGCCACCTTGCTTACCTCCTGGCTTGGCCATGGTACCGGGCTATTGCCTGCGTAATTAAAAAAATTTGTCCTTGTAGCTATCGGATAAGCCACCTGAAAGTACTGGTTTTTATCCAGCTCCCACCTATATGCGTCTGCAAACCCTCTAATGGCAGCCTTTGTACCACTATACAGCGAATAGCCCGGGAGTGAGACATAACTCATTCCACTTGCCATTGCTACAAAATTATATGCTTTATCATTGTTAACCTCTTTCATTTTTTCAGCGCTGTATACCAAGCTTAACACATTGGTGTCAAATATTTTTTTAGCATGCGCCCAATTTGCCTGATCTATTTTTTCATAATAAGCAAATCCGGCATTAGCTATAAACAAGTCAATCCTGCCAAACACTTTTTGAGAATACTCAAATAATTGATCAACATTTTCTTTTTGTGAAATATCACAATTATACAGCATAAGATTTTCATGCTCAAAATTAATTTTTTTTGTATCCCTTGCAGCCCCAATAACCCTACACCCGGATTCTAACAATTTTTTTGACAGTTCAAGCCCTATACCTGAAGACGCACCTGTTACGACTACATTTTTCCCCTCTAAAACCATAGCTTATTACCTCCCTTAAGCCTTTAACCCTAAAATTTTATCCAAATTTTCTATCATTTCCAGTAAAATCTGTTTTTCGCTATTTGGATAGTCATTTAACTGTGATACAACCATTTCATAATTAAACTGCTCTATCATTTCTATTTTTTTTAATCCCCTTTCGGTTATACCAACTAAAACAAGCCTGTTATCTCCCTTCACCTTTTCCCGGCTGACAAAATTCCCTAGAAATAATTTTGATATTGTTCTGCTGGCCTGGAAATCTTCAATTTTTAGTTTTTTAGAAATTTGTGTAACAGAAAGCTTGCCCTCCCTCTTTAAAAGCTGCATTAGATAAACTTCCTTCCAGGATACGCCAAAAAGCTCACGTTCACGCTGTTCAAACAAATATATGCTTTTTAAAAACGTAAATAAAGCACTGTCCACATTTTCTTTACTTAATAGGTCCATAGCTTGCCTCCTTATATTTTAACCTGCCTGCTAAAATACTTGCAAATTGCAACTACTTTTAGTATATATTAATTGCTTGCAATTTGCAAGTATTTTTAGATTTGAGATTCCCCATTTTTAACATTGAGAAGATTTATGTGTATAATGAAACAGCTATCATTGGGAATGAATTTTAAAAAATGGGGGTACTCAAATTTTCAAAAGCAGTTGCTTTTTTTCCTTGTTTTGTATATAATTTTGCTATGGGAAAAATTAAATAAGGACCAATTGCGGTTCCCGTGTGCAGCAACCACACGAGAACTATACGCGTAGGCGACGCTACACATATAACAGCAATATGCCGCCACAACAAGTCCGACTGTTATTATAAAGCATTTTCGCTGTTTTTTCAATGGCTTTATCAAGGTACATGTGTAGAATATAAACTTGCGTATGTGCCTTTTTAATTTTTCCCTTCAATAAAATTTGAAGGGAAGATATATGGTATGGATAACAAAAAAGAAGTGCAGGAATTTGAAAGGTTCGTTGCGGCATGCGAGGTGGAAAGGCTCAGGCAGCTTGACCTTGAATTTGAGCAGAGCGGGGAAGCAGCCAAATGTGAAAAAAGAAAGGATGAGCTCTATAAAAAGCTTAAAAACGCCCTGCCACAAGATATGGCGCTGGATTTAAGCAGGTACGCCGACGCCTGCCTGTGGAAAAGGACCTTAACCAGGGTATTCTTTTACGGGAACGGCTTAAAGGACGGCATGGCCCTTAC
>JANQLN010000132.1 GCA_028280575.1 Clostridia bacterium
TCTGAACTACGGATGGTGAATATGCCGGGTAGCCTTTTTCAAGGTTCTAGACACTTACATTTTCTTAATGATTGGACTGATAAATGGTTCATTATACGCTTAAATTTATACCTATTCTAAAAAATGGGGAAACTCAAACCATAAGATTTGAGATTCTATTTTACTATCCTTGAATACTGGCCCAGGGTGATGAAGTAAAACATTCCATATACAAGGGAATATGCTCCATACATGACTGCCGAACATGCGAGCACTACCAGATAGGAGTTCTCAAGGGGTATCATGTTTGAAAATACAACCGTATCGGCAGCTTTCATAGCAAATATGGAATGAATTATTCCAACAGCAAGAGGAATCAAAAAAACCGGAAGCAGCCTTTTTGTTATTACCCTCTTCTCTACCAAGTCATCCATGCCTATTTTCCTGAGTGTCTTATACTGCTGCCGTTCTTCTTCTGCCGCCATTACCTGTTTGAAATAAAGCAGGCTGGCAGTCATCAGGATAAAAACCGCACTCATGAAAAACCCTATAAAGCACACAAGCCCAAAGGTTTCCAGGGATTCGTTATAATTGTCGTATGCTGTTCTGTAATTGCCTGTATTATCTGATAGAACTGTTTTTAATTCCCTATTCAGCTCCGGCAAGCCCAATGCATTCTTAAATTTATATACTGTAGCCAGGTCATATTGTATTCCGCTTTCATTCCTGTCCTTAATATCTCCCGATTTTACAAATGAATCAAAGTCATCATCATTAATAACTAAGGTGTGTTCTGCGCCAAAGGATATAAAACGTGCTCTTAAATAAGAAGTGATTGTTATTTTCCTGCTGCTGAAATAGAGCTCTTTACCGTTAATTTCCCGTGCAATATTATCAGTCATGAAGCCATAAATGTAAATGGCTTCTCCCGGCTTTATACCGGCAGTTTCATAATTACACCTTGATATGGACATAAGCTTATTATAGACAGATTGGGAATATACCCTGAAATAATCATTTTCGTCCAGTGTATAATTTACCCCTTCAGCAGAAAATTTGGTAAATCCCGGAGAGCAAACATACCTTTGTATTGTAAACTGTTCAAGTACTTCTACATTATGTTTTTCAAATGTATTTTCAATATCTTCCAAATACTTTTCCTGGCCGCCGTAAAAGTACAAATCATAACCAACAACTTCATATGTGTTTTTTTCAATGTTGCTATACAGTGTATATCCCACAGCTATGGCAGTTGTTGCAACTGCAGAGAGAACCGCAATAGTTGCCATAACAGAGCTAATGGATCTCATCCTGTGTGAAAAAGCAGATGCGGAAATTAAATTTGATGCTTTATAATATCTGTTCTTTTTCTTTTTAACCAGGCTTAATATCCTGGGAAGGCCGCTCCGGAAAAATATATATGTCCCAATAATCACCATAACAAGAATAGGAATAGAAGACGAAACAACCGAAAGAGGTTTTGGATTTACGGCCATATAATATCCGGTTCCCACTAATATCAGAGACAAAACCAACAGCAGCATTGATCCCCTTGACCTGCCTTCGGATACTTTTTCGGCCTTGAACAGGTCCACCAGCTGGAATCTGTTAACGGCAGCCAGTCCGGACAAGCCCATTACACAAAATATTGCAGTAAATATGAATACGGTAACATATATTCCCTTCGGGGCTACGGTGAAATTAATATCACCTGTAAATGCTGCAAGGGAAATATCCAGAAGTATCATTGCCGTAAGCTTGGAAAAAAATATCCCGATGCCAATTCCAATAGCAAGGGCGGTAAATCCCACAATCGTGGTTTCTAAAAACAGCAGCCTTCCAATCCTGCCATTTGTCATTCCAAGCAGTGCGTAAGTGGATATTTCCTTTTTCCTTGCCCTTATAAAGCTTTTATTCGAGCTCATCAGGAAAAACATTACAAATACCATTATAATTATTCCGAATCCGGTAAGCAGTGATTGATACCTGTCATCATGTGTAAAAGCCATTTTTACATACTTGTTGTCCATCAGTGCAAGAAATGAGTATGCTGTGAAAACGCTGAAGCTCAATGAAAAAAAATACATTACATATTTTTTAAAATTTCTCCTTATATTGCGCAGCGCCAGTGTTGAAAGCTTCATTATCTTTCACCTCCAAGCACACTCATAACATCTATAATGGAGTCAAAAAATTCCTTCCTGTTTTCTCCTGCATAGAGCTGGTTATATATTTGCCCGTCCCTTATAAACATTATCCTGCGGCAATAGCTTGCCGCATATACATCATGGGTCACCATAAGGATTGTAGCCTTATACTTGCCGTTTATGAATTCCAGCAGCTCCAGCAGGCTTTTTGCAGACTTTGAATCAAGGTTTCCCGTAGGTTCGTCGGCAAGTATTATTTTGGGATTCATAATAAGGGCACGACAGGCAGCAGCACGCTGCTGTTCCCCCCCGGATACCTCATAAGGGTATTTTTCCAGCACATGTGTAATACCTAAATCATCTGCTATTTTTATAAGCTTTTCCTCCATTGTATGGGCCGGATATCCCGATAAAGCAAGAACCAGCACTATATTTTCTCTCAATGTCATGGTTTCAAGCAGGTTGTAATCTTGAAATATGAATCCGATATTTTTCACCCTGTGCTTTGCAAGCTTCTTTTTTCCTATGGTCGTAATATCCTCTCCATTTATGAAGAATTTACCCGTTGTAGGTTTATCTATACTGCCCAGTATGTTCAGCAATGTTGTTTTGCCTGAGCCGGAAGCACCCATAACTCCTATGAATTCACCTGCTTTTATATCAAAGCTTATATTCTTAAGTGCCATATATTGCTTGCTTCTTTTTTTTGAACCGTATACCTTTGAGATATTCTGCGCTTTTAAAATATACATTTTACATATCCTCCGTTTGCTTCATTTACTCACGGTGTAAATTATATATTAAAATCAGTATGGCAGTACATTGAATCACCTTACATTTTCAGATTGCTATCTTACATTTTTGTCACATTGTGTATGCTTTTGTTTTCTATGAATGTCAAATCAAACCGGGCATACTTTCCATACTCTGTTTTGACCGCAAGCTCATGCCCAAGCATTTCACAGAGCTTTTTGGAAAGATACATGCCATAACCAGTTGCATTCATTCCGCTCCTTTCTGTTGACGAGGTATACCCTTTATTGAATATCTGCCCTGCATCTTTGGGATGTATGCCTTTTCCGCTGTTTTTTACAGATATGACCGTCTTATTGTTTATCCTGCTTGTACGGATGGAAATATTACCGTTAACAGGGGTATACTTTACCGCATTGGAAATAATCTGGGAAATTATATAGCCGCTCCATTTTTCATCAGTCAAAACATTGTAATCCTTGCCTTCAATTGAAATATTTATCTTTTTATAGCTGAAAAAGCTGGAGTAATCCTTAAGTGCATCTGAAACCATTTTTTTAGTACCGGCCTTTCCAATTTTATAATCGTCATAAAAAGTATTGGATTTGATATTATAAAATATTGTTTGCGTTTTCTGTTGTATTTTAGATATTTCAATTTCCATTTTCTCAAAAATGTCCCGGGGCAGGAGGCTGTCATTACTTTCCAATATCAATTTCATGGCAGAAATAGGAACCTTGATATCATGCACCCATTTTGTGATAAACTCTAAATCCTCAGACGATTTTGTTCCCACCTCTGATTTATAATTTTCATATTCCATAGAGATATTACGTATACATCTTAAATACTCTTTATCCAAAGGATATGAAAATTCTTCGGGCTCCTCTGATGAAGCGTTGATTTCGCAGTAATTTTTAAACTTCCTGGTACGTATATCCAGAATAACATAATCGGCAGAGACAAAAGCAATCAGCAAAATTGATAGTCCTATCACTATATATGCTGCATTTGAAGGAGTAATGTCAAAACTCCTGTCAAGCCTGTAAACAACAACTGCAAATAGGCTGCAGGCTGCAATAAAAACATAGGTAAGCCATCTTTCCTTGAGATAATCCGAAAATTTCATACTATCCTCCATGAACGCATACAAATACTTATGAACACAGCATTTGAGGGTTTTAGTTTACACTCCGCCAAGAAGCCCTTCGGCTGTTTTCATATTAGTGCCCAAACACGTAAATACGGACCATAGAATGGAGTAGATTTTTTCGTAGTGCAAGGCGGAGGAGGTGCGTCCGGCACTTACATGTTAGTGCCGGATAATCCGACGACAACGAAGCAATTCGGAAAAATATGCTTCACTCTATGGTCACGTATTTACGGTGTTTGGCACCAGCATATATCCCTCTCCCTTAACCGTCTGTATGCAGTTAAAAAGACCTGCCTCCCTTAACTTTTTTCGCAGCCGGTTTACATTTACCGTAAGGGTATTGTCGTCTACAAAGCTCTCATCATCCCATAGTGCCTTTATCAGGCGAGACCTGGTTATGATTTTGCCTCCGCTTCTAACCAGCATGGATAAAATCCTGCATTCGTTTGGAGTGAGATTAACTTCGTTCCCTTTGTAAAATACCCTCAAATCCTCCATATTAACCATCATGTCTTTATATTGGAGTATGTTCAAATTCAAATCGGTATATGAATATGTCCTGCGAAGTACGGCCTGGACCTTTGCAACCAGCAAATCCAGTGAAAAAGGTTTTTCTATATAGTCGTCGCCGCCATGTGTAATAGCACGGATTTTGTCCCCGTCCGTATCCCTTGATGATATGAATACAATCGGCACACCGGAAACCTGCCTGATTTTTGCACACCAGTAAAAACCGTCATAGTATGGAAGGTTTATATCCATTAAAACAAGATGTGGCCTGGCAGTTGTATATTCCATAAATACCTGGCCGAAATCCTTTACAATTAAAGCTTCATAGCCCCATTTATCAAGCTTGTCCCGCATTATAGAAGATATTGTAGTATCATCTTCAACAATTAAAATCCTGTACATCTCATCACTTCCGCAAATATATGAAAAAACTTTAATTCTTGCAATATGACCTTTGAAATATACAAATTTCAAAAACCCTATTGCAAGAACTCATTTTTTTATGTGCCGGCTGTCTTTTTTTAGTTTCTCCACAAATGGAATGTCTGCAGGTGCGAACTCATAAAGGCAAAGCTCGCTCCTTTTTACCCATCTTATTCCCTTGTGGACATTTAAAACAAATTTACCGCTAATTGCTCTGCACCAATATGCGGTTAGCCTGATTGTCCTGTTTCCATATGTGTATATGCTTTCTCCAAATTTGTTTTTAACTTCAATATCAGCTTCAAACTCCTCAAATATTTCCCGCTTAAGACACTCCTGGGGCGTTTCTCCCGGCTCAATTTTTCCACCTGGAAATTCCCACATACCTTCAAGCTTGTCCCCATAACCTCTCTGGGCAATTAGTATACGGTTGTTTTCTTCTATTATTGCAGCAGTAACTTCCTTCACATATATCCGGCCTTTTCAAAATATTCTATCATACTTTTTTATGCCCGGAGTTTAAATATATTTATGCCTCCAGGTGATAAAACCCATAAAAAGGATAAAACCATAATACCATTAATTTTTTTTACATGCAAATCAAAAAAGGTGGCCGGATCAACTCCAGCCACCTTTTGAAGGCCATTAAAGTATGGCCACCTCCACATAAATTACCACTTCAAATCAACTCCTTTCGCATTCGAAAGTCGGCTCCGGAAACCGCTGCGTACACGATATCATGTACATATATATTATAAACCATGCCCATGCGGGGCTCAAGCTATAAAACAGCTATAATTAAAATTTATCCGGCTTTTGCATATCCTTTTAATTAATTTTTCTTCTTTTTTCCATCATGTCAAAACCAATATATGGAACATCTTTAATTCCTGCAATATGGCTTTAGAATTTTTTTTACCGTTTCCCTTCTGCATTTTTGCAGGGCATTAAAATCCATATTGTGAATGTAGTACTGTTCCATCTCATCATGTACTTTTTTTGCTTTCTGTATTGTTAGTATTGCCCTGTTAAGGAGACCTTCAAATTCCAGTTTGTTATATTCCGCTATATCCTTATAATATTTTATAACGGCAGCATCCAGATAATCATCAAGGTTATAGTTTTCCCTGTCTTCGGTAAGCACCACATGATATCTGCTGCTTGTAGCTATTGAAATGTCTTTTCCGGGAATAACAATATGTTCAAGCTTTTCAGGAGTCATGGGGCAGTAATAGCATTCCACATAGTACCCTCTGATAACAGCGGCTTCTACAATTTTCTCAAGCAAAACTTCTCTCCCTGTTCCCTTATGACCTTTTAAAACAATAAGCCTGTTTGTATTAAGAATTGACGGAAGATAATTTTTTAAGCCGCTTGGCGTTATTGCACTTGCAAACAGACATCTGGTCCCGCCTTCATTTTCCGCCGCTTTTTCGTCGCCAAATATATCTTCAATAATTCTGTACGCAATAATGTTTGCCTGCTGCCTGTTTGAAGCCAGCTCGTAAATCTTGATATTGTCTTCATAAACATATGAAGCTGCCTTAAGGTACCTGTAGGCTCTTGCAAATAACCTTCCTACCTCATTGTTAGCTTTCATGATATCCTCCCTGTTGCTTTTCATTCCATCTTCATCCCAGAAGTCTCCCAGATGAATAATCTCGTCGACGGCTCCCGGATTTTTGGGATCAACTATATGCGGTGCAGTGCCGTCTATCAATGCTACCTTGAGCGCCGGTATGACAAGCCCGTCAAGACTTTCCGGATCACTGGAGCAATGCATAAACTCAACATCATAGCCTTCCTTCAGCAAATCCTGACCTGACTGTTTCATAAAAGTGGATTTGCCGACACCCGGTCCTCCTTTGATAATGAATATTCTGGTCGCTTCATCTTGAGGCAGTATGTAATCGTAATAGCTATAGAAACCTTCTGATGTATTTCCTCCCGGAAACATGTGCCGAATTTTACCGTTTGACATGGTATTCCCCCTGCTTAATTTAATACTATTCTCCTAAGCAATTTGCGTTGTATCAATTTCAAGCAAGGAGCATACTAAATGTTGTATATGCTTATTATTCATACTACTAAATTTAGTATGCTCCATTAAGAAAA
>JANQLN010000133.1 GCA_028280575.1 Clostridia bacterium
TCTGAACTACGGATGGTGAATATGCCGGGTAGCCTTTTTCAAGGTTCTAGACACTTACATTTTCTTAATGATTGGACTGATAAATGGTTCATTATACGCGTAAATTTATACCTATTTTAAAAAATGGGGTAACTCAAACAACATGTTTTGAAATAATGTACCTTGATTCTTGTGGAGCAACAGCATCGGTATTGCAGAAAAATATGCGAAAAGATAACTATAAGTTTTACGTGACCACTAGTCAAATAAAATGAGGCATGGAAAATCCGCACATTTTGAGCTGTCGGGCAAAAAAAAAGGATTGACCATGCCTCAATAAACATTATAACATGCATTTTTAAATTATGAAAGTCCCAGCATGGTCCTAAATAAATCAAAGTGCTCTCTTAAACAGAGTTCTAGTACTCTATTCCATTAATCCATACCAGCATTTTGCGGCATATTTTCCCATATTGCTTCGTTGTCGTCAATGAAGTGTCGTACCTACTGGAACGACACACATGCTCGCACCCGTTATATCGCAATACGTCAGTATTACTCAATCCTCCGCCTTGCACTATGGGAAAATCTACCACAAACTACAGGAACGGACTTATGGAACAGAGTACTAGGCAATACTTTTGGATCTGTTCTTAAGTTCCTGTGGTGCTCTGCTATCTTTTCTGTTAATTGCTTGACTATATCCTTATACTCAGGATTATCATACAGGTTATTTAGCTGGTGGGGATCTTTTATCCTGTCAAACAAAATATGGTCCTTAAATTCTGTATCTCTATTCCAACCCTTTCCGACATAGGCTAATTCAAATTCCCGGGTAATAATCCCTGTCCTCGGTACATCGTTAGGATGAATATACATCTCATTAATCCAAGGAACTTTTTCTCCCATTAATAACTTTGAAGCATCCCTCCCCTGCTCTCTTCCTGAGGGTGGGTATTCCATTAAGCCTAAAATGGTCTGCTGAAAATCTACTACAGTAATTGTTTCATCAATGCTTAATCCTTTTTCAACCTTCTTTGGCCATCTTATTAAAAAAGGTATTCCGTACGCTGATTCATAAAGATTGTTCTTATACAGCATGCCATGCTCTCCCATATATTCTCCATGGTCAGTAGTAAATACTATAATTGTTTCGTCTATAATATCAAGCTCCTTTAAACGGGCCAGTATTCTTCCTACATTATCATCAATACATTTTACCTCTCCCAGATATTGCGATTTATACTGTCTAAATAGCTTTTCCCTGTTTTTCATGTTAAACGGAAAATCATTATTCCTGCCCCATTCATCATATTCCGCCCAATCCGGAATATGCTCCTGGTTAAAAGATACGGGTATACGTACCTTCTCAGGATTGTACATTGTATCATAAGGAGCTCTGACAGTAAAAGGTGTATGCGGGTCGGGTATACTTAGCATCATAAAAAAATCATCGTCTTTATTATCGTTAATAAAATCTATACACTTATCTGTTAACCAGTCAGTCATATATTCATCTTTACCTATATTAAAATTAAATACCGGGTTTCCATTCTTAACCTCTTTTACATTCTTATGATGTGAACAGTTAAACATATACCTGCAGTCATCAAACCCCATGGAATCTTCTTTGTTTAACCAGCCGGGATAATCCTCACCATTTAAATGCCATTTACCAATATATCCTGTTTTATATCCTTTATCCTTCAATATATGAGCTAAGGTAACCTCATCCCTATTTAACGGTACGCCATTTCTAAATGCTCCGTTACAGTGGGGATATCTTCCGGTAATAAAGCATCCTCTTGATGGAGTACATACTGCACTTGGTGTATAAAAATTTTGCAGCCTTGCTCCCTCGTGGGCAATAGAGTCAATATTGGGTGTTAATACCTCATTTTCTCCGTAACAGCTAAGAGTCCAACGGCTTTGCTGGTCCGTTTGAATAATCAATACATTCGGACTATTCTTCATAGTCTATAACCCTCCCTTTATTATTTGCAGAGTATTTTAGCTTTTAATAAGCAGTTTATACTTAAGTAAACATTATATCACAATAAATACATTTTTTTGAGTATTCCTATTTTTTAGTATAGTTGATTTATGCATTTTACCCTTTCAGCGAGCCAATCATAACACCCTTTATAAAGTATTTCTGTAAATAGGGATAGATACATAAAATAGGTATTGTGGCAACAACAGTGGTTGCATATTGAACCAGAACACGATATTTATCATCATTTGCAGAATTTAATCCAATTTCGTCAACTGTCATGCTGCTGGTATCATTAGCTATTAATATTTCTCTTAAAACCAACTGTAACGGATATTTATTTCTATTTCTTAAAAATATCATGGCACTAAACCAGGAATTCCAATGACCAACTGCATAAAAAAGTGTAATCACGGCAATTGTAGCAGCGGATAAAGGAATCACTATTCTAAATAATATGGTAAAATCGCCTGCCCCGTCTATTCTTGCAGATTCTTCCAGGCTGTTTGGAATACTCAAAAATGCAGTCCTCATAATAATGAGATTCCAAACTACAATCGCAGAAGGTAATATAAGGGCCAATCTTGAATTATATAATCCCAGGTTTTTTACCTGTAAAAAAAAGGGGATTAATCCTCCTGAAAAAAACATGGTAAAAACAACAATAACAGTTAATGCTTTCTTCCAGTATAGGTTCCTGTGAGATAACACATATGCTGACATTGCGGTGAATATCACATTTATAAAAGTACCTGCAATAACGTAAAAAAAAGTGTTTATGTACCCCATTAGTATATTAGGATTCTTGCATACCAGCTCATAACCCTTTAATGTAAAACCCATGGGGTGTAAAAGAATTCCATCTTGTGTCACTAATAAAAGCGGATCACTGAGGGATGAAAAAACAACATACAATAGTGGATATAAACACAATACAGCAACCAGTACCATCAAAAAATAGTTTACAAAATCAAATATCTTTTCGCTTAGTGTCTTTTTATAAATCATATTCCACCCCCCTTACCATAAACTGGTTTTTGATACTTTTCTGCTTATACTGTTTGAAACAAGCAAAAAGCCAAAATTTATAGCTGAATTAAATAAGCCAACCGCAGTGGAAAAACTATAATTAGACTCGACCAAACCCTTCCTATAAACAAAGGAAGAAATAACATCTGCTGTTTCATAGGTCATTGGGTTATATAATAAGATAATCTTTTCAAAGCCTGTGTTCATAATATGGCCTAATCTTAAAATCAATAAGATGATAATGGTAGGCGCAATACCCGGAAGTGTAATATGTATTATCTTTCTGAACCTTCTGGCCCCATCAATAGTAGCTGCCTCATAAAGAGCGGGATCAATATTTGTTAAAGTTCCTAAATATATTATACTTCCCCAGCCTGCTTCTTTCCATATATTTGAACTGATATATATAGTTCTGAATAAATTGGGATTTATCAAAAGATTCTTCCTGTCATAACCAATCATAACCAAAAGATCGTTAATTAATCCATCATGTGAGCAAAAGTCAATAATTATTCCGCAAATAACAACCATTGATATAAAATGAGGCAAATATGAAATAGTTTGCACAAGTCTTTTGAACTTTTCTCTATGCAGCTCATTTAATAATATGGCAAGGATAATTGGTGCCGGAAATCCCCACAGCAATCCATATAAGCTAAGTAAAACCGTATTTTTTATTACCCTGGTAAAATAATGGCTGTTAAAAAAATATATAAAATTCTCAAATCCAATCCATTCACTTTCAAATATACCTTTACCAACAGTAAAGTCCTTGAAAGCAATAATTATCCCATACATTGGCATATAATGGAATAATATAAAAAAGATAACCATCGGTACTGCCATAATGTATACCTGATAATTAACAAAAAAATCTTTCTTTATTATCTGAGGTTTGGACAGCTTTTTATCTTTTTTTATTCCTCTTTGTGATACTAAATTTGGTTTTTGCATAAACCTTCTCCTTCACTAAAAAAATTATAGAACCCCATCTTTAAATGGGGCTCTTATAATCAAATAGCCATTATCTATTCAGGAACCTGTCCAGGGCTTTTTGCTGTATTTCTACAGCCTCCTCAATTCCCATCTTTTTAAGCTGTTTAATGTATTTTTCGTAGTTATCCAGTGATTCTTCTCCTAAAATGAACCTTAATCTCATTTCTTCAACATAGGTTTTAATCTCTGTCATCAGTGCAGAATATCTCTTGCTTTCCTCTGCCGTTAATTGTATGGCAGGCATTACATAGTCTCCCCCTGCCTTTTCCCATTTTTCTACACAATCTAGGACCATATCTGAAAAAACAGCATGCAGCCTGGCATCACGCAGGAAAGGACCCCCATGTGGTTTTATAATCCATTTATAATCATTATAATTGTCAAGTATTTCCTGTTTTATAACCGGTTTTCCGTCTGCCAGATCGTAATGCTCGCCCTCAAAACCACAATTTAGCAGCAGGAACCCTTCTTTTGAATAGCCATAATCAAACCACTCCACTGCCTTTTCAGGATTTTTGCATGAGGTTGTTATTGCTGCTCCATTACCAGTTACAATATTATTCTTTTGCTTTAAGTAAAGCTTTGCATCTTTTTCAAGAGAAGGATATTCAATACCCATCAAGTCAAAATCGCTATTAATAGTCCTTGCCGCACCAATATGGCGTTTAAGCATTCCGTAAGCCTCGGGAAAAGCACCAACCTTACCATTTGTTATGACAGAATTCCTGCTTTTGTCATCCCTGGTGGCAAAATCAGGATCTAAAAGCCCCTCCTTATACCATCTTGCCATTAGCCCTATAAAATCCTTATATCTTTCCTCATAAGGAGAGTATTTAACCGTACCATTTACATTTATAAACTCTGCCCCTAAATCATACGCTGATATAAAGCAATGGGAAATCTCGTATCTCCACTTAAAATCCATCAGCAGCGGTATCTCAACTCCATTATTTTTAAATATATGGAGCACATTATCCCATTCATCAATCGTAGTTGGCGCTTCACATCCAAATTTCTCCAACAAATCCTTTCGCATCACCGGTCCTAACCAGGCCGGATTTGATTCATCTGAAACCGCAATCATACCAAACGACCAGATATTGCCCTCATCGGTAATTGTCATACGCTTTACATCAGGATTTGATTCTCTTAGTTTTTTATAATTGGGAGCATGCTTTTCTATTAATTCGTTAAGCCTCAAATAAACGCCATCCTCAATAGCTTTATCCGCACCCCCCTTATATTTTTTTGCATGTTCAAGAATATCAGGATACTCACCTGAAGCAATGAGCAGATTGAACTGTTCTTCAATTTGACCGGAAACAGGATGAATATACTCAATATGAACCCCTGTCCTTTTTTCAAGCTCTTCAGCCCACTTAGATTCTCCATAATTTTTCATTTTTGCAGCGGCATCACCATGTATTGGCACCCAGTATGTAAAGGTAATAGGCTTTGAATCCTTTTTTGTATCTTTTACTGTAGACTGTTCATTAGCTTTTGAATCCTTTGTCTCATTTTTCATACAACCGGCAAATAAAGATAATACCAACAGTGTCGTCAATATAAAACGCCAAATGTTAATATGTGTTTTTTTCATAAAGCACCATCCTTTTTTATTTATGTATTATTAACTGCTCAAAATAAGCAGATTCCTTTTTAGCATAAAAAAATGATATCCTCTCCCTATGCTTATTATTCAGGTATACCAAAAGAATATATAGTATTGTATTACTTATTCAATCAAAAAAAAATATCCACTTTTAATTTGGTGAAAAACAAAAAAAAGATATATAAATATAAAAATTGTATATGTCTTTTTTTATTTCAAAGCCGGTTAAATGCTGCTCTTTTATAGATTATAATATACAATTTGTTTATCATATACCATTTTTGTATTAATTGAAAACATCACTTTTATCAGACATATCGGAGTATTTGCCCGGTGTTATTCCTTCGTATTTTTTAAATATCCGGATAAAAGTCATAGCATTAACATACCCAACCTTTTGTGCCGTTTCTGAAACACTCATTCCCCTCTGTAAAAGGCTTTTTGCCCTATCCAGTCTATAAGTATGAATTGCATTAAGTAATCCTTCTCCTTTTACCTGCTTGTACAACTTGCCGGTATTGGCCGCTGTCATATGAAAATATCCGGCTATAGCATTCACATTCAAATTAACATCAAAGTAATTATCCGCTATATATTTGGTTATATCATCTGCTAATGACTTGCATTTTTTGTTCTCCTTATCATAGTAGCTGTTTGAAAGCTTCTCAAGAATACTGCTGATGCTATTCTCCAGATTATTAAGAGTTTTAAAATTCATCAGTCCTTCGAATTCCGATTCATTCAGACATTTTGCAGAATTATTCTTTGTGTCAAATTCCCTAATAATCCCTGCAATAATATCTATCAGTGCATAAGCTTTGCATCTTATATATTGTATAGGCATATTGCTGTCATAAAAACATTTAATGAACATTCCATGTAAAAATTCTTGTGCTTGCTTAAAGTCATAACATGCTATTGATTTTTTTATTTTTCCCATAAACTGCAAAACATCCTGGTTATAACAAACATCACTGCTGTTTCTTACTTCCCTGCTATATATAACATTACAGGTTCCCTGTATCATCCTGAATTGAAGATCCCCTTGAGCCTGTGTGTATGCCTTTGATGCATCAACCAGCTTAATAAAGGTATCACTAATTGAAACCGTTAAGTCAATCATTTTTTTGTCACGCAAATAATTTATGCCCTCCGTCAATATAGTATTAAACGATGACCTGCTGTCGATTACTGTATTCCCTTCATCATTGGAAATTCCTACAATCTGGCCTCTATAGCTAAACCAGTAACAAACATAATAATCCTTAAAAATATCATCCATCACATTTTTTACTGTATAAAGCGCCGAGGTTTTTGCCTTTAATTGTGCCTGGTATTTCTCCGGGTCCTGATAAGGCCCGTCCGCATTATCAATATTACATACTATAACATTATAGTATTTCTTATCAAAAACAATCTCTTTATTCTCATTAATTTGCGCAGTACACGTTTCCCAATTATTCACCGAGCCTTCAACAAGCTTAATCAATATATAATTTTTCATATCCAGTTGATAATTCTGATATTTTTCTTTACACTGCTTTAGATTATTAATCACGCTTTCTATCTCTACAAAGGCTTGCTTATGTGGTTTATTAACGCCAAGCAGCTTCTTTACAGCATAAATCGGTTTATTTGTACCCTTAACGGCTATATAAAAGATTAAGCTTCCTACACAAAATAGTAATACCAAAGCTATACCAATCAATCTGCCGGCATATTTTAGGGTTTTATTAATAGATAAATTACTTGCATATATGTAAGTCCAATTGGTAATAGGTGAATCCATTTTAATATTGTAATTCTTTGGTTCTAATTTTTTCCCATCCAATATGCCGGTTGATGCTAAAACTTCACTAAAATTGCTTCTTATATTTGCCGAATGGTATATATTCTGTTTTGATGAATCAAAAATGTATATACTGCCTTTGTCAAAAGCTTCTATATTTTCTATTAGGAAATCTATCACCGATAAGTCGAGTTTGATGATTAAGGTTGATTTTTTTAATAAGGGCTGCTCTATAGGAAATGTTTGAATATAATGTAAATATTTATATTTTGCATGGTCCTTTTCTATTATTATATATTTTCCGTCATGCTTTTCACCAATAAAATTATACCAGTCGTCATAGGGTAAATACTGTTTAAATTCCGGATTAAAGCTATAGTATTGCTTTAATGAGTATTTACTGGTAGATGTAACAACGAATTTATTTTCTGGATAGTAAATAGCTATATCTTCAATGAAGCTATTACTTACTCTTATACTTTTCAGGTCTTTTACCAAATTATATACTGCAAGCTTCTGAACATAATCTTCCTGAGTAGTATAGGATATGGTATTATTTCTTTGATTAAAGTTAAGCTGTATACATATGTTTTTTACTTCCTCAATCTTTTGGTCTACATTTTTTTGAAACTGCTTTAAAGACATCATATAAAGCTCATCTGTCTGGTTATATATTACTAAAAACAGTTTATAATATGTAAGCGAAACACTTGCTATTAATAACATAATTAATAAAATATAATATTTTAGCCACCTATTAATTAGCCTGTTACTAAAAATTCCCCCAAAATTCATATCAGCACCTACTTTTTTATATACTGATTGTAATGCAACCTTTTGTCAAGAAATTTAACATCCATACTTGTTTTTCTTTCAATAAATCTATATGATCTTTACAAATAAAATGTCTTCCTTGGGCACTATTGATTATTTAAGGCAGTAAAATTTTAACTTTTCTCTATCCTGTTACATAATACCGTTTTAAAAATACTTGCTGTTATTTGTATTTTATCATATATACCTCAATTAAAAAAGCATGCCGGCGTTATTCCAAGTCCCAAAATGCTTTATTACAAATAAAAAGCCCGGTACACTTTCCTGTCACCGGGGCTGATAATTTTGTTTGTGCTTTATCTGATTTTAATCAATAAAAATGCTGGGGACCCGTCCAAGGCCCTCAAAGCAAGCTCACCGGCATCTGCAATAGGCTGCGGAGTTACTCTTTCATGGTAAGGTGAACTGCTGAAGTCTTAAAGGTTTTTGGAAGTGCAAGGATATTCGGTTTATCTCCCACATATTTTTTTGCATCCTTTAAAGCTTCTTCAAAGGTAGCCCTTGTCTTCATTCCCATTCCCCTCGCAAATCCCGGCTCATAAGCGCCTGCTATATATATGGCACTTGCATGCATCTCTGCTATGTGACCGCAGGACATCATTGAAAAAGCATGGTAGGGGTGATAGGCATAGTTGAACCTGTAAGCATTTACGTATTCCTTTTTCACTGCAAAATATTCTCCGTGCTCTTCCATATCAGGCAGTATATTATGATAATCCTTCTGGAAAAGCTCATATGTTTCCCTGTATGAAGGGAACTCTTCATCATGAAAGTAGCCGTTGCAAATGGATGAACATATTACTGCAAAATTATCACTCATAATCCTTTTATGCCTTATGATGTTAGCTGATATTGCCTGCAGCATGAATATGGGATTCGTACCCATCCCGTTTCCATAGTGAAATGCCTGAGGCATACCGAATACCATTATGTCATATTTCTTTTTAGCCCATGACACATATGTCCTCTTGTCTGCCAACTCCCACGAAAGAGGCTGAATTTCTTTTGCATATCCGGCAAATACTCCGATTTGCCTTGCATATGTATCAAGAACAGCATCACAGGTAAAAAATTTTTTCCCCATCTTATCCTCCATATGCATACTTATTGAATCGAATTTAGTTCTCATAAGGCTGTTGCTTGATACCGGAGTAAAATCTCCTCTGTGCATTACGTGGGGTGTATGGTGGGAAGCTATGCTTTTCCAATGTGTAATACCCGTAGCACTGTGCTTATACCCGCCCGAGTATCCACCGTATGGATTGCCGAGTGTGTGGCCTATCAGTATTGCAATATCCGATTCAAACACGTCCCTGTTCATTATAACTGGATTATCCATTTCATCTGTACCAAGGTCCACAAGGTTATCCCAATCTTCACTGTCATGGTTTAATATCTGGTTTGAGTACCAGAACTCGTCAAATACTTTTTCCCCAAGTATGGATTTTATTTCTTTTTTAGTGTTTTTCCTGTGAAGACCGTTACTGCATATGAGTTTAATATCCTTTTTTTCTACTCCCGCCTTTAAGCATTCTTCAATAATTATAGGTATTGAAACCTTCCTGTGGGAATTTTCCTGAAAACCTCCCTTTACCCTGTCCGGGAATATAATGGTTACTTTAGAGCCCTTTTTTGCCTGTTTGGATATTGGCGGTAATCCAACAGGATTTAATATAGCTTTTCTTGTCTGCTCTTCAATGTTTTTAATAAATGCAGGGTCCGGCACCGTCTCTCCAGGTATAAATACATCCGTGTTTTCATCGGGCAGGTCTGCCTCCATTAAACCCTGCCCGTATTCAAATGCTAGTTTCATGGTTACATCCTCCTTTACGATTTTTAATACATTAATTACTGTTTTATAAAAGCAAAGTTATCTATAAACAACTGTCAACTATTCTTTTAAATTCATCCGCATAAAATCCAATATCTCCGGAGAACCTGGTCAAAGCTACAAGCCCCCCGTCAATACTTTCTATATTTGATATCATCCGGGCATTTTCTTCCTTTAATCCGCCGCCGTATACAACTGTGGGTTCAAAACCATGCCTGTCCTTACAATGGGTTTTAATATAGGAGGAAACAAACTCTATATAATCTCTTCCCGGTGGTTTTTTACCGGGTCCGATTGCCCATACAGGCTCATATCCGATTACTACATTTTCTTGAGGATTGTAAATGAGGCTTTCCTTTAATCCCGTATCAAGCTGTGAACTTAAAGAGGCTTTAATCCTTGGCTCTTGCTCATTAAAGCTCCCGAAACCCTTTTCTTCTGCCGTTTCGCCTACACATAAAAGCACCTTCATCCCTGTCTTAAGAGCACATAGGACTTCTCTATTAATCACCTTATCTACCGCATTTTTTGCCCTTTTCATCATTTCCTCATTTTTTAAAGCTCCAGGCTCATACATTGCTATAATTCCAAGCTTATCCTTACGCTCTTCACAGTGGCCTATTATAGACCATTCGCATCCCATATTCTTAGCCGCAGATGCAGGAAGGCTTGTAGTAAATGCCCCAAAATTGCCGCCTTTTTCTACATTTTCTCTAAACACTCCCTGGCATCCTATATTAATAGTTTCCGTTTCTTTTTTAGGGCAGCTTGCAAGCTTATTTACGGCAGTCAGCACCAATGCTTCCGGAAAAAGAAATACCACTTCCATATCATTTAGCTTGCCGAGTCCGTTTTTTAAACTTTCTTCCATAATCCGCCCTGCCCACTTGCCAGGGTCGTCCATAGGGCAAATTCCACCTAACCGCCTGGGTATGTCGAACCGCTTCAGGTTTACAAATATCAAAGTCATATTGGTATCATTCCTTTCTATATTCTTAAATATTCAGCAAATGGACCGCGCTTTGTAACATACAAGTTCAGGATATCTCCTATCATATTTTTTCCAAGGGTGTTTTCCTAAGTGATACATATTCAGGAAGCGGCTCTCCCAAAAGCGGAAGGCAGTATTCTTTATATGAAAGCTCTATACCGTTCCCCCTTTTATTTATGTATTTATCAGGCAGCTTCTTTTCCACATTGGCAACCTTTTTAAGCGGGACCAGGCCCATTTCGGATTCATACGGATCATTTGACACTCTTTTTATTGCAACCATGCAGCCAGTTTTACCTTTTACAGCAGATAAAACCGCAAAATTGCCTACTTTAATCGCTTCTTCCCTATCCAAACAAGACTGCATCGGTATTGAGCACCTTCCCAATAATCCGGGCTTTTCACTTCTTGATTTAATGCCAAGCTTACTAATAACAAGATTTGAAAGATGCTGCGCCACACCCCCAGGTACTTTATGCCCAAATCCGTCAATTATGCCGCTTTCAGCTATAGGATTGCCTTTAGCGTCCTTAATTCCCTCACTGGCAACAACGAGAACTCCTCCAACCTTTTCATGCCACATTTTAACGTCGTTTAAAAATTCCTTTTCAACAAATGGCCTTTCAGGCAAATAAACCAGGTGCGGCCCGTCATTCTCATTTATTTTTGCCATTGACGCGGCTGCCGTGAGCCAGCCTGCGTTTCTTCCCATTAACTCCATGACGCATACATGTATTGGCAAAGATTCTACATCCTTATACAATTCCATTGTACATATGGCAGCATATCTTGCCGCACTTCCAAAGCCGGGACTGTGGTCCGTAAACTTAAGATCGTTGTCTATTGTTTTCGGAATACCTATAACCTTAATATCCTGGTCGGCGGCAAGGGAAGCAATTTTATTGCAGGTATCCATTGAATCGTTCCCGCCGTTGTAAAAGAAATATTTTATGTTGTATTTTTTCAGTACTTGCAGTACACAGGGATAGTCTTCTTCTGTCAGCCTCCTCCTGCATGAGCCTAGCGCTGCGGCCGGAGTAAATGCAAGATTCTTTATATCCTTTTCACTTTCTTTCCTAAGGTCGATAAAATCCTCATTCAGCAGACCGTCCATTCCATTTTTCGCGCCGTAAATTCCTCTTATGCAGCAGTGTTTTTTTGCCTCCTCTATAACTCCTCTCACAGATGCGCTTATAACGGCGGTTGGTCCGCCTCCCTGAGCTAATAAAAGATTTCCTTGTATTTGTCCCGTCATGCTTATGCCCCTTATCAAAATTTATTATACATTAAAAAATAACATCCTATGGTTAAATAACCTTTATTTAACCATTATTAGTTATAAACCTTTCAACAATCATCCATACTCCCATTAAAAATATAAAGGCATATACAGGCTTGTTTAGTGATTCCTTCTTAAGCCTTCTAAAAATAAACAGACCAATAGAACTGCCTATAAATACACCTGTAATACCAAATAATGAAAAAGGTAAAACATCTGAACTAATATTGCCGTAATACCCGTGCAAAACCAAAGTAAATATGCATATTGAAAGCAGCGTAGCTTGCATTGAAGATTGATATTCTTCCTTATTATCCAGAACGGAGAAATAATAAATAACAAGCGGTGGTCCGGATATGCCCAGCATACCTCCTAATAGACCGGATAGTGAACCAAAAAAAATAGTTTTGGGAGTATTTATTCTTATTTTTATTTTGTTAAACCCAAAATACATAAATATAGATATTATAATCAAAATTATGCCAAGGATATTTTTTAATATAATAATATCCAATGAAAATAACAGTCTGGTTCCAATATATTGCCCTATAAATATATAAACTATGACAGGCAGTACAAGTTTCCATTTTACTTTTAGCCTTATTTTAATTAGAATATGAACACTCAATACCATTGCGGAAACTGCCAGTATTAAAATGCTGTATTTAATAGGCAAAACCAATGAAAATAAAGGTATTGCAAGCATTGCAAATCCAAAACCTATTGAGGACTGTATAGCACTGCCTATAATACAGATAATTAATAATAATATATATTGCATGATTATTTTCTCCCAAGTATGACAAAAATCTGTGTTATTGATATTTTGCCTAATATCAAAGAGCCCTATATACACACTTACCGTTTACAATGGTATGGGTTACATTTAACCCTGTATCCAATATGGTAAAGGATGCACATTTCCCAAGTTCAATACTTCCCAGTTTATTGTCTACACCAAGATGCCTTGCGGGATTTATCGACACACACCGGCTTGCTTTTTCAACGGGCAAGCCGGTAAAACGGATAAAATTTTTAAAAGCCTTGTCCATTGTTACGGTGCTGCCTGCCCTGGAATTGGAATAAAGGAGGCGGGTATCTCCATTTTTTACTATAAGGGGCTCTGAAAAGCAGGGGGTTTCATACTGCCCGTCAGACCATCCTGCAGCCACTATACTGTCCGTTATTAAAATGATCTGTTCGTGTCCTAAAATTTTATTTAAAACCCTTACTGTATCAGGTACAAGATGAAAACCATCGCAGATAATTTCGGTATAAATATTATCACTCATAAATACAGCACCCATAATTGACGGCTCGTGCTGGTGAAAAAGGCGCATTCCGTTTAAAAAATGCGATATACAGCCTATTCCGTGATCAAACGCAGATAAACAAGTCTTGAAGCTTGCATCCGAGTGGCCTAAATTTAAAGATATTCCTTTATCGGACAAAAAATCAATCACTTCCATCGCTCCCGGCAATTCAGGTGCAATGGTTACTATCTTTAATGTATTTTCAGATTCTGATATATATTCCTGAAAATCTTCAATCCTGGGATTTACTATTGATTGGGCATTTTGTGCTCCCCGGTATTTTTTGTTTATACAGGGGCCCTCCATATGTATCCCTAATACATGAGCGCCGTTTTTTTGTTTAGAAAAGTATTCTGCAAGAATTTTAATAGAATCAAGCAGCTTATTTTTATAATTGGTTGTAAGGGTAGGCAAAAAACCCGTTACTCCTTTTGAACCATAAAATATAGATAGTTTTTCCATATCGTCTGCCGTGCATCCGGAAGCATCAATACCAACGGCAGCATGGGCATGATTATCTATAAAACCAGGCAAAACATAATTATTCCCTGCGTCTATTATTTCACCTTCGGGCATATCCGGATTTAGCGCAACAAAGTCGGATATGAACCCATTTTCAATAATAATACAGCCCGGAACAAAATTGCTTTTACCTGGTAATCCAAACAATATCCTGTTTCCCTTAATGATTTTGCGTCCCATAAAACTTCCTCCGTTTTACCCTGTTGAATGTGCCTTATGCTTTGCCTGCAGACCCGGATAATTCAATTATTTCAAATATGGATTTTTGGAGATACCTGCTTGCTTGCATGGAAATTTTCCATATATGTCCTTGATGGTCCAGGGTATCAATACCTTCTTTAAGCAGCTCCAAATACTTATGGCGTATAAGAGTGCCGAAATTTATTTTCGATACGCCCAATGATATAGCTTCTTTAACAATTTCATGGGGTATGCCTGTACAGCCGTGCAGCACAAGGGGAATATCACCGTATTTCCTGCACTCTTTTAAAATATCTAATTGAATATATGGTTCTCCCTTATAAAAACCATGTGCATTACCTATGCCAACAGCCAGGCTGTCAGGTGTACACAAGCTTAAAAAAGCTTTAACATCCTCAATATCTACTACATTATCGGCTGCTTTAAGCCCCCCTTCCAAACTGGAGGGCAGCAATCTTCCTACTTCCGCTTCAACAGGTATATTTAATGCCCTGCACACGCGAATCACTTCGTTTGTATTCCTTGCATTTTCATCAATCGGAAGAGATGACCCGTCATACATAATAGAAGTAAAACCGTATTTTAAACACTTGACACATAAATCAAAGCTGTGGCTGTGGTCCAGATGGATGGCAACAGGCACAGACACCTTAGAAGCACACCATTTTGCAACTTCTGCAAACCAATCATCTCCCGAATACCTGCCTGTTGAAGGATAATGTGCAAGAATAATAGGGGATCTATTAGCTTCGGCAGCGCTGCATATTGACATGATAATATCATATGTCCCGCCTTGTGTGTTTATAGCGGGTATGGCGTAGCCCTTTTCAAATGCCCGGATGATAATATCTTTACTTGTAGTAAGCATAAATTTTTTACCTTTCAGATTTAATAATACCGGATAATATTAAGCTATAAAACAACTGCTTTTGAAAGATTCCTCGGTATATCCGGGTCCAGCTTTTTTTTCAGTGCCCAATAAACACCTAAAAGCTGTGCCGGCAATATTGTAAGCGGAAAACAATTGGGTGGTATTTCAAAATACTTATCTGAAATTTCTTTAATTTCTTTTGGAATATTCTCGCCTGCACAGATCAAAAACGGATTCATCCTCCGGAGCTCTTTTAATAAAACAAGGTCTTCTTTTGCCGTCGTGTAACTTGTATACAGCATACATACCGTTTTTTCATTCATAATGGAAACCGGACCGTGACGATACTCCATTGTATAGTATACCTCTGTGGGAATCAGACACATTTCCTTGATTTTTATGCTTGACTCGCCGGCTATACCAAAATTACGGCCCTGTCCCAAGCCTACCATTAAATCATAATCTTTTAAACCTTTTGCTGCGGCTTTAATATCCGTCTCAGTTTGCCTGATGAAGCTTTTAACAGTATCCAATGCTTCAGAAATCCTTTCCGGTTTTTTATCAGACAGTACATCTATCATAAGCATTCCGGCATATACCATGCTTGAGAAGGAACGAGTCATAACTATGCTTTTTTCTTCCGTGTCGGGGCATAGTATCATATAGTCATTATAAGCTGAGCTTTCCGGATCGCAGGTTATTGCTAAAGACTTCACATTATTTAAATTCCTGCATTTTGTTATTGCAGACTTTACCTCGGATGTTGCACTGCATCTTGTAAAAGGTATAATAATTGTCTTCTTGTTATTGATGTATGCATCACGATTTAATTCAAGCTCAAAGCAGGGAAGATAGAATGCAGGAATATCAATATGCCTTATAAATTGGCTGCAAACAGTTGCCGCAATATAATAAGATGAGCCGCACCCGGCAAAAATAATCTGATCCGGTTTATCGGCAAAGGCACTTTTTACTGTATTCACAATTTTATCAATAGAGCGGTCAATCGACAGATAAGAGGTATCCTGCTCCCTTATTTCTTTTAAAGAATAAGATCCTGGATCTTTCATAATGGGTACAACCTCCCTTTAATACATATAGTGTATTTGCTCTTTATTATTCTCAATCAATTCGGCATTAAAGCTGTTGGCACCGTCTAAGTTTCCGCTGCGAAATACGGGTGGCTCAATTCCCTGCTCAATAAGTTTTTCACATACTTTGATAACCAGGGAATTTACAATAAACGAACCTGCTACGGTAGATGTAGGCGCAACTTTCTGGGGAAGACCTTCAACTGCTATCGATGCGTCTCCCAGCTCACCGCAGTTATCAATTACTAAATCACATATTTCATGCATCATTTTTCCCGAAGGGTCAAGAGAAGTTACATTTTTTGCAAAGTCCATATTAACAATACCGACAACATTTACTCCCATTTTCTTTGCTTCAATTGCCATTTCTATAACAATAGGTATCCTGGCTGAAACCGAATGTATCAAAAGAAAATCGCCTTTTTTTATTGAAGTAGCCTTTTTAAGCAGTACGCTTGCATATCCGGGAAGCCTTTCCATAGCTGTTGTTATTGTCATAGGCCTTGCATTTGGCAAAAGGGCCGAAGCATGTATGGGATTTACTAGGGCTAATCCTCCTGCTCTATAAACCATTTCCTCTACAATCATCCCTGCATGGGAAGGGCCGAATGCATATATTGCCTTCTTATTTACTATAGCGTCGACTAACATATCAGCTGCTTTTTCAATTTTACCGCTTTGAGTTTCATAGATTTTGTCCAGTACCTCAATTAATTTCTCTTTGTAATGATTTACATAATTATTCATTTTCGGACTCCCTTCAATTTAATTTTTTAATACTACAACGAAAAGGCCTTATAAAGCCGGACTTGAAAATCAATCGGCAGAATTAATAATATAAAAATTTTCGCTGTGGTACTAATTATAACAAACAAATTAGAAAATTTCAAGCAGAAATTATATTAAATAAAAAAGTTTAATTAAAGTATTTAGTGGGAAAAAATACCACTATAAAACTGGTTTTTTTATTAAATTAGTACTTGATTTATTTCATTATCAATGATATAGTTTTATCATGAAACTATATCATTTTGATTTATGGCTATTAAAGATTTTTTCAACAAGAGGCTTACAGTCTGCCGGCGGGAATTATCCCCGCCGGCGGCTTTAAAATAAATTCCCGGTTAATTTTTACTATTAAATATGGGATTCATTAGCCGGAAAAAGCTTCACTATAATTTCAAATTTTTACAAGGAGGGAATTTTATGAAAAGGTTGTTACTGTTGTTAGTCGTATTTGTTATGCTCTTCTCTATTGCAGGCTGTAATTCAAAGGCAGAAGAAGAGGCAAATACACCTGAAAAAACAAAAGAAACTTCAAAGGATGGAGCTGAGGATACTTCAGCTGCAGAAAATATGGTCAAGATTGAGGGCATGCTCTGGGAGGTAGAGCCATTGCCTGAAAAGACAAAATTAAGGGTAGCTTATATTGGCAGCACATCCCCGCCGTTAACCACATATATAGCAATGGAAAAGAAATGGCTTGATGCCGTCAATTTAGAGCTGGAACTTATATTATTCCCCAACGGTCCTGCGCAAATGGAGGCTTCTTCTGCCTGGGATTGTGCTTCTACAGGAATAGGCGGTGTTATAACAGGTGTTATTGGCCATGACTTAAAGGTTCTTGCTACGGCTGCCCGTGACGAAGGCGGCCACCAGGCATTTTTTGCAAGAAAGGATTCTCCCATCGTCAAGGCAGGAAAAGGGCATACAAGTATTCCCGAGCTATATGGTACTGCCGAAGCATGGAAAGGAAAAGATATCCTTTGTGCGATAGGCACTACAAATCACTATGTCCTATATAAAACTTTAGATGCCTTCGGACTGGATACTAAAGATGTAAATGTTATAAATATGGATATTGCTACGGCAAACACGGCATTTTTAGCCGGACAAGGCGATGTGGTTGGTGTATGGGGACCCCTGCTTTATAATGAAGACAAAAAAGACCTGGTTATGGTAAGTAATGATGCATGGGTTAAAACAGGTATTGTTACAAACTATATTGCATCCTCCGGCGGCTGGAAAGAAAAGCAGGCTGCTATTGAGAAATGGTTGGAAGTAACAATTATGGGCGGAGAATGGGCTATGCAAAATATTGAAGAAGCTGCCCAGTATATGGTAGAAATGAATGAGCTGGACGGATATCCTACTGAATTGGAAGATAATATTGAGATAATTGAGGATAATCCCTTTGCAACACTTGAAGATAATTATAACTATTATACCAAGAAAAGCGAAGATGGAAAAATGCTTGATGCTAAAGCACAGGCATACAATCCTATGAGTGTATTTGTGAAAATGGGCAAATATTCAAAGGAACAGCTTGATGCATTGGGTGCAGGTGAGAATTTTCTTCCGGAACCTATTATAAACATTTACAACAGGGTAAATAATAAGTAAAATAGAGTTAAAGTACTTATATTAGACCGTGATTTAAAAGCAGGTGCCGTTAAAATTTATATAGCCGTAATTCCATAAACGGCACCTCAAAATTTTTAAATCATATTAATTTTATATGTAACGCCATAATGCAGGGAATTAAAATCGTTTCATAATGGTAACAAGGGGAGGCAAGGGCAATGAAACCTAAACTTAACAGGGCAAACAACAAAATGCTCCGGCAAATAAACAGAAAAAAAGTTTTGTCGTATATTAATAGTTTCGGACCCATGCCGAGAGTGGAAATATGCAAAAAAACAGGTCTTTCCAAACCAACTGTAACAAGGGTTATTGAGCAGCTTATAGCTGAAGGATATCTTGTAGAAAAAGATTATATTGAATCAGATAAGGGACGGCATCCGGTAAATATTGAAATAAACGAATTATCCCATTTCTGCTTTGGCATTAATCTATCCAAAAACACACTTGGTTCGGCACTTGTAGACCTTAAAATGAATATTGTTGAAAAAAGGCTTGTCAGTATAAGTAAAATAGATGATGCCGAATCTCTTATTGAGACAATCTTTAACGTAATTGATGAAATATTGGAATGTTCCAAAATTGATAAAAGCAAGCTGCTTGGTATAGGAGTGGGTGTTCCGGGGCTTGTAGACCACAGTAGCGGTATAATCAAAAATTTTGCACTTGGCGGAAAAATTTGTGGTATTCCATTGAAAAGCCGGCTTGAAAAAAGATATGGCTTACCGGTAGAAATTGATAACAACTGCAATACCAGAATGCTCGGAGAGCATTGGTATGGTTATGCCATAGGATGCAGCAATGCCATGTTTGTTATTAATAGCGAAGGTGTTGGCTGCGGCCTTGTAATTGACGGGCAGATTTATAGAAAGTTAAATAATACCGCCAGCGGCTTCGGCCATTTATCTGTGAATATGAACGGACCTAAATGCAGCTGCGGAGGCAAAGGCTGTATTGAAACTTTTTGCACAACCGAAGCAATAGAAAGAAGGCTTGAAGAAAAATTATCGTCAAAGTTCAAAAATAAAAATATCCTGGCAAATATTGAACAAAATAAGTTAACCTACAAAAAGCTCCACCAAAATATTGAAAAGGGCGAAGTAGAATATGCTTCCATTCTGATTGAAGCGGCTTGTGCCATGGCCGCAGGGCTGGTAAGCATGATAAATCTCTTTAGGCCCCAGGTAATAATCCTGTCCGGAAATATGTTTGATGCAAGTGATTATTACTATAACATGGTTCGTTCAGAGGTTGAAACCAGACTGGGGTATGATGTTGAAATTCCAAAAATATATAGAAGAAGGGTCAAAGATGCTTTATATGAAGTAGGTGCCGCAACAATGATTATTCAGCAAACATTATAAAGCACATTTTCACTGGAGTAAGTAACAAAAAAATCAAAATTCGAGGGTCAAAATGAATAAAAACAAAACAGAAAATACTCTTTTAAAAAGGGATAAATGGAAATATGGAGTTATTATTCCCGTATTAACTGTTGTAATCTTTTTAATTATATGGGAGTTGATGGTAAGAGTCGGTGTTATTCCGCAAAGGTATTTGCCCAAACCATCGGAACTCGGTAATGTATTTATAGATAAATTATCAAATCCAAGGCCTGAAGATTCAACGCTTCCATCTAATATACTTTCAAGCCTGCAGGTATCACTATCAGGATTTTTAGTTGCGGTAGTGCTCGGTATACCTCTTGGCTGGTTTATAGGCTGGTATAAAGGAATCAATAGATTTGTAAGGCCAATATTTGAAATAATCAGGCCAATTCCTCCCATTGCCTGGATACCTTTAACAATATTACTGCTTGGAATTGGTTTTAGGGCAAAAGTTTTTATTATCTTTTTCTCTGCCTTTGTCCCTTGCGTAATAAATTCGTATACGGGAATAAAACTAACAAACATAACCCTGATAAATGTTGCAAAGACCTGTGGAGCATCTTATTTTCAGATTTTAACCAAAGTCGGTATACCATCTTCGCTTCCAATGGTATTTGCAGGCATACGTATTGCCTTAGGCGCATCCTGGGCATCTCTTGTTGCTGCCGAAATGCTTGCAGCTGATTCAGGATTAGGCTTCATGATTATGATGGGGAGACAGTTTACCAGACCTGACCTGATTGTTCTGGGAATGGTTGTTATAGGATTAATTGGTGCTTTATTTGCATTTATACTTTCGAAATTAGAAAAGAAAATGGTTAGGTGGAGGTCAATTAAATAATGGAAAAAATAAAAAAACGTTTTATAAGTGAAATATTTTACTCTATACTCTCACTATCATCCATTATATTGTTAATACTGGGATGGATGTACCTGGCAAGCAAACGTCCGGAACTTTTTCCAAGCCCCCAGGAGACCTGGGACAGGCTCATCCTTTTTCTTGAAAAGCCAATTAGGAGAATTCCTTTATATTCCCATGTTTTGGATAGCTTGCGCCGGGTAGGCATAGCAGTTCTTTTAGCCTGTGGTTTTGGTATTGTTCTTGGTACTGCTTTAGGATGGAGTAGACTTGTAAAATCAACCTTTGGGACAATATTTGAGTTAATCAGGCCAATTCCTCCCATTGCCTGGGTACCGCTTTTGACTATTTGGTTTGGTATTGGGGAGTTTCCTAAAGTTTTGCTTGTATTTATTGGCACATTTGCAATAGTAGTGGTTAATACGGCTGCAGGAGTTAAAATGGTTGAACCTCTAAGTTTGGCAGTTGGGAAAATATTTCAGGCAAATGAATTTCAAATGTTGAAAGAAATAGTTTTACCTGCTTCCTTACCTGCCATATTCGCCGGTATACGGACAGCTTTAGGGGTTGGATGGGCCATTGTGCTGGCAGCAGAAATGCTTGGCGCAGTTTCAGGTACAGGGTTTTTGATCACGAAAGGCATGTCTATAGGCGATACGGCACTCATTTTTATATGCATGTTTATAATCGGTATAATTGGAGCATTGCTGTCAGTTTTAGCATCTTTTATTGAGAGGAGAATATGTCCGTGGAAAACAGACAGGTAAAACTAAAAATAGAAAATATAAATAAAACCTATCAGGTTAAAAAGAGTTACTTTACTGCTGTGAAAAATGTATCCCTTGAAGTTTACAAAAATGAATTTCTGGTAATATTGGGGCCCGGATTATGCGGGAAAACAGTTCTTTTAAATATGATTGCAGGTATTGAGCAGCCTACAAACGGAAAAGTATATCTTGATGGAGAAAAAATAAGAGGAACACATAAATCCATAGGAATGGTTTTTCAAAAACTGGGCTTACTGCCTTGGAAAACCGTTATGGAAAATACGGAAATAGGACCAAAACTTGCAGGAGTGAAAAAATCAGAGCGGCAGAAAAAAGCTAAGAATTTTTTAGATATGGTTGGTTTAACAGGATTTGAAAAGTCATATCCCCATCAACTATCAGGTGGTATGAAGCAGCGCGTTGGAATTGCACGTGCTTATACCAATAATCCTGATATACTGATTCTGGATGAGCCTTTTGGTCAGCTGGATGCTCAAACAAGGTATTCTATGCAGGATGAGATACTCCGTATTTGGCAGATGCAGAAAAAAACAATCATTTTTGTGACAAATAATATTGAAGAAGCCATATATCTGGGGGATAGGATTATTCTCTTGGGAAAATGCCCTGCCGAAATAAAGAAGATATATGACATAAGCTTATCCCGGCCTAGAAATGTGATGGATTCCGGATTTCTCGAGCTTAGAAAAATGATTTCCTCAAACATGGATCTTGCCGTATAATTACAAATTTAGCCTTAGAAGGAGATAATAATGAAGGACAAAAGAATAAACAAAGTGGAGGTTAAAAACCTCACAAAAAAATTTGGAGATTTATTGGTATTAGATAATGTCTCATTTAAAATAAAAAAAGGTGAATTTCTTTGTGTCGTGGGACCTACAGGCTGTGGAAAAACCACTTTTTTAAACCTGCTTTCCTGCCTGTGTGAACCGACAAGCGGAGACCTTCTTATTGACGGAGAACCTGCAAATCCAAAAAAGCATAATCTTGCCTTTGTGTTCCAGGAGCCTTCTTCATTTCCCTGGCTTAATGTGGAGCAAAATATTCAATTTGGCCTGGATATTAAAAAAACACGGCAAAAAGACAAAAAAGAGCGAGTGGAAAGAATTATATCTTTGATGGGGCTTGAGCAATTCAGAAATTCTTATCCCCACCAGCTTTCCGTCAGTACGGAACAAAGGCAGGTTATTGGACGCGCATTCGCCATGGACCCGGATCTTTTGCTTATGGATGAGCCCTATGGACAAATGGATATCAAGATGCGTTATTATCTTGAGGATGAGGTAGTACGTCTGTGGAAGGAACTTGGCACAACTGTTGTTTTTATTACGCACAATATTGAAGAAGCCGTATACCTGGCGGAAAGAATACTGATTTTATCTAATAAGCCGGCAAAGATAAAGGAAGAGGTTTTAATAGATCTGCCCAGACCAAGGGATGTAGCAGACGAAAAGTTTGTAAAAATACGAAAATATGTAACGGATCAGATAAAATGGTGGTAATTCTACCTATTATCCTAATGAAACTGATAAGCTGCCTTTAATAGTGGATTTTTTGTTTGGGAAATGGTAACCCTCTCCGCCTTTAATGGCTTCAGCCCTTTGGGTTAATCATAATCAAAGTTATTCTGCCAAAGCAATAGGCTTCCTTTCCATAAAATAATCATTTATATTATCATTTCCCATTTTGCATGCATCTTTTACTACAAAGCCATAACGTTCATATATGCTAAGGTTAACAGGATTGTTTGTATCCAGAAAACACAAAAGATTCTTATTATCACAATATGCAATCAAGGTATTTAAAAGCCGGCTCCCGTATTTTTTCCCTCTGAATTGTTTTTGTACAAAAAGAACCTCCAGATAACAGTGACAGACTCCCTTCATCCTTTCTTCCTTCATTGTTTCAAACTTGTATAAAACACTAATCAAATTCATTAAACGTTTAATGGGCATGTACTTAACCAGTTTTAAAAATCCAAATGCAGCCTGGAGGCTGTGAATTCCGTCAAGTCTCCCATTTTTTCTTCCCCCTTTTGTCCAAACCATCAAACCTTCAATTTCAGAGGACGTAGAAACGATAATCCCTTTTTTGTATAAATATTGTAAAAGTGTTTTAAATAATGTCTCAAGAATAACAATTTTATGCTTCTCTTTTCCGAATAAACCATTCCATAATGGGTCCTCCGAAAATGCCTCTGCCATAATTTTCGATACTCGTACCAGTTCCTTCTTCTTTACCCTGTACAAGCTATTAGGTACATCCGTTACATTAATATTATTATCCAATTTCTTCAATCCCCTCATTTATTCGTAATGACATTTACATTCAATAATTGCTAAGCTGTTATTTACATCCATAGCATAAACTAATCTGTTCTCATTTGGCCTTTCAGCTTATAATTCCATTTCTTGTTTGACTTCCTTTGCTGCTTCCACACATATTTTCATATCATTTAAGCCAATATTTCCTTTATATAGATGTCGTTCTTCATTTAGTTTTTTAATCTCTTTATATAATACTTCATAATCAGCACCGGATACTTTTTCAATGGTGTTATAGCCGGCTTCGTATAAGACCCGTGCAAAAGTTGTGTTCACCCATTGAATTCTGGTAAGATCCGTTAATTGGGCCAGCTCTAAAATATCTGCGTAAGGAATATTTGTTCTTTGAGCAAACTCTTTTCTGCTTTTTTCACTAATCACTTTATCATATAAATGGGCAGTGGTTTTTATGCCTAATTGCTGCAGTTTTGTGAGAGTATCATTACAAATGTGTGCAAAGTCCGCTAGTTTCCTCGGTTTAGACTGGCGCCCTTTTATTTCTCTTAGTAAAGCAGATAAATACTGCTCGGATAAACAGGGTGCTTGTGCCAGCTCTAAAAGCTTTTGTTTATTTTTTAAAGCCTTCTCAAGCTCCAAAACATTTTTAAAGCCTAAACCTTTAATACAAGAAAATTTTTCTTCTAATCCCTCTTTTAAAATTATTTGACTTGGAATCAGACTCTTGTATTTTAATTTCTCCATGTATTCATCAATTGTAATAGTGCTATAGTCAATATAATATCCCATTTTTCTCTCCTTTATCAAACCATTACTATTTAGAATTTATGACCTCTTGCAGTCGTCTTCTATAATAACAGTGTACATCAAAAATGTGACAACTGTATGTCATATACTATAAAATATTATAAAAAAAGCTATTGTCTATTATATTTCTCCTTTTATATTTCTAATAATAATTCCATCGCTCTTTTTTCCTTTTGGGATAAATCAATCAATATTTCGGATGCTTGATTGATATAATCAATGTTTTTCAATTTCATTGGTATCTACTAAATAAGCATAAGTTTCATCATACCCATACATGGCTACATAATGTCCCGCAAAATGTATTTTGGTTGTGAAGTAATCCAGGTGATAACAATCAAGTTTAAGCCCGACGGGAATACCTATCCCTTCGATATTGGGTTTTCTCCCGTTTGCTGCAATAATTGTATTACTTACTAATTGTTTTATTTTCCGCTTGTACTCATATTCGCATTTTTTTCTTCTCCGTCAGAAGCATGTACCATTTTTTAGCAATCATTTTCTTTAGTGCCTCCAAACATTAAATTCGGTTTCTCAATATACTTTTTCAGTGTCTGTAAAAAAACAGCTGCCGGAGCACCATCAATTATCCGATGGTCATAAGTCAGACTCATCTCCATTACAGGCTTTATGACAATATGATCATAATTTTCAACAACAGGAACTTTGTTAATGGCACCTACCGCTAATATAGCAGATTCAGGCGGGTTAATAATGGCTGTAAATCCTTCTATTCCGAACATGCCTAGATTAGTTATGGTAAATGTTCCACCGTACATATCATCAGGCATGAGCTTTTTATTCCTTGCCCTATCTACCAGCTCCTTTACTTTCATGCTGATTTCACCCAGTCCCATATCCTGTACACCTTTTAAGCATGGAACAACCAATCCATTTTCAACTGCAACAGCAATACCGATATTAATACTATCCTGGATGATTATGTTTTCATCTGTCAAGGTTGAATTTATAATAGGATTTTCGAAGATTGCACAAGAAGTTATATTTACAAGCATATCGGTTATGGTTATCGCTTTACCTTCTGCTTTTAATGAATCTTTATATTTGACCAATTCTGTCATATCAACTTTTATTCGATGGTTTGCCTGAGCAGCAGTATCAAGGCTGCTTCTCATTTTGTCACCAATAATTTTCCGTATACCCTTATAAGGAATAATACTCCCCAGAGTTTTCCTTGTTTTGGAAAAATTCATACTAAACCCTCCTCACTTCCATCTCCGGCTTGCATAAAAACAAGCCGGAGATTATAAGCTTCTTGTTTCAATATTTGTATCTTACCTTATTGGATTTCTGTAAATACCACAAATGACTCATATGGCACAGTAACATTCGTCGATCCGCCAGATGGTACATTCACGCTTCCGGAACTACCAATTAAAGTGGCTGTATTACTATTGGTTGGGACACTTGTATGTGTATATTTGTAACTATTAAATGTACCTGACCGTCCAAGATTAGGATAAATAGTTGCAGTCATATCATTTCCGGAACGATTTATTATAAACATAGTAAGTTTGCCATCCGGCGCTTTAAACGCTACTGAATCCAACTTATAGCTTGTATTATTGCTCACATCTACTGAGATAACCTGGCTTCCCGGCTTTGTATACCTATTGATTAGCGACCATGAATAGAAACCTGGACGGTTAACCCAATTATCCCTTTTATTCTTCCACAGCCCCCACTTTTGTTCATTGCCAACTCTATCCAGATACTGAGCACCATAGTAGAAATTGATTAATGATGCAGCCTTATTCTTTAATGCAGTTATGGTAAAGTCAGCCATCCACAATCCATATTCGTACTTACCATTCTCAGTGCTGCCAAAAGTTGACCCGCCATAACCGAATTCAGTAATCCAGTAGGGCTTAGGAGTTATCCCTTTTGATTGCTGGTAATCAAAGTCATATTTAATAAAAGGATCAAGCCAACCAGTATTTTGATGCATGTAAGTGTGGACAGAGATACTATCTAACCATCCCAATCCGAGATCAACTATCTGATCCAACAAATATCCACCATTGTTTATTGTACGTTCTCCACCACCTTGTGGAGAATGATAAGAATCATCGATTCCTACTAGATGAATCGCACTTCGTAAACCTTTTGCTGTTAACTTTGTTACCAGATCATTATTTAGTGAATCGAGGTCACTCGCAGATACCAGGTGGTTATAATCCATGTTAGGTTCATTCATTAAAGTCAAATATTTAACATTGGTTAAACCTTTTGTATTTCTCAAGAAATCAATAAAGTCCACCAAACTTATTATCATATCATCCCTATACTGTGCAGCCGGAAGTCTTACTCTCTTTGACGGATCTGTCTGCCACCCTGGCTCTCTCATCCATTCCGGGTATCCCCACCAATCACCCCATGGACAAATTAATACATCCGTCCCTATTGATTTAAGATAAGTGATCCAATCAACCATATCTTTTAAATCCGGAGTAGTAAGTGCCGTATCATACACATCCTGTGTATGTTCCCACCAATCGTAATTAAAGAATATCCTCATAATATGAGGTTTGATTGCGGCAGTTTTATCCTTCCATAGCTGTCTATCCGAATCATTGACCTCATACTCTCCATTATTTCCAAGCCAATCTTTAAAGTAATATGTCTGACCGTCCCAGTCTGTGTAACTCTGGGTGTGGTCAATATTAAAAGGGCAGGTTAAAAAGTATTCCCCATGGGATCCAAACCCATAAAAGTAATTGGTTATAACACTCGACGGCTGTGCAGTAAGTGTAGCTGTACTTCCTGTGTAATGTGCAGATGTGCGGGTTAACGTTACATCATCAAAATATACTGTTCCCTGTCCATTTCCTACAAGAGCTATCTCAAAACTATCAGCCCCGTTAGGCACCACACCTGTAACAGTAATCTGTGTCCAATTGGAATTCTGTATTAGCGAACTTGAAGTACAGGATAGCCTTCTTATATCATCATAACCATACCAATCTATTTCTGGTACTTTACCCATCCAGTTAAAGGCAATCGCAGCCTTTCCTGAATCTGATGTCTTTGCATAAACTGTAGCCTGATATACTTCTCCCGGCAAACAGCCTGAGTATGTCTGCTTAAAAGCAGGATATTGTAATGCATCTGCTGATGGAATCACCATATTTGCTGAAGCCGGCCATGTTCTATAAATAGTAGTATCCCGGTTAAAAACTGTATTCCCCGGGTTCTGTGTCGTCCAGCAGGCAATGGGACTTCCTGATACGGTGAAAAAAGGATTGTCTACGGTTTCAATTTTTAAATCAAAAACAGCATCATCAAAGTAAACATTTCCTGTACCATGAAACACAAGACCTAGTCTAACTTTATTTGCTCCCGCAGGAGCAGTTCCCGTTACTGTCAACTGCTGCCAATCTTCAGTTCCTGGACCAGTTGAGGTACCGGTATCATCCTGCAATTTGGTGCTATCCTGCCAAAAAGAAAGCGCAATATATCCTCCAGTATCTGTTGCATTAGCTGTTTTAGCCCATACTGTAGCTGTAAAAGTCTGTCCGGGAGTAATATTGGTTACATCATAATAAAAGTTCGGATAGTCGCTTCCATCTGAAGCGTATATCTGTGCCGATGCAATACCCGTACGATAAGTATCAGTTTGACGCTGCAAAACTGTCCCTGCAGGATTGTATCGTAGCCAATTGTCAGGTTGGGAAGTACCTGATTCAAAACCGGGATTAGGTGCTATATTCCCATCAAGCCTTATCACTAATACATCATCAAAATAGACATCTCCAGTTCCATGCATATTAATTGAGAATATAATTCTATCAGTTCCGTCAGGAGCAGTTGCTGTTACATTTAACTGCTGCCAATCCACGGTTCCTGTACCTGTATAATTACTTACAAAGTATCCCTTTGAACTACCGGTATCATTATCCCAAAAATTGATAGCTATATACCCTCCTTCACCTGTTACATCCGAAATTTTAGCCCACGCACTTGCTTGAAATTTCTGGCCGGGTCTAACATTGTCTATATAACAATGGAAATTCGGATATGCATTTGCATCTGATGAATATATGTTTGCTGATGCCATACCAGTATGACGGGTCACAGTTGTATACTTTAAAGTTGTCGAAGCAGGATTACTGGCCATCCAGCTTTCAGGTATTTCTTGATTGAATGCTTTTAACTCAAACGATGCATTCGGTACCAGGTTATATACAGCAGCTTTTGCGGGATGAATCGATGCAGACAATAAAAAAACCACTGTCATGCAAATCACTGTGAGAACCGTAATAATTCTTCTCATAAGATCACTCTCCCAAATCAAATTCTATTTCTTATGTATGTACTTTAAGGTAGGCCAAGATGAAACTTTAGAAGAGTCTTCAACTTTACCGAGGCTTTTTCAACCATAGTCCCAAGTAAAAGCATAAGCTCTTTCACCGCGAATAACTTTTTCACCCCCTTTGCACAAATATTCCTGATGTTCCCATGCTGTCCATACAGACATAAACAAAAGCTTAAATACTAAGCCTTACTTTACTCAGCCATTTCCATCAGGTTAACTCTATTGCCTGAATGACTATAGATTTCAAATATGGGAACCGGTGAAGTAGCGTGAAGAATCATCTTAGTTGTTTTTATAAGGCCAAAGCTTCTCAGGAGAAATGAATTTTTATACGGCATACATGGTAAAATACTGCCACATCACGGCTGTCCCCTACTAATATTTCCTTTTTGAGACATAAATTTACCCGGTATTTACATAGTGCCATCTTCACTCCCATATTTAATCACTGCCATAGCAAAAGTTTTAATCTGTGGGACATTAAATTCCACATAACCTTCTTTAATTTCGAAGTTCAGGTTTACTTCATCAGGCAGTACTACAACCTTTTCAATCTCTTTATTATCGACACTCATTCTGATTTTTACCCCTTCTACGGGTATATTGGGTAATTCTTTCTGAATATTAAGAAAACTAATAATATATCTCATGTTATTTTCTTGATGGAACACAGTAATTTCCATTGCTTTGGGTGCGTCGCTCTCAAGTGCGAAGGACTTTACTCCAAGCTTTTTCAATAGTTTGATAAACTCATCATGATGAATCTGCATATTTTCAAGGTCTCCTGCCACATAAATCGCTTTCCCTTTACCATAAGTGTTCAATATTACAGCAGCATTATCTGTCAATATCCCCGGAGGATTGCTGTGAATTGAAGCGTAATGCTTATAATCCTGCGGGTCAGTATAAGGTAAAACAGTTGTACCCAGTACCGTTGCCTCTTTTTCTGCCCTTACTAACATTTGCGGACCAT
>JANQLN010000098.1 GCA_028280575.1 Clostridia bacterium
GATTTTGATGGATTTGGGAAGAGTTTTCTCTTCCCTTTACTTATTTACATATCTTTACTTCCACTATGCTTTTGCCTTCATAAATTATACACTAACGGAGTATTATTGCTTGTGTAATTGATTTATTATATATAATTTGATAAAATACACTCTCAAGAATACATGTAGGATGTGAATACAAAAATGAGGGATTATGAACCCGTAAAGATTGAAAAAAAATGGCAGGATATATGGGAAGCTGAGGGAATATATCATGCTTCAAAGGATACAAGCAAGCCCAAGTTTTACCCGTTGATTGAATTCCCGTATCCTTCCGGCAGGGGATTGCATGTGGGACATCCCAGGCCTTATACTGCTTTAGACATTGTAGCAAGGAAGAGAAGGCTTGAGGGCTATAATGTTTTGTATCCCATAGGCTGGGACGCTTTTGGGTTGCCGACTGAAAACTATGCCATACAGAATAAAATACATCCCAAAAAAGTTACGGAGGACAACATAAAAAGGTTTAAAAGTCAGCTTAAATCGTTGGGGTTTTCATTTGACTGGTCCAGGGAAGTGGATACTACCGACCCCAAATACTATAAATGGACACAATGGATATTTCTAAAGCTTTTTGAAAAGGGGCTCGCATATAAAAGTGAGATGCCTATAAACTTTTGTACGGACTGCAAGGTTGGGCTTGCAAATGAAGAAGTGGTAAACGGCGTCTGTGAACGGTGCGGCAGCGAGGTTGTGAGAAAGACTAAAAGCCAGTGGATGCTTAAGATTACTGAATATGCGGAAAAGCTCATCAGGGACCTTGATATTGTTGACTATATAGACAGAGTAAAAATCCAGCAAAAAAACTGGATAGGCCGTTCTGAAGGTGCGGAAGCTGATTTTAAGGTAAAAGATACCGATGAAATTTTGAAAGTTTATACAACCCGTCCGGACACACTTTTTGGAGCAACCTACATGGTAATTTCACCAGAGCATTATCTCATTGACCGGTTTAAGGACAGAATGTCCAATTGGGAGCAAATTGATGAATACAGGAATTATGCCTCCAAAAAATCAGATTTTGAAAGAACTGAGCTTTCCAGGGAAAAGACAGGTGTTGAAATAAAGGGTCTTACTGCAATTAATCCTGTGAATGGAAAGGAAATACCCATCTGGATATCTGACTATGTTCTTATGTCATATGGAACAGGTGCGATTATGGCTGTCCCGGGACATGACAGCAGGGACTGGGAATTTGCCAGAAAGTTCAATATTCCCATTGTAGAAGTTGTTGCAGGCGGAAATATTGAAGAAGAAGCATTTACAGATATTGAAAAAGGAACGATGGTAAATTCTGGTTTTCTTGACGGGTTGGAAGTCAATAAAGCGAAGGAGAAAATAACCCTCTGGCTTGAGGAAAAGGGAATTGGAGCCAAAAAGGTCAACTTCAAGCTCAGGGATTGGGTTTTTTCCAGGCAAAGGTATTGGGGAGAGCCGATACCCCTTGTATACTGTGATGAGTGCGGATGGGTTCCTGTGCCTGAGGAAGAGCTTCCTGTGCTTCTTCCGGAAGTAGAAAGCTATGAGCCTACTGAAAACGGAGAATCACCGCTTGCCAAAATGGACGAATGGGTTAATACCGGCTGCCCCGGGTGTGGAGGTGCGGGAAGGCGTGAGACCGACACAATGCCGCAGTGGGCAGGCTCTTCATGGTATTTTATAAGGTATGTCGACCCTTGCAACGATGATGAATTTGCAAGTAAGGAAATGCTTGATTACTGGCTTCCAATAGATTGGTACAACGGTGGTATGGAGCATACTACCCTTCATTTGCTTTATTCAAGATTCTGGCATAAATTCCTCTATGATTGTGGGATCGTATCAACTCCCGAGCCTTACATGAAAAGAACATCCCATGGAATGATACTGGGAGAAAACAATGAGAAAATGTCGAAATCCAGGGGAAATGTAGTTAGTCCTGATGATATGGTAGATGAATTTGGAGCGGACACTCTCAGGATGTACGAAATGTTTATTGGAGATTTTGAAAAAAGTGTGCCATGGTCATATAATGGAATAAAAGGATGCAAAAGGTTCCTTGACAGGGTATGGAGACTCCAGGAGATGCTGGTGGAAGGAGACGGCTACTCTAAGGATATGGAAACTTTTATTCACAGGACTATTAAAAAAGTCAGCCAGGATTATGAAACATTAAAATTTAATACTGCCATTGCTGCGATGATGTCTTTGATTAATGAGTTTTACGGTAAAAATAGTGTGAACAAGGCGGAAATGAAGACATTTTTAGTCCTGTTAAGTCCTGTTTCACCCCATATTGCTGAAGAAATGTGGGAAATATTCGATTTTGAAGGCAGAGTGACCGGGCAGAAATGGCCCGTATGGAACGAGGAAAAAACTATAGATGAAAGTATTGAAATAGCCATTCAGCTAAACGGAAAGGTCCGGCAGCGGATAATGGTGCCTTCGGGACTTGACCGCCAGCAAACAGTTGATATTGCGCTTAAAAATGCAAAGGTCAGGGAATTGATAAACAGCCGCAAAATAATAAAGTCGATAGGTGTCCCTGGTAAGCTTGTAAACCTTGTGGTAAAATAATATAAAAAAAGATGGACCAATTGGTCCATCTTTTTTTATATTAATTATTTTTCCTTTGATCCAGCAGTGTTACGCTTTTTTCTTTTGCATATTGCTCCAGATCCTTTATGTATTCTTCAAAATAGTCCTTTTCCTGGTGCTTGAAGTATTCTACCGGATTATAATATGATGGTGTCTCTGGATTTTGGGTAAGTATTTCAATTTTTTCTGTGGGTTTTTTGAAAAAAAGGAATCCTGTCATACCATCCTTTATCCTTATTTCGTTAATCTCATTCCACGTAAAAGACTTAAACTCTTTCTTTTTACTAGGGAAAGCTGTCACAAGCAAATTAATATTCTCTTTTCCCAGTACCATTGATTTTTTTTCTGACATTATAACCCCTCCTTTTTATATGGAACGCCTTTAATTCTTTTAGTATGATATGATTTTAAAATAATAGAAATACCTGTGATTTTCGAAAATCATATCATTATAGAATTATGACGCTGCATAGTTATAAAAATTTGATTTCACCATTTACATATTATAGTATCATTGTATAAAAGTAAATGCAAAAAATGTATTGTCTAAAATTTTCCATATGGAGTGATTGTAAGGAATTAGGGTAATATATCTTCTTTTTTGAAAGATATTCTCTAGATAAAACTCTTGTATGCGGACTTTTGATTCATTTTTATCGCTCAAGATTCGCAAGGCATTCTTCTTATTTCAAAGATTGCAGCGTTTTAACCTATAAAAAATGTGGAAATTCAAATCTTACTTTTATTGACGGGAAATTGGATGTATTGTATAATCAAATTAAATTGAAACGTTATAATTTTGAGGGGTATTATGGGAACAACTATGAAAGACGTGGCCAGGCATGCGGGAGTATCTGTGGGGACTGTGTCCAGGTATATCAACGGCTATAGGCTAAAAGAAATTAACATGAAAAAAGTAAAAATGGCAATTGAGGAATTGGGGTTTAAAGAGAATATCATAGCCAAAGGCTTAAAAAACAAACGTTCAATGACAATAGGCGTAGTAATAGCCTCATTGACCGATATATTCTCAACAACAATTGTAACCTCCCTGGAAAAAACCATTGAAAAGGAAAACTATAGCATGATGCTGTGTGATTATAATTGCAATTTGGATAGACTGCACAGGAAAATTATGTTTTTGCAGGATAGGATGGTGGATGGTGTTGTTCTATTTGCAGGTAATGAAAACAAGGAAGATGTTCGCAGGCTGATGAATAATGAAATACCTGTGGTTGTCATAGATAGTAATATAGAGGGTATCGAAACGGACAGGGTTAACGTGGATAATGTAGGGGCATCATTCAGGGCAACGGAAAAGCTTATTCATTCAGGACATGAAAGAATTGCCGTTATTAACGGGACCAAAGGTGATTTTATTGCGGAAGAGCGTTTGCAAGGCTACATCAGCGCCTTAAATACTTATGATATTACAATAAACGATGAGTATATAAGGTATGGCAATTATTCGAGCATAGGCGGATACAATTGTTTAATGGAGCTGCTTGAATGTAAAAGTCCTCCTACATCCGTCTTTATAACCAATTATTATATGACTATTGGTGCAATAACCGCTATCAATGAACTGGATATTAAAATACCCCGGCATCTGTCACTAATCTGCTTTGACAGATTTGAAATTATGGATGTTATAAAACCGTCTTTGACTTTTATTGAACAGCCTACCGATAGAATAGGTGAAATGGCGGGCCGGATATTGTTAAAAAGGATAAAAGGAGACATGTCACAGTTTCCTATGGATATGAGGATTAATACAAGGATGGTTATGGGTAAATCAATAGCACCTCCTGGTGTTACAGACCACTAGAATTATGGCTTTACATATAATAGTTTTTAAACCTGAAATTTTGGGGTATTTTGCAGCATATTTTTTGTATTACTTAAGTAAGACGCTAAATCATAACAAAAACTAAGGTATAGTATTATAAAAAATAGCAGACAGCAATATTCCATGTTTAACCAAAATTATAACGTTTCAAAAAAAGAAAGGGGTAATATTATGAATGATTTAAGATTCAGGCAGGTACATTTGGATTTCCACACCTCTGAAAAAATTGGTGGAATAGGAAAGGATTTCTCAAAGGAGCAATTCCAGAAAGCTCTTAAACTAGGTCACGTAGATTCCATAACGGTATTTTCAAAATGCCATCATGGCTGGGCTTACCACCCAAGTGAAGCAAATGAAATTCATCCCGGACTTGATTTTGATCTCTTAAAAGAACAGATTGAGGCGGCCCATGAGATTAATGTAAGGACTCCTGTGTATATTTCGGCGGGATTGGATGAAAAGATGGCGAGAAGACATCCCGAATGGCTTATAAGGGATAAAGATGAAAAAACGAATTGGGTACCCGATTTCATGACACCGGGATATCATCAATTTTGTTTTAACAGTCCCTATCTTGATTACCTTATTGAACAGGTTGAAGAAGTAGTGAAAAATTATGATGCCGACGGTCTGTTTATGGATATTGTAGGCGTAAGGAAATGCTATTGCCAAAACTGTGTAACATCAATATTGGAACAGGGAATGAGCCCTTTTGACAGTGACGCAATGGCAGCTTTGTGGGAGAAAACCTATAAAAATTACACTAAAAGGGTAAGAGAAGCAACGGATAAATATAAACCCGGCCTTAACATTTTTCATAATGGAGGACATATAATAAGGGGCAGAAGAGATCTTGCAGGTATGAATACCCATCTTGAGCTTGAATCCCTTCCAACAGGAGGATGGGGATACGATCATTTTCCCTTGTCGGCAAGATATGCAGATACACTGGGAATGCAGTTTCTTGGCATGACGGGAAAGTTTCATACATCCTGGGGTGAGTTCGGCGGTTTCAAGCATCCAAATGCTTTGAGGTATGAAGCAGCTTTAAGCATTGCAAATAATGCCAGGTGTTCAATAGGGGACCAGCTTCATCCGGAAGGAATTATGGATGAGGCGACTTATGCACTTATGGGAAAGGCATATAAAGAGGTAGAAGATAAGGAGAAATGGTGTAAGGATGCTTCTTATATTGCAGATATTGCAGTGATTTCTACAGAAGCCGTAAATGTATCGGATATTAGTGGAAGAAAAACATCCAAAACCGATGCGGGGGCCGTAAGAATACTTCTTGAAGGCAAGTATTTATTCAATGTAGTTGATTGTGAAGAAGACTTATCCAAATATAAAGTATTGATTCTTCCGGATTATGTGAGAATAGATAAAAAAATAAAGGAAAAGCTTGTGAAGTTTTTAAACGCCGGAGGTAAAATTTTGGCTACCGGTGAGTCCGGTCTGGATATAAACGGTGAAAAGTTTGAACTGGACCTAGGAGTTGGATTCATATCTGAAAATCCGTATAATCCGGACTACTTCAGGCCTTCATTTGAGCTTAAAAGCTTTGAAAATACCAGCTTTATCTTTTATTCCAAAGGACAGAAGATAGGACTTAAAGGAGGAAAGGAGCTTGGCAAGAGGGAAGACCCTTACTTTAACCGTGAAGTGTTCAATTTCTGCTCACACCGGCATACACCCAGCAGCGGCAATTATGGCGGTCCTGGAATGGTTGAAAATGAAAATGGCATTTATATAGCCTGGAATGTATTTGAGGACTATGCCGTAAAGGGCAGCCTTATTCTTAAGGAAGTGGTGACTTATGCACTGGACAGATTGCTGGAAGGTAAAAAAACAATTGAAACAAACCTTCCTGCCCAGGGAATAATAGCACTGAACCGGCAGAAAAATAAGGACAGGTACGTAACCCATTTGCTGTATGCGGCACCTGTAAAAAGAGGAGAGGGCATTGAAATAATAGAAGATATTAATCCGCTTTATAACATAGATGTAAAGCTCAATATTCCGGTTAAGGCCAAAAAACTTTATCTTGCGCCTTCAATGCAGGAAATCAGCTTTAAACAGGACGGAAACCTTATTGAGTATACGGTGCCTGAAATCGAATGTCACCAGATGGTTGTTATTGATTATTAGATGATAAGTTATGTAAATTTACCTTGCGTGTAATAAAAAAAAGGTATCCCGCTTCTGCCAGTGAGCCCGCCACTATGGACAGGGCTCCCGGTAGAGCCGGGTTAGGCAGCTCCAAAAGGGATACAAGAAAAACAGTAATTGTCAGGGTTATGACATTTGTTGCCGTACCTATGCCCACATAGCGGGTAAGCCTGTTTCTGATAAGCATGCCCCAGTAATATTCCTTTATTATCATCAATAAAGGAAAGGGTGTAAATATTTTTAAAAGCTGTGCTGCAAATATGCTTATATTTTCGGGTGTTTTAATGAGGTTGCGGATTATATTGTATCCAAGAGGTGAAAAAGAGACGGACGCCATTATTATTACAAAAAATATTCCTAAAATAACAGCAAATTTTTTGATAAGAAGCAATTCTTTTTCTCCCGTAAAGTTTATTGGTACCTGGTGAAAAATCAATAGGGGTCCGAATATTATAATTGCCAGATGCCAGGCCACGGAAAATGATGATATTGCAACTTCCGGATTATCCATTCTGGCAAGCCCCATATTTATTACAGGCATGGAAAAGGTAGATATATAGCTGGTAGCCATTAACGGTATATAAAACAGAAAAATTGTTTTATATTTCAGCACTCCGGAAGCTTTTCCCGCGCAGCTGCCAATTGAATTATCAAGGCTGCCCGGTATATTCCCTATAACAAGCTTTATGAAAAGAAACAGTATTATTGCTTCTACTGCTGCCGCCCCCAGGAACATGATTCCGCCTTTGGCACTGTCAGGCGTTATTTTTATTCTTGTAATAAAAAGGACAAAGAAAAAAACAAATACTAATCGCATGGTTGTTGATACTGTAACAAGAGGGGTTGACTTGAATTTAATTGCAACACCCTGGCAAAATTCCCTGAGAAGTATAAGCAAAGGGAACGGGACAAGTATTTTCAATATCAATACAGCCGCATTCAGGGTTTCACCCTTAATGGACATAATATCCTTGAAAACGATTGTTGATATGCCGGAATAAGCTATCAGCCCATATAAGAAAAATGCCGCTATGCCTACGATCATAATAAAATTTCTTACCCTGTAATAATTTTGCTTGTGGTCAACTAAAGCAGTGAAGGTTTGCCTGAGCATTAAAATGGGGCTTTGAAGCATGTGATGCAAGCTTTTGGCAACGGAAAAGGCGGAAATAAGCACCTCAGGATTTGACAGCCTTGCAAGTCCCGCATTGAAAAGTGAATGTGTAACAGTAATCAATAATGTGGTCAAACCAAGTGGAGTGAAAAAAAGAAATAAATCCTTCATGCCCGTTGCTTTATTTTTTTCTTTGATGTTATTATGAAGTCTGATTTCTATACACATCCCCCTGAAACAAATTTAAATATATTGTATCATAATTATCATAATATAGCTTAAATTATTTTTAATTATTGAATCTTTTTGAGTTTCCCAATTTTTTAAAATAGGTATAAATTCATTCCCAATGATAACTGTTTCATTATACGCATAAATCTTCTCAATGTTAGAAATGAGGAAACTAAAATGAATCTTTTGTTGACAATAACTGCTGCTTAGGATAGTATTATTATGCAATAGAAAATCTGGGGAGCTGTATAAGTGTGGCTGAGAGGGGACCGTATGGTCTCGACCCATTAAACCTGAAACGGGTAATGCCGGCGGAGGGAGTAAAATATTATAATAAGTATATTATTCCCTTTAATTTTCCCGTTTAGAGGGATTTTTTATTATGAAAATTGGGTAACGGGGAGGGGTTTTATGCCGTCAATAAATGTAAGCCTGCAGGTAATACCGAAAGTAAACGACACTGATACATACCGTGTTGTAGACAAGGTGATAGAGTACATAAGCTCAACAGGGGTAAAATATGAAGTGGGTCCTATGGAAACAACAATGGAGGGTGAGCTTGACTTGCTTATGGAGATTGTAAAGAAAGTCCAGTATATTTGTGTTGAAGAAGGTGCTTCACGTGTTCTGTCTGTTGTAAAAATAGATTTCAAACCAGAAGGTGTGACTATGGATGAAAAAATCGGCAAATACAGGAAGTAATGTATTGGCATTGATCCTGCTGGGGCTTCTCATGGTGATATGGCATTTGATTGCTGAGTACAGCAGGATACAAAAATTCCTGCCGTCTCCGGCAGAAGTTGTCAATACACTGGTTGAAGTAATGCCCTTGTTGAAAATTCATATATGGACCACTTTGAAGGAAGCTATGATTGGCTTTTTTATATCAATTATCCTGGCTGTTGTTATAGCTGTTTTCATGGACAATATCAAGCTGGTAAAAAAAGCCGTATACCCGTTGCTTATAGTATCCCAAACCATCCCTATCATAGCCCTGGCGCCGCTGTTCATGCTTTGGTTCGGATTTGGCATGCTGCCAAAGATCATAGTTGTTGTCCTGGTTTGCTTTTTTCCCGTGGTTATAAGTCTTTTTGCAGGACTTAGCTCTGTGGATGAGGATATGGTTAATCTGCTTAAGTCAATGGGTGCAAACAAGCTGCAGATAATCGGCAATGCCAAAATACCTGCCTCATTGCCATTTTTTTTTGCAGGGCTTAAAATAACCGCAACCTATAGTATTATGGGAGCTGTTATCGGAGAATGGCTGGGCGGGGACAAGGGACTTGGAGTATACATGATGAGGGTAAGGCACTCCTATTCATATGATAAAGTATTTGCGGCAGTGATGGTAATAGTATTGCTCAGTATGGTTTTGTTTAAAATAATATCTGTAATACAGACTTTGTCCATGCCGTGGCAAAGAAAAAATACGGAGGTATAGAAAATGATGAAAAAAATAAGTGTATTTTTATTGATTATGGTTTTACTGGTTTCGTTTTTCACCGCATGTGAAGAGCAGGAAAAAAGTAATGAAATAACCGTGGTATTGGATTGGGTGCCGAATACAAATCACACCGGATTGTATGCCGCACTTGATAATGGGTACTATGAGGATGAAGGGCTTGATGTAAATATAATCCAGCCACCCGAAGGTGGCGGGCCTGAAGCAGTTGAGGCAGGACAGGCGGAATTTGCAGTCAGTTACCAGGAGCAAATCACATTTGCAAGAACAGCAGAAAACCCTCTTAGAATAAAAGCAATAGCCGCAATAATACAGCATAACACTTCCGGCTTTGCTTCACCTGCCGGGAAAAATATAAAAAGTCCTAAGGATTTTGAGGACAAGGTATACGGAGGCTGGGGATCACCTATGGAAGAAGCAATGCTCAAAGGCTTGATGGATAAGCAGGGAGTCGACTTTTCCAAGCTGAAGATGGTTGATATAGGCGCTGCCGACTTTTTTGCAGCAACTGAAAGAGATGTAGATTTTACCTGGATATTTTATGGATGGGATGGAGTTGCTGCGGAGCAAAAGGATTTTCCTATTAATTTCATAAAGCTCCAGGATTTTGATTCACAGTTGGATTTTTATACTCCTGTTCTGGCAGCAGGGGAAGAATTTTTAGAAAATAATCCTAATATAGCTGTAAAATTCCTTAAGGCTACGGCCAAAGGGTATAAGTATGCTATAGACAATCCGGAAAAAGCGGCCGATATTCTACTGGCCCATGCTCCTGAAATTGACAGGGATATTGCCGTAGCAAGCCAGAAGTACCTTGCAGACGAATATATGAAGGATACGGGCAGATGGGGTGAAATGAAAGAAGAAATGTGGAAGGATTTTGCCGGCTGGATGTTTGAAAATGGTCTGCTGGAAAGGGAGCTGGATGCAAAAGAGGCGTTTACCAATGAATACCTGCCAAAGTAGGGCAAAGCTTAAAGTAAATAACATAGAAAAATCTTTTGGCGACATAAAGGTAATTAAAAATGTATCAATCAGCCTTGTTGAAAATGAGTTTGTTTCACTGCTGGGTTTAAGCGGAAGCGGAAAAAGTACCATATTCAATATTGTAGCAGGGCTTTTAAAACCCGACAGCGGCCATGTAATAATAGATGACGAGGACTATACCGGGAAAACAGGCAGGGTCAGCTACATGTACCAGAAGGATCTCCTGATGCCCTGGAAAAAAGTCATTGACAATGTATGCCTGCCCCTCGTCATAAAGGGAGAGAAAAAGAAAGATGCAAGGGACAAAGCTTCCAGCTTTTTCAAGTTGTTCGGACTGGAGGGATTTGAATATAAATATCCCTTTCAGCTTTCGGGCGGAATGAGGCAGCGGGCGGCACTTCTTAGGACATACATGTTTTCCAGGGATATAATGCTCCTTGATGAGCCTTTTGGAGCACTTGATGCCATAACCAGGGCAAAAATGCATGTCTGGCTGCAGGATATACTCCGGGGACTTGATACTTCGGTCCTTTTTATAACACACGACATAGAAGAGGCGGTCTTTTTATCGGACAGGATATACATCCTGTCCGATAAGCCTGCTTTAATAAAGGAAGAAATAAAAGTAGGCCTGGAAAGGCCAAGAAAAAAAGAAATCATCACATCAGATATTTTTAACAGTATAAAAGCACATATTTACGGCAGCCTGGAATAAATATGACCGTTGTCAAATAATTATATTAAAATATCGAAAAAGATTTTGTAACCCACTTTTCTCAAAATTAGGAAGGATATTTTGGCAGCTTTGAAGAATTAAGCAATAAAGAGCAATTTGCTTCAAGTAAGATAATATTGGAAAAGGGGGCTTTTTTATGTTTGGATGGAAGGATGAATACAGTGTAAATATAAGCGAGATTGACAGGCAGCACATGAAATTATTTGAAATTTGTGCAAGGATATATGATATTTCAAAGCTTGACAAAGAAATCGATTATTATGACGATATTATCGAAATAATTAGTGAGCTTCACGATTATACGGAATACCACTTCAACTATGAAGAGGAATTATTAAAAAATAATGATTATGAAGAATTGGAAGAACAGCATTTCCAGCATATTTTCTTTGTTAAAAAATTGAAAAAACTAGCTGCAAAAGATATAGATGAAGATCAGAGAAAAAGTGCGGCCGAGATTTCATTATTTCTTGCAAACTGGATTACCGACCATATACTGAAAAGCGATATGAAATATAAGGAAGTACTTAATGCAAAAGGTATATGTTGAAAATACCCTTAAGCAGGCCATTAACCACATAAGGTTTCAAATGGGAAAGTGAGGAGAGTATAAATTTGAAAAGTAAGAATATTTTGGTTATTATGGGAGACCAGCTTCGCAAAGATTCCCTTGGGTGCTATGGTAATCAGGCAGTCAAGACACCTAACATTGACCGGCTGGCAAAGCAGGGTGCACAATTTAACAGGTGTTATGCGGCCAATCCCATATGCATGCCCAACCGCTTATCAATTTTTACGGGTATGTATCCGAGAAATCATGGTCTATGGACCAATGGATTGCTGCTGGAGCACGAAAGGCGTACTTTGCCCCTGGAGCTTTTGGAAGCCGGCTATCAAACGGCAAGCTTTGGCAAGATTCATTTTGAGCCCACGGGATGCTCTGCAGGCTTTGGAAGCCGTGAATCAAAGGAATACTGGGAAAACAGGAAAGATAATATAGAAGCTTTTGGTCCTTACTGGGGATTTGAGCATGTAGAGCTTACAATTGGTCATAATACCTTGCCTGCAGCCCATTACGGCAAGTGGTTCAGGAAAAAAGGCGGAACTATGGATATGCTTGAAACAGATGAAAACGGGTGTACCCAAATCCCCCCCGGGCTGCATGATTCATCTTTTATTGGTGAGAGAGTTTCGGACTTTATTTGCGATGAAAGAGATAAAAGCAAGCCTTTTTTTGTAGTGGCAAGCTTTCCGGACCCTCATCATCCTTTTAATCCTCCTAAAGATTATGCAGACAGGTACACCATTGAAGATTCACAGGAGCAAGCCGGAGGAGAGGAAGATCTGGAAAAAAGGCCGGAGCACTACATGCAGCATTTTAAAGGGTCATGGCACCGTAAAGGATTAATGCCGGAAAAACACCCTTCCGGAGTGGATAGAAGTAAAGAGAGAAGGCGGATAATCAACACCTACGCAATGGTGGATTTGATTGACTATAATGTTGGCAGGATTCTGCAGGCATTGGAGTCTCAAGGATTACTTGAAGATACAATAATTGTATTTACATCTGACCACGGAGAACTGCTGGGGGACCACAGGCTATGGACAAAAGGGCCGTTCTTTTATGAAGGGTTGATAAATGTTCCGCTTATTGTTTATGATAAAGACAGAATAAAGCCGTTTGTGTCGGAAGGACTGGCTTCATCTATAGATATTTTACCTACTGTTTGTAATTTGAACGAAATGCCTGTACCACTTTATGCAGATGGAATATCTCAGGCACCTCTTTTTGAAAATCCGGCACAATCTGTTAGAAACTGCTGCATGGTGGAGTACAGAAACGGATATGGAAAAAATGACTGCGTATCAAAAGTACTTGTAACTGAAAAGTTAAAATATGTCCTGTACCAGACAGGGGAGTGTGAGCTTACGGATTTGGAAAATGACCCGGAAGAAAAACGGAATTTGGCATCTGGGAACGGATACAAAGATAAGATTAATGATATGAATACCTTGCTTCTTAACGAAATATTATCTACAGAATGCAAATGGCCACAACAGATTTCACATGCATAAGGATAAACACCATATAAAAAAGAGGGAGCCTCCCAGGGGCCTCCCTCTGAGCAATTTGCTTATGTTATGATTTTCTTAATGGAGTATACTAAATTTAGTAGTATGAATAATAAGCATATGCAACATTTAGTATGCTCCTTGCTTGAATTTGATTAAGGCGCAAATTGCTTAGCATTTTGCTTGCTTTTAGCTACTTTTTATTGAGGATGGTACAATCATATATATACCGTATGTTCAACTGCCTCGCTTCCTGGCTTTTCAGGTCCATAACAAAAGCGCCGCTGTTATCATTCCATACGATTTCCCCCATTCCCGCATAATCCGGTGCTTCAAACGGGTCTTTGGGATAGTCGTACCACCAGCGCCCCTGTTTTTTGCTTCCATCCTTTTTTACGTTTGACACCGTACCGTCTTGCCCGAAAATATATTGTTCTCCATTTCCTTCCCATATGCCGATAATTTCTTTTGCAAAGGGACCCTTTGTAATATCATGAATTTTGTTGCCATGTGTCAGGTCAATTATTTTCGGTTTTTTCCCTTTTTTAAACTCTGCATCCAAAGTCATAACCAGTTGCCCGTTTTCATAAACAGCGGCCTTTACGGAAGATGATTTTTTAAGAATAAAGGATTTTTTGTACGGCTTTGAGTCCTGGTCGGGTAAAGTTTTGTCTGTTGTATAATAAATATGGAATTTCCTTTGGGGAAGCTGTCCCCTCAGCATAATCCTGTTGACTGCAATACTGACTTGTGCCGTTTCATTAAAAATACGCTCACCCAGGATACCTCCGGCAACCAGTTCAATTTCACCCTGTTCAAAAGTGGATTGGAATATGCCAAGTCCCATACCGTAAAATGCCTTACGATAATCAGCCTTAACAGGAGTCAAATCCAAGGGGTCCCCGTTATCCATCCCCAGGTTATTAACCGGTCCGAATGCTCTGAAGACAACCGTATCGTCTGCATGAGGAACAAGGTTATTATCCCTGTCCATGATTTCAAAGGTTACGTGGCTCACATCTTTTGCATCCGACAGCATATTTTGATTATCGGCAGACAGCTTTATTTTTACCGGCTCTGATGCGGTTTTGAATATCTTGAAGGCTTCAATCCGCCCGTTCTTTTTTGCAGCAGCCTTTAGTTCCCCGGGAGCATATGGCACATCCCATTGTATATATATATTGCCGGTCATTGGTTTTTCTCCCAAGGACCTGCCGTTTAGAAACAGCTCTGCACTGTCACAGTTGGTATATACCCATACGGGAATAACAACACCTTCTTTTCCGGGATGTGTCCAGTGAGGCAGTAAATGCACCATAGGTTCGGTTGTCCACTGGCTCTGGTATAAATAATAGTGGTCCTTTTTAAACCCGCAAAGGTCTAATATGCCGTTATTTCCCGAACGGGCCGGCCAACCGAAGCTCTCACCCATGTAATCAAAGCCGGTCCAGCGAAACTCCCCTGTCAGGTATGGAAGTGTTCTGGTTTGTCTCCATGAATCCCTTGCACTAATGCGTACCCCGGCATTATCATAGGAAGAATTGTACTCTAGTGCTCCGTCAAAGAATATTTCTTTTTCCGTAAGGTTTTCCAGCTCAATTCGTTCCTTGTTCTTATCACGCCACCATGTCTGCGTACGGTATATCCCTCTTGTATGATAGGTGTGGGGAATTTCTGTTGCAACACAAACACGTTCAGGATGGTTTTGATGGTCCTTTTCGAAAATGAAGGCTGCTCCGCCTCCCCCGTTGTATCCGGCTATATCCAATAGGGCTCTGTTATCGTCGGAATTCTGAGTCTTATGCTGTACACCGCAGGTAACCGGACGTGTCGGCTCATGTTTGTGTATAAAGTCTACCAGTTTCCTGGTGGTCGCAGTCTTCATCTGTTTTACTTCATTTCCTATACTCCACATTATGATACAGGGGTGGTTGCGGTCCCGTTTTAAAAAGTCTCCAAGGTCTTTTTCCCACCACTTTTCAAAGTACAGGCCGTAATCATAGGGCGCCTTAGTTGCTTCCCAGCCGTCAAATACCTCATCCATTACCATTATACCAATACGGTCACACATATCATAGAATTCCGGGGCCAAAGGTGTATGGGCGGTTCTTATGGCATTACATCCCATTTCCTTTAGCAGTTTGAGCCTTCTTTCCAGAACTTTTTCAGGTATTGCCGCTCCTACAGGACCTGCATCGTGGTGTTCGCACACCCCTTGAAACTTTAGGGGTTTACCGTTTAATGAAAATCCTGTTTGACTGTTAAAATCAAAATACCGCAAGCCGAATGGAGTGGTGCAATTGTCCAATATGCTTTCGTTTTCCATAATATACGTTTCCAGCCTGTAAATATAAGGAGTGTCGGGGGACCAGAGCTTTGGGCTTTTGATTACCATATCCTGTTTTATGCTGACACTTTCACTGCCGGGTATTATTTGGCCGATTTTTGTAAAGCAGGTTTCCCTATCATCCGCATCTTTTACTTTTGAAACAAGTGTAATGCTTTTTGAGATGCTGACGTCATTTTTAACCTTTGTTTCAATAGATATTTTAGCCATGTCCTCCGTAACTTCAGGTGTAGTGACATAAGTGCCCCAATGCTCAACATAAACAGGATTTTTGATGCTCAGCCATGTACGGCGGTAAATACCTGAACCGGTATACCAGCGCCCGCTGGGGGCTTTTTCATGGTCTGCTCTTACGGCAATTAAATTTGTTCCTTTGTTCAAATACGGGGTTATTTCATACTCAAAACCTATGTATCCGTAAGGCCTGTGGCCCAAATGGTTTCCGTTTATCCACACGTCACTGTTCATATAGATGCCGTCAAATTCGATAAAGACTTTTTTGCCAAGCCATTCTTTTGCTACTTCAAAAGACTTGCGGTACCAGGCAATGCCTGTGGGCAAAAATCCCCCTTTGATACCCGAAATATTCTTTTCGTCATATGTGCCTTCAATGCTAAAATCATGGGGTAAGTGAAGATTTCTCCAATTTTTGTCATCCAGGTCAATTACCTGTCCGTTTTTAATATCCCCCAGGCAGAATTTCCAGTTAAAATCAAAGATTTGCCTTACTCTTGCGCTGTTCATCCGTACCATCCTTTCTTAATTTTGTGTAAGGTTTGCAGTTATTTATTAATACAGGTTAAATCATGTACAAAACATAGCAAAAGTAATATGGTATAGCAATGAACAAATCTATTGATTATTGGAACAATACTGCTTTTTATTTTTTTATAAAAATTTTTCCTGAAATTGAAAAGCTTAATACCTTCCAAGCATAGCTTTAATGACCTGGTCGAATGGAAGAGAGCCGATTTGCTCCATAATTTTTTCCAATTCGGTTTTTCTTCTTAAGGACCCCTCCAAAACAATTTGTACGAATTGATTTTTGTCGACTACGACTGATTCTAATTGAAGTCCTCCACAAACGATACCTGCTATAACCAATATCTGGGCAGGAGACAAATCAGGGAAATTACTTTTGGGTTTCCCGCTTTTATTTTTAAGTTTGTCGGTACTTTGACTTTGCTGTCCGGTGCGTTTTCCAAGCATCTCCCTGAATAATGTATTTAACTGCTCAGGCGTGTACATTTGTGCTCCTCCTTGCTTACAATCAAGCAGTTATGGTCGGAATTATTATCGGCGCGGTAGCGAATTGGCCGTCGGCGCCTTCAAGACCTGTTAACAATAATATTACCAGTGCAGTTATTATTATCAATAATATATCATGCTGAACATCTTCACATAAAACCACAAAAACACCCCATTTAAAATTATTTCATAATATGAGGAAACAGCTTGCTTTTTAGCAGGCATAACACTTAAGCTATGAAGTATTTTGCTTATCCGGCAAATTGTTATGGCGGCTATAGCTGTACCCATACTATCCCATATACTATAATATGAATGTTTTTAGTATTAGTGTTTGGATAATCCTAAATAGTAAACAGGGCCTCAAATATTGGATTATGTAAAATGGTTTATTCAATCATTGACAGGGTAGTCTATGATGCCTCCGCCAATGACTGCATCATTCATATAAAAGACTGCGGACTGTCCCGGAGTTACTGCTCTTTGAGGTGTTTCAAACAATACCTTTACACTGTTTTCCATAAAAGGTATCAGCCTTGCAGGCACTTCCCCTGCAGAATACCTGATTTTGACCGTTACATTCATTTCTTTTTCCAGGCGGTCCATATAAATATAGTTGACATCTCCGGCTACCAGGCCTTTAGAAAAAACTTCATCATGCTCACCTAATACAACCATATTTTTACGGGCATCAATTCCAACCACATACATGGGCCTGCCAAATGCAATTCCCAGCCCTTTTCTTTGGCCTACCGTATAATGTACGATGCCTTTGTGGTCTCCCAGTACATTACCCTTTGTATCAACAAATTTTCCCGGCCGGATTCTGCAATCCGCGTTTTCCGAAATAAATCTTCCATAGTCGTCATCAGGGACAAAACATATCTCCTGGCTGTCCGGTTTTGAAGCAACAGGCAAGCCAAGCCTGCCTGCCTTGCGGCGTATTTGGTCCTTTGTGTAGCAGCCCAGCGGCATGAGGGTTCTTTCAAGCTGGTACTGGGTAAGGTTATATAGAGCGTAAGTCTGGTCTTTTTTAAGCGCCCGGGATTTTTTCAAAAGGTATCTTTTAAGCTGATAATCATACTCTATAAGAGCATAATGGCCTGTGGACACATAATCTAATCCCATGGCCTGTGCTTTTTTGAGCATAGCATCAAATTTGACGTGCCTGTTGCAGGCGATACATGGATTTGGTGTCCTGCCTCTAAAATACTCTTTTGTAAAATAGTCTATCACTTCATTTTGAAAAATATCTTTAAAATTTAAAACATAGTATGGTATTCCCAATTTACCGGCTACACATCTTGCGTCGTCGACAGAGGATAAGGAACAACAGCCGCCTTCCTTTTCGGAAGCTTTATCATTATCAGGCCAGATTTTAAGCGTCACTCCTACAACATCATATCCTTTTTCCAGGAGAACGGCAGCCGCAACGGAACTGTCCACACCTCCGCTCATGCCGAGCATAACCTTTTTTTTTGCCAAATTCCCAGCCTCCCCAATCAAATACTTTGAAAAAAGTATAATACACTCAAAATGTTTTATCAAGGCTTATCATTGTAACATTACAATATTTTTTAACATATTATATATAGCAGGCAACATTATGTAAACAAATATAGGAAGGAATGCCAATCATATGAACAAAACATTTCAGCTTATTGAAATTGGAATAATATCAAGTATTTTAGGTATATTTTGTGAATATTTTGGAGCTATCCAGTTTTTGTATGTAATATTGATAATAGTTATATTTGTTGACACATTTACGGGTATTGCTGTTGCTCTGAGGCATAAGAGGTTTTCTCCCAAAGGGCTTAACAAGTTCTTGAAAAAAGTTACAACTTACAGTATTGCCGTTTTTACGGTAAGGCTTTTAGAAATTGCTATACTGACTTTTTTTAAGACAACTGCTTTATCACAGGTAATGGGAATATTCCTGATTATTAACGAAAATATAAGCGTACTCAAAAACCTTGCTATGCTGGATGTACCCATTCCTTCGAATTTTAGCGGATTTCTGCTGAGGCAATTAAAAATATCCGGCTGGGTGATGAAAAAACCGGTTAATGCAAATTCAAGGATTGAAGAAATACAGGACATAATAGATTATCAGCTTCCAACCTTTGAAGACGACTGCATAAAAAGCTTGCTGAGGATATATTTTGACGTATGGAAGCATACCGTAATGCAGTTAAATGGTTATTTGAAAAAAAATGACAGTGATCATCCGGATATGATATATTTTAAAGTAATGAATCTGGTACAGTTTGCAATGCAGGATGTCCAGGACAAATGGGATAAGTTGAATGTTACAAGAGAATGTATGGAAAAGTTCGACACCGCACACAAAACAAAAAAGAACCAATGGCTTGAAAAGCTGAAAAGCATCTGTTACTGGGATTGTGCTACTGCCGATAAAAAGGAGGAGCAGATAATAGACAGTATTGTTGTTTTGCTATACCAGACTATAATAGATGTGAGAAAGGGATATTATAACAGGAACGGCTCAAAGGTTGACCTTTACAATAATTATTAAATGCATTGCGAATGTATAAAAATATCGCAGCAGCAGCTTCAAATTTTACATGCTGCGATATTTTTATACATTTAAAGGATATTTGTCAATATGCTTTTATAAACATCTGTGTCCAGTACCCCACACCGTTTTTGTTTTTTGCATACCCCACACCTATCTGCGTATAAACAGGGCTGAGTATGTTGTTTCTATGTCCTGCTGAGCCCATCCATGCATTCATAACATCCTGGGGCGTTCGCTGTCCGTATGCAATGTTTTCTGCTGCTGCGCTGAATCTTATCCCGAAGGATTCCATCATTTTAAACGGTGAGCCGTATGTTGGAGAATAATGTGAAAAATACCCTTTGTTAATCATATCCTGGGATTTATACCGGGCTACTCTTGACAGCTCCCAATTTTGGGTAAGTGCCTGCAGGCCTCTTTTAGCCCTTTCGTTATTTACAAGCCTGATTACTTCATTTTCAAGCTGCTTTACATCCTGTATATCCGGAATTTTTATTTTTTGTCCGGGATATATTAAATTTGGATTAGCAATTTGCGGATTACCGGCAATAAGCTCGCTTATACCTACCTGGTACCTTACGGCTATTTTCCACATTGTATCTCCTGATTTTACAATATGGGTTTTCGTTTGTGCATTTACCTGTATGCAAAAAACGGTCAAGAATACCAGTACCAATATTAAACAAATTTTTCTTTTCATAAAAACACCTCCTTTACTATTTTCGTAGTAACTGTAGATTTTTATGTTATGTATATTGTACCAATTACTCCGTCACTTGACGTTTTTTAAAAATCTTTTTTAAGCCTTTGCTTTGCCTTCTATGTGAAAGCGTTGCATTAATTTCCCCTCCTGTAAGAATGATTATACTGCTCCAGTATAACCACAATAGTAAAACCATTACTCCGCCTATGCTTCCGTATATTCTTGAATAGTTATTAAAATTGTTTACATAAAATGAAAAAAGCAGTGAAATGAAAATCCATAAAAATGATGAGAAAATTGAACCGGGTATTATTTCCCTGAATTTCATTTTTCTATTGGGAAGAAGGAAGTATATTGCTGCCAGGAGGAGGAAAGCGGAGACAAAAGACATAATATATCTGACAGTATTCCATACCGAGCTGAATAAATGAGGATATCCCAGGAAATCAAAAATATATTTGCCGAAAATTTCTCCAAATACAATTGCTATAAATAAAAGCAGCAAAATTAGAGCAAAACCTATTGTGTATATTACGGAAAATATTTTGAGCTTCCATATGGGGCGTGTTTCCCTTTGATCGAATGCTTTATTTATGCCTCTTGTTATTGCCGACAGGCCGCTTGATGCAATCCAGACAGTTGCCAGCATGCTAAATGAAAGCAGGGTGGAGCTTCTTTGCTCCAGCAGCTCATAGATTATTTGCAGAACGGTGTCATAGGTATTGGATGGAAGCAGCCGCCCAAGCTCGGTCAGTACTTTTTCGCCGGCAATATTTGTATAGCCTGCCAGGGTCAAGAGAAAAAAAAGAAATGGGAAAAAGGCCAGAATGAGATGATATGTAAGCTGGGCAGCTAAAGCCGTAACTTCATCTTCCTTTATTCTTCTAAAAAGCTCTCTAACAAAAGGACCCGGGCTTATCAGCAATTATAGAACACCTCTCTTAAAATCAAATTATACCTTAACCGGTTTCAAAGAGCATACTGATATTATATGTATTCCCAAATACATTCAGTTTATAGAATTACTTTTACCTTGCCTGCCAGCGAAAGGCTTCCTTCCCGGACATGACAATTATATGCAAGGATTGATACTCCTTTTTCCCGGGCACGCTTAAGCATCGTGGAAAATGCTTTATCCATAATGGTATTTGGTTTAAAAATCCGCACATTTTCCATCATGACAAGAAAAAACATGACGGATACATAGCCGCATTCAACGGCTTTTATGAGGTCTTTTAAGTGTTTTGCCCCCCGCTGTGTCGGGGCGTCGGGAAAAAGTGAGACCGAAGCTTTTTCCAGGGTTACCCCTTTAATCTCCATAAATCCTTTGTAATCGCGGGCCCTTTCAAAATATATGTCAAACCTTGACCGGGAAAATGTTTTTTCCATTTTAATTGTTGATAAATCCTGCAATTCATCTATTTTATTTGCTGTCAATGCTTCACGGACAACTTTGTTTGGAGCGGTCGAATCTATGTTAACCAGCATTTTATCCTTATACGCTGCTATTATGGAGTATTTTGTTTTTCTTGACGGATTTGAGGACCTTTCAAGAATTACCTTGTGCCCTTTTAATAATAGTTCGCCGCACCTTCCCGTAGTTTTAACATGTACTGTTTCAACCGTTCCGTTTTGAAGCCTTACATTGGCGGTAAACCGGTTTGGCCTGTCAATAAATATGGCTTGTGTTATATTTTTGTACAGCATGATCATCTCTCCGGCATTTTAATATTACTTTAAGCTTTTATTGACAAGATGTCAAATTACCATTTTTTTAAGTTGAGCAAATTGCGTTGCTATAACTTTTAAAATGGAGCATACTAAATTTAGTAGTATGAATAATAGGCATATACAACATTTAGTATACTCCTTACTTGAAACTGGTACAACGCAAATTGCTTAAGTTCTCATTTTTTATGGGTTAAAACCTGCAATCTTTGAAATAAGAAGATACCTCCTGTTGTGATTGAAATTTTTTACCGGCAATTCAATCTTAAACGGCAAGTAAAATTAAAAATGGGGGTAACCCAAAAAAATAGTTTTAATACCGGTTCTATTAACTGAAAACAATAATTTGCCGAAATAACTTTAAGAAGGGTTTTGTAAAAAACATAAAAATTTTGTATAATTATATATGCTGTTGGTTTATTACCTTTTGGAAAAGGATTAATTTACTTTTGGAGGAAATTATGGATTTATCAACTATAATTGGCGTACTAATAGGCTTGTTGAGTGTTTTGTTTCCCATAATATCAGGTGGGGACCCTATAGCTTTTGTAAGCATAAGCGCTATATTTGTGGTGTTGGGCGGAGGAATTGCTTCGGCAATGATAAGCTACAGATTACAGGAGATAACCAATATAGTAAAAATTGTATCCAAAGCTTTTTTTAATAAAAAGTCATCAAGCATCGACACTATTGTTATGCTGGTGAATTTTTCCCAAAAGGCAAGAAGAGAGGGGCTTTTGGCACTTGAATCCGAGCAGGAGGAAATTGAGGATGATTTTATCAGGCAATCCCTGCAGCTCATTGTTGACGGCGTAGAGCCTGAAATGATAAGGGAATGTATGGACCTTGAGATAGAAACCCTGGAATCGCGCCATGATAAAGGGCATGGATTGTTCAGGACCCTTGCGGCACTGTTTCCGGCATGGGGTATGATCGGAACCCTGATGGGGCTTATAAGGCTCCTTAAAAATATTGAGAATGCAGCTGCATTGGGACCTGCAATGGCCCTGGCCCTGGTGACTACTTTTTATGGTGCGGTACTTGCCTATTTTGTCTGCAGTCCCATAGCAAACAAGTTAAAAATCAAGAGTAAGGAAGAAGTGCAGCAAAAACAGATGATTATCGAGGGTATATTGTCAATACAGGCGGGAGAGAATCCAAGGCTTATGGAACACAAGCTGAAAACATTCCTTTCACCTGGTGAAAAAATAGAGTATGACAAGAAACTGCAGGAAAATGCTTCGGTTGAAGGAGGAGTAGGCAGGGCGGCGGTAGAGTAAGAGGATAATTTGTGCTTATGGATTGAGGGTGGTTTAAATTGAGGAGAAGCAGAAAAGATAACAGTTCCCCCGAAGAGCAGGCCAATTGGATGACAACATATAGTGACCTGGTAACATTACTGCTTACCTTTTTCGTTTTGCTTTTTTCCATGGCAACTATTGAAGACAAAAAGTTTGAGGAGATAAAAAGATCACTTATGAGCACTTTTCTCCATCTCAGTAATGGAGAGCAGCTTGAAGTAAATAAGGGAGAGGAGATTATAAGCATAGTAGAAGAGGTTAACAATCCGAGGAACAATATGCCAAATGCCATAGACAGGGCTAATAATGAGGAGAGCACCCAGGACAACCAGGCCACTAAGGAAGAGCAGAAGGAAATTGTTGAGGCAGCCGGCAGGCTTATGGAGCAAAAAGCTGAGGAGCTTAAAGCCAGGATGCAGCAAAAAATTAATGAGCTTGGGCTTTCTGATTATGTAACTGTTGTAAGGGAAGAGCATAATGTTATATTAAGGATAGATTCCGTTGTACTTTTTGATCTGGGCAAGGCTGAAATCAAAGAATCCGGCAAGCTGATACTGGATAACATGAGCAGTTTGCTTACACAGGTTGAAAATGAAGTTTTGGTACAGGGGCATACCGATGATTTACCCATAAATACAGTCCTTTTTCCTTCAAACTGGGAGCTTTCTACCAAGAGGGCAACAAATGTTGTGCTCTATCTGATTGAGCACTGTCAAATTGATCCTGTAAAACTGACTGCAACGGGAAGCGGGGAATATAAACCCATAGAGCCAAATGATACACCCGAACGCCGTCAGAAAAACAGGAGGATAGATATTGTTCTTGCACAGGACTATTTCGAGATAATGGAAAGGGAATTATTGGAAAACAAAGATTGATGTGTAATGTCATTGATTTATGCAATACAGATTTTGAAGCTCCGCTTTATACGGGGTTTTTTTTTGACTTGACAAGCCCTGCGTATTTGGTAAATAATTATATGGGAATAGTTCTTATATGAGAGGTGCCAGGTACAAATGATAAAACAAAAAAGTAAGCTGCAATATGATAACTCCAGTATTTCATCTTTGAAGGGAGCGGACCGTGTCAGATTAAGGCCCGGTGTAATATTCGGTTCCGACGGCCTGGAAGGGTGCCAGCATTCGGTTTTTGAAATATTGTCAAATTCAATTGACGAAGCCAGAGAAGGTCATGGAAGCCTTATTGAAGTGACCAGGTTTAAGGACAGGTCTATAATGATAAGGGACTGGGGAAGGGGAATACCCTTAGATTGGAATCCCAGGGAGGAAAGATATAATTGGGAGCTTGTTTATTGTGAGCTTTATGCCGGCGGGAAATATCAAAACAACAGCGGAGAGAATTATGAGTTCAGCCTGGGACTCAACGGGCTGGGAGCCTGTGCTACCCAATACAGCTCCGAATATATGGACGTGACCGTATTCATGGGAGGCTGCAGGTATGACCTGCACTTTGAAAAAGGTATTATAAAGGGAGAATTGCAAAAAACCAGATGCAAATATGAGCATACGGGGACAATCCAAAAATGGAGACCTGACCTGGATGTGTTTACGGATATAAATATACCCCTTGCATATTTTCAAAATATATTGAAAAAACAGGCAGTTGTCAATGCGGGACTTAAGTTCAGACTGGTAGACGAGGAAAGCGGGGAAGTTTTTGAATACAGTTATGAAAACGGAATTGTGGATTATATTTCAGAGATAAATGAAGATAAAGGCTTTACAGGAATACAGTTCTATGAGACAGATGTAAAAGGTAGGGACAGGGAGGACAAGCCTGAATACAAGGTTAAGCTGCAGATAGCATTTGGCTTTAACAATGAAAATAACTTGATAGAGTATTACCACAACTCCAGCTTTCTTGAGCATGGAGGCTCTCCCGACAGGGCGGTAAAAAATGCATTTGTATACGAGATTGACCGTTTTATAAAGGACGGAGGAAAATACAACAAAAATGAGTCCAAGATAACTTTTGGAGACATCCAGGACAGCCTTGTCCTGGTGACAAATTCCTTTTCCACCGTAACCAGCTATGAAAACCAGACAAAAAAAGCCATTAATAATAAATTTATCCAGGAAGCAATGACCGACTTCCTAAAACAGAAGCTTGAAATATATTTTATAGAAAATGAAGAAGAAAGGAATAAAATACTTGAACAGGTACTTGTCAATAAAAGAAGCAGGGAACAAGCCGAGAAAGCCAGGATAAACATTAAAAAGAAGTTAAGCGGGAATGTGGATATTTCCAACAGGGTGAAAAAGTTTGTTGACTGCAGGTCAAGGGATATGGAAAAGAGGGAATTGTATATAGTCGAAGGAGATTCCGCGCTTGGAGCCTGTAAGCTTGGGAGGGACGCAGAATTCCAGGCTATAATACCTGTAAGGGGTAAAATTCTCAACTGCTTAAAGGCCAGCTATGAAGGTATTTTCAAAAATGATATAATTGTAGACCTTCTAAGAGTTCTGGGCTGTGGCGTGGAAATCAAGACAAAGCACAGCAAGGACCTGAGTACATTCGACATTGGCGGCCTTAAATGGAATAAGGTTATTATATGCACCGATGCCGATGTTGACGGATTCCAGATAAGAACACTTATACTGGCTATGTTCTACAGGCTTGTTCCAACATTGATCAAAACCGGTAAGGTTTATATTGCAGAGTCTCCGCTGTTTGAAATAACGGCAAATAAAAAGACATATTTTGCATACAGCGACATGGAAAAGAGTGAAATGCTGAAAAAAATAAAGGGTAAATATGTAATACAGCGTTCAAAGGGATTGGGAGAAAACGAACCCGAAATGATGTGGCAAACCACTATGAACCCTGAGACAAGAAGACTGATAAGGGTATTGCCGGGTATATTGGAAACCGACAGGAGCATGTTTGATATACTTTTAGGTGACAACCTCCAGGGAAGAAAGGATTTTATTGCAGAGAACGGACACAAATATATGGATATGATAGACGTATCGTAAAACATCCCGTGCCTGCATTTTAAGGAAAGGAGCAATTCTTATGGCGGCTGGAAAAGCAATTGAACAATATGTAGACCAGACTCTGGAGAAAAATTATATGCCTTATGCAATGAGTGTAATTGTATCCAGGGCACTTCCTGAGATAGACGGATTCAAGCCTTCTCACAGAAAGCTTTTGTACACTATGTATAAAATGGGCCTGCTTACGGGCTCTAGGACAAAATCAGCCAATGTGGTTGGGCAGACTATGAAGCTGAATCCCCATGGAGATTCGGCGATTTACGAAACATTGGTCAGGCTGACAAGGGGAAACAGTGCCCTTCTTCACTCTTATATCGACTCAAAGGGTAATTTTGGAAAGCATTATTCGAGGGATATGCATTATGCGGCACCAAGATATACGGAGGTTAAGCTGGATGGAATATGCTCCGAGCTGATTCGGGACCTGGACAAGGATACTGTTGATTTTATTGATAATTACGACGGCAGCATGAAAGAACCCGTGCTTTTTCCAACCTCCTTTCCCAATATACTGGTAAATGCCAACCAGGGGATAGCCGTAGGTATGGCAAACAGCATATGCAGCTTTAACCTTACGGAGGTTTGTGACGCCGCTGTTGCATATATAAGGGACCCTGGGGCCGATATTAAAAAGTACCTTAAGAGTCCGGACTTTTCGACGGGAGGACAGCTGATATATAAGGAGTCTGAAATTGACAAAATATACAAATCAGGCAGAGGAAGCTTTAAAGTCAGGGCAAAATATAAATTTGACAGCAGGAACAATTGCATAGAGATATATGAAATTCCCTATACCACTACAAGTGAAGCTATAATAGATTCAATTATTGAACTTGTCAAATCAAATAGGATCAGGGAAATTGTAGATGTAAGAGACGAAACCGACCTTAAGGGCATGAAGATAACTTTGGATTTACGAAAGAGTGCTAATCCGGATGAACTGATGAACAAGCTCTATAGGTTTACGTCCCTCCAGGATTCCTTTAGCTGTAATTTTAACATATTAATTGACGGATATCCGCAGGTTTTAGGAGTTGGAGATATACTGAAGCACTGGCTGTCATTCCGTATCGGCTGCATAAGAAGACAGCTTCTTTACGATATAAATAAAAAAAGCGAAAAGCTCCATCTGCTCATAGGGCTTAAAAAAATACTGCTTGATATAGACAAGGCCATAGAAATAATCAGGAATACAAAACAGGACAAAGAGGTCATTCCCAATTTGATGGACGGCTTTGCCATTGACGAAAAGCAGGCTGAATATATAGCTGAAATAAAGCTGAGGAATTTGAACATGGAGTATGTTCTTGACAGGGTTTCTGAGGTAGACGGCCTTCGAAGCCAGATAGCCGATTTAAAAAGAATTCATGGAAGTGAAGAGAGTATAAAGAAGATAATAATAAAACAGCTTCATAATATAAAAAAGAGGTATGGAAAAGAAAGATTCACGGAAATAATCATGGAAGAGCATGTTGAAGAGTTTTCAAACGAGCAGCTTATCCAGGATTATAATCTTAAATTATTTTTAACAAGGCATAATTATCTCAAGAAAATATCCCTGGTGTCTTTAAGAGGTAAAAGTGACCAAAAACTTAAGGACGAGGATAAAATCATGCAGGAAATTGAGACCCATAATAAGGCGGATATATTGCTTTTCAGTGATAAGCATACGGTGTATAAAGCCAGGATTTTTGAGCTGGAAGACTGTAAGGCAAGTGAATTAGGTGAATACCTGCCAAATATTCTAGGGCTTGATAATAATGAAAAGATTCTATACATGGTTGTAACAGATAATTATGAAGGCAATATGCTGTTTACTTTTGAAAATGGCAAATCGGCCAAAATTGAGCTTAAGAGCTATCAAACCAAAACCAACAGGAAAAAGCTTACCAATGCGTATTCCGATAAATCGGCGCTGATTGATATAAGATTTTTAAAAGAGGATGTTGAGCTTGCAGCTTTCAGTAATATCAACAAGGTTCTTATTTTTGACACTTCCAATATAAATGAGAAATCCACCAGGACCTCTCAAGGTGTCCAGGTTTTAAAGCCAAAGAGGGGAAGTAAAATGGTTAGGATAAAGGCAATGGGGGAAACAGCCTTTAAAAATGGGGATTATTACAGGACAAAAAACGTTCCGGCTGTCGGAAGGTACCTATTGGAAGAAGATGAGAATAATACACAGCTTGAGCTTATAGCAAAGCCTTGATTTAAGCGTATATTCTAAATTTTGACCCGGTTTAATGTAAATTTTTTCAAAAAACGGTTTTCAAAAAGCAAATATTTTGATATTCTATCATTAAGGTGATAAAAAAAGGATGGTGGATTAGTTGTGCATGACAGGGAAATGTTTATGAGTATTATTGATGAAGCACTTTCGTCGGGAGGAGACTTTGCCGAAATCTTTTTGGAGGACAGGGAAAACAACAGTATCAATATGGTTAACGACAAACTTGAAAATGCTGTTTCGGGAAGGGACCAGGGAGCGGGAATCAGAGTTATTGACGGACTAAAAAGCATTTATGTATATACCAACGACACATCAAAGGAGGGCCTGGCCGAATGTGCAAAAAAGGCTGCCGGAGCTGTCGGCAAGGTCAGAATACAACAAAGTAGTGAGCTGGTTGAAGTAAATGTTCAAAACAGTCATGAGGTAATAAGTGCTCCGTCTTCTGTAAGCAATAAAAAAAAGGTTGAAGTGGTAAGGAAAGCATATGCGCGGGCTAAAGGCTACAGCGGGGAAATAATACAGGTATCGGTAGGATATGTGGACTCGGACCAGAGGATATGGATTATGAATTCTGAAGGATATATGGCACATGACAGGAGGATAAGAACACGTCTTTATATACAATCTGTAGCCGGCAGCGGAAGTGAAAATCAAACAGGCTTTGAAGGACCGGGCATGTCAAAGGGCTTTGAAATGTTTGAGGAAATAGATGCTGAAAAACATGCGGAAGAAGCAAGCAGGACTGCCGTAACAATGCTGAATGCAAAAACCTGCCCGGCAGGAAGAATGCCGGTTGTTATCAATAACGGGTTCGGAGGAGTGATTTTTCATGAAGCATGCGGGCATTCACTTGAAGCAACCTCCGTTGCGAAGGGTAATTCGGTATTTTCCGGAAAGTTGGGTAAAAAAATTGCGTCTGAATGTGTTACTGCCTATGACAATGGAACAATACCCAATGCCTGGGGTTCCATAAACATAGATGACGAAGGCTTTAAATCATGCAACAATATATTAATTGAAAATGGAATCCTTAAGAATTTCATGATAGACAGGCTTAATGGAAAGAGAATGGGGATGAAGCCCACCGGTAATTCCAGAAGGCAGTCTTACAGGTATGCTCCTACTTCAAGAATGACCAATACCTATATTGCTTCAGGACAATCAGGCAGGGAAGAAATAATAAATTCCGTAAATGAAGGATTGTATGCCAAGAAAATGGGCGGGGGTTCGGTAAATCCTGCAACGGGTGAGTTCAATTTTGCTGTTGCGGAAGGGTATCTTATCAGGAACGGGAGCATTGACAAGCCGGTAAGGGGTGCGACTTTAATCGGAAAAGGTTCGGATATCCTTATGAAAATTGATATGGTCGGCAGTGAAGTGAAGCTTGGCCAGGGTATGTGCGGCTCAATCAGCGGCAGTGTTCCAACCAATGTTGGACAGCCCATATTAAGAGTGAGTGAAATGACTGTGGGAGGAAGGTAGTAAATTATGGATTATAAAAGGTTTAAATATGAGCTTTTTAAGGCCGCGCAAAAGCAGGGGTTTAAAGAGTTTGAGCTTTATTATACATCAGGAGGCTCATTGAGGGCAGGAGTGTTCAAAGGTGAGCTTGATACTTATGACTCCAATACATCGTGTGGTGCAGGGTTCCGGGGCAAGATAAACGGAAAAATGGGTTATGCCTATACGGAAATACTGGACGGGCGTTCGGTGGATATGCTGGTAACCCGTTCAAAAGAAAACGCTGAAATTACAGACGAAGGCGATGAAGAGTTTATATATATGGAAAAGGATACATATAAAACGATAAATGCATACAATCCCAAATTAGAAAGCATCAAGCCCACGGATGTAATCGGTAAGGCCATGGATATGGAAAAAAGGGCTTTTGAATGTGACAGCAGGGTGGATAACGTAAGGGCATGCTCCGTAAGCCTCTACAAAGGAAGCACCAGGATATCCAATTCTTACGGATTGGATATGGAATATACCACAAACGGCGTATATGGATATGCCATACCTGTTGTCCGTTCTGGCGAAGATGTAAGGACTGCGGTCGCCTACAGGGTAGGAAGGCGGTACGAGCTTATAGACCCCAATGCCATAGCTGACGAAGCGGTTGAAAGGGCAATATCATACCTGGGTGCCGGCAGCGTTGACTCAGGCAGTTATAAAGCTGTTATTTGCAATGAAGCGGCAGCAGATATGCTTGATGTTTACTCGGGAATTTTTTCGGCGGAAAAGGTCCAGAAAGGATTGTCACTTTTAAAGGGAAAGCTGGGTGAAAAAGTAGCTTCCGGTATAGTTACCATAGTTGATAATCCGCTGATGGAAAACGGAATGTGCGGCGGCCCCTTTGACTGTGAAGGAGTGGCAACGGGGACTAAGGAAGTAGTAACCTGCGGAGTTCTCAATACATATCTTTATAATTTGAAAACAGCACATAAGGACGATGTGGGCTCAACAGGTAATGCGGCAAGGGGCTCATATTCTTCCAGGGTGGGAACGGCACCGTCCAATTTTTATATAAAGCCCGGTGATATTGGTTATGAGGAGCTGCTTGGTTACATGGATGACGGCCTTTTGATAACCGAGCTGGAAGGGCTTCATTCCGGTGCAAATGCGGTATCAGGAGATTTTTCCCTTGCAGCAAAGGGGTTTTTGGTAAAGTCGGGCAAAATGTCAAGTCCTGTGGAGCAGATAACTATTGCAGGCAACATTTTTGAGCTGTTAAAAAGTGTAACAAAAGTGGGAAATGACATCAAGTTCGGCTTCCCGTCACCGGGCGGGTGCTTCGGAAGCCCGTCGATACTAATAGATAAACTGTCTGTTGCAGGAAGATGAAAAGGTGTATTGACAGGGGGATAGGATTCCCCTTGTCACCATATACAAATCAAAATCAAATTATAAGCAAATTCGATTATTTGAGTGGATCGGTTTCATATAAATCTTTATTTGAATAGTTCTGGCAGGGCCTGTGGAAGGATAGATTATTTCTTTATCCCATAAACAAAATATTTAATTCATCAATATACTGTTTTTTACCAATATACCATATATTGTTATATTTTATCCTATGCTGCAGGAATAATATTGAAGTAACTTTTGTTTTATTTTTATAATGAATTTTTATATTATATATCCACCCATTAATATCTTCTTGCTTACTCCTTTTATACTTTATATTATTTAGCAGTTCCTTTACTTTATTTATTTCTTCAATATTTTCAATTAATTTTTTATTATTTCCCCCTTCTTTAATAATTTCAATTTTTTCTATTTCTTCTGTATTAAAATGTATAGGATTTGACATATTTCTCTGTACTATAAATACTACAGCAATTAACATGAATATCAAAGTTAAGAGAATGAATTTTTTCTTTTGCTTCATTATAACACCTCTAATTTGTATAATAATGGAATAACATTGACGCAAGGTTATTCAAAATATCCATTAGTCATAGCTTTCCTATTCATTATAACAATATAATTTTAATAATTCCAATATGGTCTTGGAAAAGTACAGAAAGACTTGATTACATCTTGATTTTCATTTATTATATATGGTATGTAATACCTGTTTAAAAAGATTTGTTATATATAGTATTTTGCCGAATTATAAGGGGCTTAAGATGGAACAAATTATTTCTATGAGTGGGTTAGGAAAAGTATACATAAACGGAAGGCTTCAGGTTGAGGCACTAAAGAATCTCACCCTGTCCATAGGCAGGGGAGAGCTTCTTTCCATAATGGGGCCTTCCGGCTCGGGCAAATCTACACTTATGAATATTATCGGATGTCTTGACAGACTGACAACCGGCAGTTATATGCTTGATGATGTTGACATATCAGGTATGAATGATAATGAGCTTGCCCGTATCAGGAACCGTAAAATTGGTTTTGTGTTCCAGTCTTTTAATTTGCTTCCAAAAAAAACAGCACTTCAGAATGTTGAACTTCCAATGATATATGCAGGAACTGGAAAGAGCCACAGGCGCAAAAAAGCAGTTGACGCGCTTGAAAGGGTAGGGCTTTCGGACAGAATGGCCCATAGGCCTAATGAACTGTCGGGAGGGCAAAAGCAAAGAGTGGCAATAGCAAGGGCCCTTGTCAACAATCCTTCAATAGTACTGGCTGACGAGCCCACAGGTAATCTGGACAGTGTTTCGGGTGAGGAAGTAATGGAGGTTTTCCAGGGGCTTAACAAAGAGGGGGTAACAATACTTGTAGTAACCCATGAAAGGGAGATTGCCGAGCATACAAACCGGATAATAAGCTTCAGGGACGGATACCTGATTAAGGATGAAACAGTAGACAATCCTTTGGATGCTATTGCGGAAAAAAAGAAAAGGCTGGAACAGTCAAAAGCCGTTATAATGGAGGCGGGAGAAAATGATTGATACGGGTTATAAGGTGGATGAGAAAGAAAAGGTCAGGGAAATGGGCTTTTTAAAAAGGGTGCTTGGAATAGTGTTTTCACCGGGACAGGTAATGGAAAGGTTATCTGGAAAACCAAAGGTATTATTTCCCATTGTTGTTATGCTGGTGGCAATGCCATTACTGTATATTATAAGATTTCCCCTTTTTAAGGATTATACAAGGAATAGCATAGGCATGGGGATGGAAATATATAGCTCTACCACCGGAATTGAGTATACACCTGAAATGATAGAACAAATGGTTGACCTGTATTCAAAAATACAGCTGGCAATAATACCTGTAGGTTTGCTTGTTGTATGGATACTGAGTTCACTGCTGCTGTTTGTAGCAATGAAGATTTTTAGGGGAAAAGGCAGTTATAAACAATACCTTTCGGTAACAGGATATGCTTATGTTATAACCATTTTGAGCATGCTGCTGACGTTTTTTGTATCATTTTTTACAGAAAGCCTGCACATGTTCATACCCCTTACAAGCTTAGCTGCTCTTTTTACCGGGACAGAAATCCAGGGTACTTTTATTTTTGGTATGTTAAAAGGTATTGAAGTATTTTCCATATGGCATTATGCAGTTATTGCTATCGGACTTAAATATGTAAGCAAGCTAAGCAGTACGAAGGTATACACCATAGTGGCGTGCTTATATGCGATAATAATTGTTATAAACGGTATGGGCGAAAAAATGACGGGGATGCTTTCATAAATTGTACAGTGTTCAGGGGGACGGAAATGAAGAAAAAAGTTATAATAGGGGCAATAATAGCTGTTGTTGTTTTGACATTGGTTATAGTGAGTATTGTAAGGAATACCGACTCTGCGGTAGCTTTTGGTGATAGAGGCGGATTGGGGGTAAATGTACAAAAAATAAGCAGGGGTGGAATCATTTCATATATTTCGGCAGATGGGTTTATACAGGAAAAGGAAAAAGCCCAGGTTTATTTTGACAGATCCCTGCGTGTATTGGATGTTTATGTAGAAGAAAACCAGGAGGTTTCCAGGGGCCAGGAAATATTACAGCTTGATTTCAGCCCTCTTGACTCGGAGCTTGAACAGTTGAGGATTAATAGGAATATTCAGAAGATAACCCTTGAAATGGCTAAAAGCGGGGGAGAAATAAAAAACCTTTCAAATGCTGTTAGGAATGCCCAAAAGGCCCTGGAAGAAGCTAATGAAATATATAATGAGAAAAAAAGCCTGTATGATTCAAAAGCCATTTCAAAAAATGAGCTTGAGAATGCCGGCAAGGGAGTAGAAGATGCTTCATTTGCCTTGCGGGATGCAACGGACAGGCAAAATACGGCAGTTGAAAATCAAGGCATGGACATAGGGATAAAGGAGCAAAACCTCATTTCAACGGATTTGAGGATAAAAGAGCTTGAAGATACCATAAAACAGTTCAAGGAGTATGCAAGAAGTCCCATGAAAGGAGTTATATCCAGGATAAATATTGAAAAGGGAGCTTATGTCGGAGCAATGCAGCTTGCATATGAGATATTAAACACAGAAGAGCTTATGATTACGGCATATGTAAATGAATATGACAGTAAAAATGTTGCAGCAGGGCAGGAGGTTTCTATCTGGGGTGATGCCATACCCCAGAATATAGAAATTACAGGGACAATTGAAAGTATTTCGCCCCGGGCGGAACTCAGGAGGACAACAGGCGGAGAAGAAATTGTTGTTGAAACGGTCATATCAATAGATTCCAGCTATTCATTCCTGAGGCCGGGTCTAAGTGTAACCTGTGACATATCTGCCCAAAGCAAGGATGACATTATTGTTGCACCCCTGGAGATTATCAGGAATGACAGGGATGGCAACAACTATGTGTTTATCGTAGATGGAGAAAAAAATACCATGGTTAAAAAAAATGTATCACTGGGGATTATTTCGGATATGACGGCGGAAGTTCTTGAAGGCCTTAATGAAGGTGATCTTGCCGTATCTGATCCCCAGCCTACTTACAGGGATGGTATGAAGGTTAATATCATTGACAAGGAAGAGAAGTGAAATAGTCAGATGAATTTCTATGAAAGCTTGAAACAGGCGCTTGAAAGCCTTAAAACAAATAAATTGCGCTCAATACTTACAATGGTCGGAATAATTATGGGTGTGTTTTCAGTAGTGACCATAATGGCTTTGGGAAGTGCTGCCGAATCATATATTAATGTCCAGTTTGAAAAAATTGGTGCCAATATAATAACCATACAGTATAAATCCGATGCTGCCGAACGTAAAAACTGGCTTGTACTGGAAGATATGGAGACTATAGTTGATGGAACCCCGGAAGTAAAAAATATCGCTGCCTTTATACAGAGAGGCGGAGATTTAAGGGTGGAAAGTAAAACCAAGAAAGCAATTGTTTATGGGATTTCCTCCCAGTATAAAAACTTTTCACCTATAGAAATGGCAGAGGGACGGTTTATAAATGAGTTTGATATATTATCCAGATCAAAGGTGATTATTGTAGATGAGAACTTTGCCCAAAAGTATTTTAAAAGAACGGACATCATAGGCAGGATAATAGAATTGAAGGTTTCCTCGGGAAGTAAGATTAAAGTCAAGGTGGTTGGTGTTATGAAAGGCGGGGATGACCTGTTCAGTTCAATAGCAAATAATGAAAACTTCCCCACATTTGTATATATGCCTATTACAACGGTACAAAACATATATTATAATTACAAAAAGCTGCCGTCCATTATGGTTTCCGTACAGCAAAAGGAACAGCTAAAGGAAATCGGTGAACGTATTGTAAATGTCCTGGAATTGCATAAGGGAAAAGGAGACCTTTATGTGGCAAGAAATTCTGTTGAAGAGCAAAAAATATTTTCAAGCGTATTAGGCGTAATCTCTGCGGTTCTGCTTGTAATTGCGGTAATTACATTAATTGTTGGCGGTATAGGTATAGTAAATATCCTGCTGGTTTCAGTTACGGAGCGTATAAGGGAAATAGGCATAAGGAAGGCGCTGGGAGCACAAAAAAAGGATATTGTGCTCCAGTTTATTACGGAGTCGGTAATTATGACCGCATCAAGCGGTTTGATTGGCATACTAATGGGTATTGGAGCAGGAAATATAATCGCAAACCAGATTAAAATTCCACCTATGGTAGAGTACAAAACCATAGTGCTTGCCTTCACGGGCTCCATAATACTAGGATTGATATTTGGCGTGTATCCTGCAAAAAAAGCCGCCGATTTAGACCCTATCGAATCATTGAGATATGAATAGCTGCTTTTTAACAGAAAAATTCGTCGTATAGGCACTTGACGGATTTTTCTGCGTCTCCTGATTTTACTCCAAACATTATGCTTACCTCGGAAGAGCCCTGGTTGATCATTTCAATATTTACACCTGCCCTGGCGAATGCACCTGCGGCCCTTGAAGCCATGCCTATTGCATTCCTTGCACCTTCACCAACAACCATGACAAGTGCAAGATCATGTTCTATTTGTATTTCATCAACCTCCAGCTCAGCCCTTATCTTTTTGACAACCCTTTTTTCCTTTTCATTATCCAACTGCCCTTGGGACAGTATTACCGATATATCGTCTATGCCCGAGGGTGTGTGCTCATATGAAAGATTTTCATCCTCAAGGATTTGAAGTAATTTCCGGCCGAATCCTACTTCCCTGTTCATAAGGTATTTTCTTATATTGATGCTGCAAAAGCCTGAATCACTTGCAATACCTACAACAGGACCTTTATTTACTTCCTTGTGCATTACTATTGTTGTACCCGGTGCCCCGGGATTATTTGTGTTTTTAATTGCAACGGGTATTCCTTTGTGATATACAGGAGCAAGTGCTTCTTCATGGAATATACTGAAACCGGCATATGAAAGTTCCCTCATTTCCCTGTAAGTCAATACGGTTATTGGAACAGGGTTGGCAACAATATTGGGATTAACCGCATAAACCGAATCTACGTCCGTGAAGTTTTCGTAGAGGTCGGTGCACGTAGCTGCTGCCAGAATTGAACCTGTAATATCAGAGCCTCCCCGCGAAAATGTAACTATCTCTCCATCTGCTGAATACCCAAAAAACCCTGGGAATACTGATATTCCAGGCCTGTCTCTTAATTTTGCCAGCTTTTCATAGGACTCGGGCAGTACGGCAGCATTCCCAAATTCCTTGCTTAATATCATACCTGCTTCTCCAGGATTTATGTAATGTGCTTCTTTACCCAGTTTATTGAGATAATCTGCCACTAACCTGGCACAATTGTCTTCTCCCGCAGCTTTTAAAGAATCCGTAAACTTACCCGGGTCGGAGGCATCAAGAGATAGTTTTTTGTTCAAATCATCCATGATAGCCGACAGTGTTTCCCCACCTAAACCCAGACTGTGAATAATATCAGAAAATCTTTTGATTACCCTGGAAAACTCTTTTTCAGAATTGCCGTCCTCAAGATGTTTTTCAGCCAGGGAAATTAAAAGATCGGTAACCTTTATATCATCCTTATTTCTTTTACCGGGTGCGGATACTACTATTAGTTTCCTATCATTATCTTTAACAATAATATTGCAAACCTTTTTTATCTGGTCTGCACTTGCCAATGATGTACCGCCAAATTTTGCCACTTTCATTAAAGAGCACCTCCGTTTAAAACCTAAAATATCTTAACATATTTTATTATTATGAAATGAAAGTGTCAAGAAACACTTAAAAAAGGAATGAGTAAAGGTAATACTTCAATTAGTGAAGCACTTCATAACCCAGAAAATCAGGACCTAAGACAGTCCTAAAGTTATAGCTTAACAGACCACTAGTGGTCTGTTAAGCTAATAATTCATAGTAAATTGCAGCATATTTTTCCGCATTACAGCGTTGTCGTCGTATTATCCGGCACTTACATGTAAGTACCGGATAATACG
>JANQLN010000123.1 GCA_028280575.1 Clostridia bacterium
CCGTTTCATCCATTACAATATAACCCATAGGCACCAGGTTAAGCTTCAAAAACTTTTCGGCAACCAGCTTAAGCTTTGTTATGACATCATCGGCTTCGGCCTTGTCCTTTGCCCTGTTTATAATAAGCTTTACAATTTTTTGTCTATCTCTTTTTGCCACCATTTTTATTAACGCATATGCATCGGTTATTGAAGTTGGCTCCGGTGTTGCAACAAGCAGGACTTCATCTGCTGCCATTACAAAGTTCATGACCTTCTGAGATATTCCCGCACCCGTATCTATTAAAATTATATCAAAAAGCTTATCCATTAGTGTTATACCTGATAAAAAGATTTCAAGCTCTTTGTCATCCAGGCTGGCAAGCTCTTCAACTCCGGAACCGCCGGACAAAAATCTGATATTGCCCGGTCCTGTTGCCAACACTTCAAAGATATTTCTATTTTTCTTCATAACATCCAATAATGTGAATCGTGGAGCAATCCCTAAAAGCACGTCAATGTTGGCAAGTCCGAAGTCTGCGTCTATTACTGCCACTTTAACTCCCAGCTCACTCAAAGCAATTGCAAGGTTGGCGGTAATATTAGATTTACCAACCCCTCCCTTGCCGCTTGTGACAGTTATTATTCTGGCGCTTTTCTTCGGCTGATCCGCAGCACGCTTTTCTTTTTCAGCTTGCTTTTCCTTGAGGCCTTTGATTATTGACCTCAACCTGTCAGCTTGATCACTCATTTTTTAAAACTCCCAGCAAATTTTTTACCAATTTGTCCGTGTCAACTATTTCCATATCATCAGGTACATTTTGACCATTAGTTATAAATGACAGCTTTTTGCTGGTCATAGCCCTGACATTCAGTATAAGCCCTGATGTTGTAACCTCATCCATTTTTGTAAAAATGAGCTTGTAATTTTTTAAGAAGCCGTAGTTTTCTATTATGTCCTTGCAGCTTTTGTTACTGGTAGTCATACTTAGAACCAGATAAATCTCATCTGCACCCGAAGCTTCCACCCAGGTTTTGATTTCCTCAAACTGGGCTTTGTTCCTATGGCTCCTTCCTGCAGTATCAATCAGTATGAGGTCCTTGTCGGAAAAAGAATCAATCATTTCCCTGATTTCATTTGCCGAATACGCTATTGATAACGGCAAAGCCAGGATTTCGGCATAGGTTTTCAGCTGTTCAACCGCGGCAATCCTGTATGTATCGGTAGTTATAAGTCCAACTTCCTTATTGTAGTTAAGTGAATAGCTGGCAGCAACCTTTGCAAGGGTCGTTGTTTTACCCACACCGGTAGGTCCTATAAAAATGACAACAGTCGCTTTGCCGTTATTCTTAAGCTGGATGGTTTCAGGCTCGCCCAGCAATTTTGATATCACATTATATAGTAATACACTGCATTCATTTATACTTTTAACACTCCTGATCTGGCTTTCTATAGACCCCATTATTTTCTTTATAATCTCAGGGGCAACTTCGTTATTGGCAAGCCTCTCACTAAGGATATGCAATATTTCACTCCTGCCGTTTTCATCATTTTTAACCTGGTTATCGCCGGCCTCACTTTGTGAATCAGGAGATTGGATTTTGTCAAATATCCTCTGCAGCATATCTTCTATTCCAACTACCTTGTCCTCAAGATCGTTGAGCCTGGTTTTATCTTTTTCTTTTGCCGTACCAACCGGCTCCATTTTATTTTTAGCCGTATTATTATACTCGTCAACAGCGGCAAGAACCTCAACCACCGGCTTGGAGAAAATCTTTGTTATACCTTTTTGCCTCACTTTTTTTGTATTAAGTATAATTGCATCACTGCCCAGATCCATTTTAACCTTCAAAATTGCCTCCTGGGCATTCTTCCCAAAATACCTCCTGATTTTCATAAAAACCTCCGTTCCTGAGAACAGGGAACAAACAGATGTTTTCTAATTTCATATATTTCCCGCTATATCTTCTTGTTCTCTATCCTCAAGTATTTACAGTCAATTCTCCAATCGTCTCTTTTTTAACCAGCACTACACCGATGCCCTTTTACTTTCCGTTATCTGCACTATTCCAACCGGATTGACTTCAACGGCCGGGTCCAGCTCATTGTACGACAGCACCACCAGTTCAGGCATAACGTGTTCTGTTATTCTCTTGAAATAAAGCCTTACAAGCGGCGAAGCAAGCACCACCGGCTGCTGTCCCATACTAATGAGCTTTTCCACCTGCTTCGTTAAGCTATCTATTATATTATTTGTCACCGCAGGCTCTAGGGCTAAATAAGAACTTGTTTCAGTCTTTTGTACCGAATCAATAATTGTCCTCTCAAGCTCAGGGTCAAGTGTAAGTACATTGGACTTATTGAATTCAATATGCTTTTTGGTTATTGACCTTCCAAGTGTCTGCCTGACATATTCGGTTAACATGTCGGGATCGCTTGTTGAAGGAGAGTAATCTGCAAGGGTTTCAAGTATTGAAAGCATATCCCTTATAGAAACTCCCTCCTTGAGCAGATTTGCAAGTATTTTTTGAACTTCTCCCAAAGCCATTTGCTTGGGTATGAGTTCCTCTACAACTGCAGGATTGTTTTCCTTCACATTGTCGATTAGAGTCTTAACCTCCTGCCTGCCGATAAATTCATGGGCATGCAGCTTAATGACTTCGGTAAGATGGGTTGAAATAACGGATGGCGGATCAACTACTGTATATCCGAGCATTTCGGCGCGTTCTCTTTCCTTATCGTTCACCCATTTTGCAGGAAGGCCGAAAGCGGGCTCCCTTGTGTCTATGCCATCAATTTCATCACCGGCATCTCCCGAATTCATAGCCAGGTAATGGTCAATCATTATAGCTCCCCTGTCTATTTCCACTCCGCGTATCTTAATCAGGTATTCATTGGGATCCAATTGAATGTTATCCCTCAATCTTATTATCGGTACTATGACCCCCAATTCAAGAGCTAACTGCCTCCTGATCATCACAACCCTGTCAAGCAGGTCTCCTCCCTGGTTGACATCTGCAAGAGGAATAATCCCATATCCAAATTCAAGCTCTATGGGATCAACCTGTAATAATCCAATAACATTTTCCGGCCTTCTTATTTCTTCGGCTTCAAACTCTTCCACCTCTTCTTCTTCCTTCTTCTCAAGCTCCTTGTTCTCTTTTGTGAGCATATATCCTATAAAAGCAAGCAAAACAGCCAGAAGCAGAAAAGGTACCCTTGCAAAGAGGAAGGAGAGTATTACGCATAATCCCGAAGCAGTATACAAAACTTTCGGATTGCTGAATATCTGCTTCAGCATGTCATGGCTTACGTCGGAATCGTTCGCCGCTGCCCGGGTTACTATAAAGCTTGTGGCGGAAGATATCATTAAAGCAGGTATCTGGCTGACCAGGCCGTCCCCTATTGTCAGCATGGTATAGGTGTCAAATGCTTTAAAAAGCTCTTCACCCCTCATTACCATTCCGATTATCAATCCTCCCACAATATTCAAAATAGTTATAATAATGCCGACAATAGCATCATTTTTTACAAATTTGCTGGCTCCGTCCATAGCACCGTAAAAGTCGGCTTCCTGTTGGATTTTCCGTCTTCTGTCCCTGGCCTCTTCCTCATTTATAAGTCCGGTGTTAAGGTCTGCGTCAATTGCCATCTGTTTTCCCGGCATTGCATCAAGGGTAAACCTTGCGGCAACTTCCGCAACCCTTTCGGAACCCTTGGTTATTACAAGGAAATTCACTGTCATTATTATCAGAAACATTATGAAGCCTACAACAATATTGTTGCCGGCAACAAAAGTACCAAAACCCCTTATAACGCTTCCGGCCTTTCCTTCCGCAAGTATAAGCCTTGTAGTGCTTATATTGAGTGAAATTCTGTACAATGTAGTTATTACAAGCATAGACGGAAAAACAGATATTTGCAGGGGTTCCTTCAAATAAACCGTATTCAGCAAAATGATGGCTGAAAGCCCGATATTTATTGCCAGGAGAACATCAAGAAAACCTGCGGGAACAGGAATAATAAATGCAAGGACTATAGCCATAATCATTATAGGCACTGATGCTTCCTTAAATTTCATTTATTCCTTCCCCCTTTGTTTCCCGGCATTGCCGGTAAATTCCTTCGTTAAATATTCTAATTACTGGGCCTTAAGGCTGTAAACGTACGCAAGAATCTCTGCTACGGCTTGATATAATTCCTCAGGTATTACGTCTCCAATTTCAACGGTATCGTAAAGGGTCCTTGCAAGCTGTTTGTTTTCAATGACAGGCACTCCCGTTTCCTTTGCAAGCTCACGTATTCTTAACGCAAGATAATCAATTCCCTTGCCTGCAACAACAGGTGCACCGTCATTTTCTCCGTCATATTTTAATGCTACCGCAAAATGAGTAGGATTTGTAATGACCACATCTGCCTTTGGTACTTCATGAAGCATCCTGCTCATTGAAATCTGCCTTCGTTTTTGCTTCATTCTCTGCCTGACTTCAGGGTTACCTTCGATCTGCTTGTACTCCTCCTTTACTTCCTGTTTACTCATTTTGAGGCTCTTTTCATATTCCCACCACTGGTAAAAATAATCCAGGGCTCCTAAGATTATTAATGCCCCGCATATCCTTACGGCAATCCCCATGGTAATTTCTCCTATAAATTTTGCTATATTGGCCGCATCCATCCCCATGGTTTTTATAATGCTTACCGTTTCTCCATTAAGGTATGAATAAGCAATATATGATATAATCAATATTTTTACCATAGCCTTTACCAGTTCAACCAGGCCTTTAATGGAAAATATTCTTTTCATTCCGCTTAAAGGGTTAATCCTGTTAAACTTAAAGGCAAGGGTTTCCCCGGTTAAAAGAAACCCAACCTGGGCATAACTGGCAACAACTCCTGCTATTATTGCTATTATGAATACAGGCGACAAAACCTTCATAAAAAGGACTGCTGTCTCTAAAAACAGCTTTAAAATGAGGGAAGGCACAAAATAATCTACCGTATCGGTATAATTTGTTATTACATATGTTGTATAGTTACTTATCTGCCCCCACATAAAACCTGCCATAACCCTGATTGATATGAAAACAAACAGCAATACAATTGCAGATGTCAGTTCCCTGCTTTGCAGAACCTGTCCCTTTTTTCTGGCTTCCCTCCTTTTTCTGGGGGTGGCCTTTTCGGTTTTATCTCCCTTATCCTCGGCAAACAGCTGAATGTTTATCGTTATATGCTTGTTTTCCTCGCATACACTGCTCATGGCACCATATCCCTTAAAAAATTTGTCATCTCACCGCCCATATTACCGAACAGGCTGTTGAGCATATCCATAAAAACCGGAATTGTCGCCAGCATGACCATAATTCCCAATAAAATCTTTAAAGGCATTCCCAGGACAAAAACATTTAACTGGGGAACTGCCTTTGACATTACTCCCAGGGCAACATTCACTACTAATACGGCAGCAGTTACAGGTGCTGCTATTCTAAATCCTATAATAAACACATTTCCAAAAATCCTCAGCATATCATCAAGTAATCTGCCGTTCAATGAAGCTTTTCCAAGGGGTACATATTTATAGCTGTCAAAAAGGGCTTTTATAATAACATGATGGCCCCTTATCATCAGCAAAACCAAAATGCTTATTATGTAATAAAAATTTGCACTTATAGGTACCTGTATATTACTCATTGGGTCAATAACATTTACCATCCCGAAACCTATTTGCATGTCTATGATCTGTCCTGCCACATAGATTGCATTCAGTACAATATACGCTATGTATCCCAGGACAAGGCCGACTGCAAACTCTTTAATTACTATCATGGCATATTCAAAAAATCTGTCATACTCCAGGCTGCCCGGATTAAATGTTGTTGTAAGTATCAGGGCCATATACAATGCGAAGCCTATTTTCATATAGGAAGGAACATTACGTCTTCCAAAAACAGGAGTTATGACAAATAGTCCGGTCATTCGCACCAGTACCGGCAAAAACGTGTCGATGCCATTTTGAAGCATGCCTTCTAAATCCAAAAGTAAAAGCTCCTCATTCTATAAACTGGTTAATATTCAAATACAATCCTTCTGTAAATTCAATAAGCACATTAAGCATCCATGAACCAAATAGGGCAATAGCTGCAATAACCGCAATTATTTTGGGTACAAAAGTGAGTGTCTGCTCCTGAATCTGTGTAGAAGCCTGGAAAATACTTATAATAAGTCCTACTATCATGCTAAGGCCAAGCATTGGAGCTGCTACATAAAGTACTGTCGTTAATGCTTTTTGTGCTATGTCCATAACCTCTCCCTGTCCCACTTTCCCACCACCTCCAATCCCTTTTTCAAAACAGATACGGGTTTCGTCATTCCCTTATTCCTAAAGGCGGAAAGCTTTTACCTTTCACACTGTAAAGCTTCCGACCAAAACTTCAATAACAAGCCTCCAGCCTTTAACCAAAATAAATAATAATATTTTAAAGGGAAGAGATATCATAATCGGAGGCAGCATCATCATTCCCATGGACATAAGTGTACTTGATACAACCATGTCAATAATTAAAAAGGGTATAAAAATAAAAAAACCAATTTTAAAAGCCACAGTAAGCTCATTTATTATAAAAGCAGGTATTACAACTCTGAGAGGAAGCTCTTCCGGTCTTGTTTCCGAAGGTTCAATATCTGATAATTCAGTAAAAAACGCCAGATCCTCATCATCTTTAAGCTGTTTTATCATATAACCCTTTATTATGCCGGATGCCTTCTCCAATGCAACCTGCTGCGTAATTTGATTATCATTATAAGGCTTTAGTGCCTCTTCATTAAGCTCTGTCCCAACCGGGGCCATTAAAAATAAGGTCAAAAACAGTGCCAGGCCTATAAGCACCTGATTAGGAGGCATCTGCTGCGTACCAAGTGCATTTCTCAGAAAGGACAGCACAATAATAATTCTTGTAAATGAAGTCATCATAATCAATATCGACGGTGCCAGAGCCAAAACCGTAAGTGCAAGCAATATCTGGATACTGCTTGAAACCTCGTCGGGGCTGTCTGCCTGCTCCACTCCTATTGAAACATTCGGAATAAAAGGTTCACACCCTGAAGCTATAAATGCTGTAAAAACCAGGAGCACTAGAAGCATCAATATTTTTCTGACTTTTTTTCCTCTTTTGTTCATCTGTCCGGGCCACCTGTTCCATTATTATCCTTGTTGAAATTTTTTAATTTGTCCAAATTTTCTTTAAACTTTAAAGGTTTACGGTCATCTCCAATCATTTTTTCAGCTTTATCAGTTTTTTCAGCTTTACCGGCAGCTTTATTAACAAATTCAAATATTCTCCTAAAATCCACTTTTGGTACACTGGGTTTTAAAATATCTTCTTCAACAGCATCTTCGATCTCTATTTCTGTTAAAAATTCCATGTTTTTGCCGCTGCTGGAAATTAACAAATACTTTTCCCCGGCCTTTAAAAGTATTATCTTCTTATCGGTGCCAATACTAATTGTCTCAACAATTCTCATGTGCTTTCCCTGCATCATCCTGTTTGCTTTTGATGAAACAAATTTTGTAGCATAATACGTTGCAGCTAAAATAAACACAAAAATTATTAAAGGCAGAATAATTTCTGTGAACATTTAATCCAGCACCCTTTTTACAGCTTCTATAACCCTTTCCGGCTGGAAAGGCTTAACAATAAAATCCTTTGCACCTGCTTGTATGGATTCAATCACCATGGCCTGCTGGCCCATGGCTGAACACATAATAATGTTGACCTCCTGGTTCATCTTTTTAATTTCCTTTACAGCCTGTATACCATCAACTTCAGGCATGGTTATATCCATAATAACCAGATCAGGCTCAAGCTCCTTATACTTTTCCTGTGCCTTTGCCCCATTTTCTGCTTCACCTACCACATCAAAGCCATTTTTTGTAAGGATATCCTTTATCATCATCCTCATAAATGCCGCATCATCAACAATAAGTATACTTTTAGCCATGTTTACCTCTCCTTGTCAAGTTGTACACAAATTATGAATAATAATCCACTCTATAATTTGCACTCAAGTTTTCTTTTGTTTTATAAAAAGCTGCCCCTATCCGTCCTGCAAAAACAGCTTATAAACGCCTGGATGGGTGTACTATATCCGTAATCCGCACACCAAAGCTTTCATCAATTACCACAACCTCCCCCTTTGCAATTCTCTTTCCGTTGACAAGAATATCCACCGGGTCTCCGGCAAGCTTATCCAATTCAATAATTGAACCCGGTCCCAATTCCAGTATGTCCTTTATGATTTTTTTGGTTCTTCCCAGCTCAACGGTAACCTCCAGCGGCACATCCATAATCAGGTTTATATTTTTCTTTTCAACAGTTATCAGGTCGTCATCAAAATCCTTAAACTGGGCGGGCTGTACGTTTATATTACTCTTAACGCTTCTATTTACACCTTTATAATCATAATCATCTTCAACAATTGGGGTATTCTCCAGTATTTTATTCTCATTTTGCCCGTTCCCGGCGGTATTCCCTCCGCTATTTGCCAAAGGAGCCTGCTCCTGCCCTGTTTCTTCTTCATCTCTCACATTTATAAGGTTTTCAACCAGCTTTTTGGCAAAGGTGATTGGCATGAGCTGCATAATTTCACTGTTGATCAAATCTCCCACAATTATTTTAAACATGATTCTTACAAGCTTTTCATCTCCATATCCTTCTACCCTGTCTTCTTCTTCGAATTTGGTTATAAATGCCTTCGGAGGAGAAATATCAATCCTCTTGTTAAACATTTCGGAAAGTGAGGTAGAAGCTGACCCGACCATCTGATTCATGGCTTCGCTTATAGCACTCAGGTGTAAATCACTTAAGTCGCTGTCCGCCGAACTAGTACCGTCTCCACCCATCATCAAATCGGTTATTATCTTTGTATCTACCACCCTCAGCACCAAAAGATTGCTGCCTTCAAGACCATTTGTATATTCTACCTTGACTGCAACATGTGCTTCGTTGTATTCATCGGTCAAATTGTCCCAATCCAGTATATCAACCTTAGGCGTGGTGATAGCTACCTTTTGTCCTAAAAGGTTATATAATGTGGTAGCAGCGGTTCCCATACTAATATTACCTATTTCTCCAAGTGCATCTTTTTCCTGGGGCAGCAGATCATTTTTATTGCCAATATCCCCATTACCATTGTTTACACTCAATAAAGCATCAATCTCAGCCTGCGACAGCATATCACTCATAAAAATCCTCCTCTCTGCTTATAACATCATTTATTTTTACTGCTACCTTATTTTTTTTGACACCCGGTGTGCCTGTAAATTTTGGAAGGTTTCCCACCATTATTTCAAGGTCACCGTTAATATTTGTATTCAATGGAAGGACATCACCTATACCCAGGTCCAGAAACTCTCCTACTGTTATGGTGTTCCTTCCCAAAATAGCTTTTACCGGTATTGCCGTTTTTTCAATCCTAGATTGTATCAACTGCTTGGATTCGCCGTTTTTCTCCTTTTCCTCCATGGAATACCAGAACTTTGTGCTCAATTTTGAAACTATAGGCTCAACGGCTATATGAGGAATGCAAATGTTCATCATTCCCTCCGTATCACCTATATGGGCACTCAGAGTAACAAGGGCAACCATTTCGTTCTCAGAGATAAGCTGGGCAAATTGGGCATTTGTTTCTATGCGCTCCAGCCTGGGCTTTAACTGGACCACATTTGCCCAGGGGTCTTTCAGCAGGTTCAGCATCTGAACCATTACCCTTTCAATGATTGCCAGCTCTATCTCCGTAAATTCCCTCACCTTTTCTACGCTTATGCCTGTACCACCCAGTATCCTATCCACAAGGGCAAATGCAACCTGGGGAGCTATCTCATAAATAATTGAGCCGTTAAGCGGAATCAAGTCAACTATGCCAAATATTGCAGGATTGGGTACCGACTTGCTAAAGTCCTTATATGGCAGTGCTTCAACAGTAATGACATCAACATTTATCAAGGTCCTCAAATAACCCGTAAGGAAATTTGTCAATAGCCTTGCATAATTGTCATGAATTATGTTTAATGTTTTAATGTGGTCTTTGGCAAATTTGCTGGGCCTCATGAAGTCATGGTTTTTGACCTTTTTTTCACTCTTGGCATTCTGATATTCGGCTACGTCAATTTCACCGGTATTCAGCGCTTTCAGCAGATCGTCTATTTCGTTTTGAGACAAAATATCTCCCATAAAACCACCCCCCCTACTGGTAGTACATCTCCCCTAAAATCACCTCATAAACAATGTCTTTGGGTTCTTTTACATTTGCTGTCAATAATTTGTTTATTTCATACTTAAGCTCTTTTTTCACAATCATTGTATAATCAGGATTGTTTTTAATTTCAGCCAGTGTTTTAGACCTGAAATAAATGCCTATCAATTCACCGATATTACTTTTGTAAAACTCAAGCTTTTCCTCCACATCTTTAATTCCTTTAACATCCTTATAGCATTTCAAAGTAATCTGCTTAAGCTGAAGAACAGGCGCAGAATGATTTTCATCTGCTTTGAGGTTATAAAAAACCTTGTCGTCAAACAAAGCTATTTTAAAAAGCTCGTCATCCTTGGGGACAACAATTTTTTTTTCTGCATCGGGAACCGGAGAAGAAACCCTATCTCCAAAAAACATAAACCCGATAAGAGCGGCAAGTGAAACAACCAAGACAACTATTACTGCAAGCAGAATTATCACTATTCCTTTACCTTCCAAAGGTCAGTCCCCCATTTCTTCATGTCGTTTTTTCGCTAAACCTGTCATATAAACAATTTTTCTTTTATATTCTATCACTTTTTCTACTATTTCATCAACACTTTCCTTTACAATATATTTCCTGCCGTTCGTAGTGGAAACTACGCTGTCCGGTGTAGATTCAAAGGTCTCAATTATTTCGCAGTTCAAAAAGAATTTTTTTCCGTTAAGCCTGCTAAGCTCAATCATAGTACTTACACCCCTTTATTTCGGGAATAATCCGGACGGATATTAACCTCCATCCGGATTATTAATCTATCTCTTCATATTTGCCATTTCCTGGAGCATTTCATCTACTGTAGTCATAATCCTGCTGTTGGCCTGGAATCCTCTCTGGGTTACGATCATTTCCGTGAATTGCTTTGCCAGGTCCACATTGGACATTTCCAGCGTCCCGGGATTAAGGGTTCCTACTCCCTGGGCCCCTGCCTTTACCGCTCTTTTAAAATCACCGGAGTTGGTGGTGGGTATATATACATTGTCCCCCACTCTCTGGAGTCCGGCGGGATTGTCAAACGTTGCCATTCCTATAAGCCCCAGGGGCTGCTGCTGTCCGTTGCTGTATATGCCTGTTATCATTCCGTCCGCACCCACATTGAATGTCACCAGGTTTCCCGTGGGATAACCGTCAATACTGATTGGCTTTGCAGAGCTGTCTGCGGCATACATTGAAAGCTTGCTGAAATCAATGACAACATCAAAAGCCTCAGCTCCAATGGTATTCGGGTCAGGAGTGAATGAAACTGTTGCAGTGGTATCCCCCTTAATCTCACCGGGAGCAGTGCTTGAAAGGTCAAAGTCAATTTCGCCTGCCGCGCCGGCCGTAACTGCCAGGTCCCCTGCATTTGGTATTCTCCATTCAAACCGCGCATAGTCGTTTTGCACAATATCAACCTTCACAAACTCAATATTAACTTTATGTTCATTGCCAAGGGAATCGTATATTGAAATGGGCACAGAAAATTGAGCCGGATCACCTGGGTCCAAATCCGCATATGTTGCGTCCAGGTTCCCCGCCAGTACGATTTCTGAAGAGGCCCTGGCAGGTATTATCCTTTTGTTCTTGTTATAATCGTCGGAATAAATGTTCATTGCCTCTACGGGCTTGTCCGTATCAAAGGTATATGTCCCATCCTCATTTGCCTTTCTCCCGTAGTCCTGCCATCCGTATACACTCATTCCGTTTGACGTTACAAGGTTTCCCAGCTTGTCAATACCAAAATTCCCTGCCCTTGTAAATTTGTATGTATCTCCTTCACTGCCCTTTACTATAAAGAATCCTTCACCTTCTATTGAAACATCGGTGGGATTGTCGGTCCTCTGCAGGCTTCCCCTTGTGGTGATGGTGTCGACAGCACCCACTCCTATACCCAGGCCTACCTGGATGGGGTTGGTGCCTCCGCGTCCCGACATGGGGTCAGGCGCACCTGCCCCTTTTATTGTCTGGCTGAATACCTCCTGGAAGGATACCCTGCTGCCCCTGTAGGCAACCGTATTCACATTCGCTATATTATTACCTATTACATCCATCCTTGTTTGATGCGCTTTCAAGCCCGATACACTCGCAAACATGGACCTCATCATAATAAAAACCTCCTTCGCATTACGTTCCCTCAATCAGTCGGGAACCGGCCAGCCTCCCTAATGGGTCCGGCTGGTTTTTTCATGTAATTACCGCACCGTCTATGTTTGTAAAAACATTATCATCCAATTCATTCCTGCCGACAACGGTAACCACCGTCCTGTTTTTTATACTTACCACCATTGCTATTTCATCGACTAAAACAAGGCTGTCTGTAACCCCCTTGCTTTGAGCTTTACCCAGTGCTCCTTCCAGCTTTTTCATCTGGCTTCCGGAAAACTCAATATTCCTGAGCTTCATTCTTTGCTGTGCATGCTTTGAAAATTTAATGCCATTTGCTTTTTCAAGTGTTTTTTCAAAAACATCATTGAAGCTTTTTTCAGCCAATCCGTTTTTCTTTTGGGGTTTTGGCAGCGGCTGATCCTTAAGGCCGGAAATCCTTCCATTAAGGTAACCATTGTTGTAAACCATTACTATTCCTCTCCTTTGGATGCTTTAACAATTGTACCCACCGGTATCCGCACATCATCCAGCACCACTTTTGTTACCATGCCATCCTCAACGGTGTAGCTTTTTAAAGTACCCTCCACTTCAACAATATCGCCTTCGTCGTCAAGCACCTTGACTTTTATGGTTTCACCTTCATTTTTATCAAAGCTTTCATCTTCCAGCTTGATTATATCAAGGCCCACTCCGTCCAATACGGCCACAATGCCATAAGCAGTAGATTCGACTGATTTCAAGCTGCCTTCCACTTCTATAAGTCCTCCGTCATTATTGCCCAGATAGCCTTGCACATCAAATCCAATTAAGCCCGTATAGAATGAAATATTGTTTTTTGAAAGGTCTTCTTCCTTAATACCTAATACCTGTGTTACCTTATCAACTTCAACATCTTCACCGTCAACTACTACATAAACCTTACCATTGCTGATCTTCACATTCTGCACAAGGCCCACTACCGTTTTTACCTCTGCGGTATCCGGGTCAACTATGACTGCTTCAACTGCTTTCCCGATCAAATTAAAGGCCTTTACAGCATTAAATGAAGTATTCAGGTTCTGCATCTGCTCTAAAGAACTGAATTGAGCCATCTGTGCTATGAACTCCTTGTCCTCCATGGGCTTTAAAGGGTCCTGGTACCTGAGCTGTGCTACCAGCAGCTTCAGGAAATCATCCTTTCCCAGTTCGCTCTTAGGAGTTCTGCCGGATTCGGTTTTTGTATCTTCAATCATCTGGTCCACTGTTTTATGGACGCTTACTGGTTCCACTCCCATAATCTTGCCTCCTTATCCATTATTAATCATGCCGATAAATCAATACTGCCGCCTAATCTCAAATAGGGGTTTTTACTTCCGCTATCGAGTGAGGCTTCGGTTGAATAAACCGGAGTATTACGCAAACCTCCGGGGCGCCTTGTTCCCCTCCTGGCAAGGCCCTGCTGTCCGTTCCGGGCTCCATGCTGTTCGTTGCCGACAGAAACGCTCAGGCCCTGGACCGATACACCCTGTTTTGATAGTGCATCTTTTAATATCTGCATATTTGATTCAATTATTTCCTTGACCTGCTGGTTTTCCGCTACAAACTTAGCCATAACCATTCCTCTTTCGGTAACAATCTTGAGTGAAAGCTTTCCAAGGCTATCGGGCTTTAATTCCATGAGCATTTCAGATTTATCACCGTCTATTACTACACTTGCTTTATCCACAACCTGCTTTAAGATTTCTTCTTTTGGCATATCGGCACCAGTCCTGGTTTCATATATCCGTTCTGAATGCACAGCATCGTCACTTATCCCAGTTTGACTGTCAAAGACGGATTGAGAGGCTTCTTCAACCCCGGCTGCCTTGTTGAAATTATCCTTTGAAAGAGATTTAATAACAATTTCCGGCTCATCGGCAATTTGGGGCTCATTATCAGGCGGGCTAACCTTTGCCGGTTTTTCTCCATCCTGTTTTAAAGCCATTTTAAATTCCTTATCCCCGGTGGAAGAATAATTAACCTCTTCACCATTATCAGCCTGTTCCAGGTTTTGAGAAGCCTGATAACCGCCGGTTTCACCTTCCAGATTTTTATTCCCTCCGTTAAAGCCTGGCGAATCTTCACCGGCTGTTGATGCAATATCCATTTCCTGGGCGGGTATTTCCTTTTCCTCTGCAGCATGCAAGCTGTCCATATTAATTTCATTAAATGGTTGGCGGGGAACACCTGCTGATTCTTCTTCGGCTGAAAAAGCCGGTAATATACCTTCAAGCTTTTTTATAGTTTCCTGTAGGTCCACATTTCCTGCCATTGAAGATATATGCTTTGCAAGCTGCTCCAGGGCTTCAAAATCCACTGCATGCATGTCAATATCCATAGCCTTTATTATGGCAGTTATTTCTTTTAAAGGAATTCCGGTTATTCCGGCAGCTATTTTTGAAATTTCTTCCACTAAACAAGCTTCATCCGTCTCCACATCCGTTTTATCTTCCGATTCCTCACCGGCAGGGTCACATTTGCCGGTTTTAGAAGTACCAGCTTCAAAACCAGGGACCGGAGTACTTTCTACATCCTCCGCCGGCTTCTCACATTGCCCGTCTTTGCCGCAGGTACTGCTCTTTGTCCTCTGCTCATTCTCAAGCTTGCCGAGTACGCTTATAAATGAAGCCTCCGGCTGTTGTTCAACCGGCTTAGAATCCATACCTCTGCTGCTTTTTGAGCCGGTTTCAATAGGAATGCTGTTAATTATCATACTGGCTGCGTTCATTTTATCACCTCCTTTCAAAAATTTTGATATATAGTACATGCTGCGGCAAAAGCATTATAATGCTTTTTGCCGCAGTACTATTCCTGGTTGATAAAATAAATTTCCGACAGCTTTTGCGTAACCTTTGACGCCAATTCGGTATCCATCTCCTGGAGAATTTGGGATGCACTGTCCCTGTTCATATTTTCAATAGCAGCTACTATAACATCCATTTTAGTGCTTCCCATGCTTTCAAAAATCCCGGCTGCTGCATCAGGTTCCATGTTCTGGTAATATTTTGCAAATTCCTTCCTGTTAATGTCCTCTTTTTTATCCTCAAGTATCCTTGTATAAAGCTCTTGTGCCTTTTCGGCATCCATTTCCCCGTAGTATTTTTCAAATCCGTCCCTGTCATGGAGTGCCACCTTCTGCTGGAATTCGCTTTTCTGGTTTTCCAGCTTTTTTTCTTTTTCGGAAAAAGCCTGCTCCTTTATTTCCAGCCCGTCTTCCCTGCGTCGAAACTCAAGAACAAGATTGTTAAGGTTGTCTGACTTTTCCACGGCTTTTGCCAGCTCCTTTTCAAGGGCCCTGTAATCATTCAGGAGCTCTTTATACCTTACCCTGACTTCTTCATTGCTGAGATATTCCAGAGATACTTCTTCTGCTGCATGCTCCGGCAGGGCCGAACTGATTAAAGGTATGGTCTCAAGCTGTTTTCTATACTTACTGGCTACTCCATAGATATTGTTCTGTACTGAAAAATAAGCAATGCTGCCAATTATTACAGCAATTAAAAAAATGGCAGCCGCAAAAGCACCGGTTATAAAAATAAAACCGGGTTTCTTTTTTTTGTTTCCCCTATCTTCCTTCCCTGTCCTTTTATCTTTTGCCATAGCGCATAAAACACCGCTTTCTTATAAAATTATCCGGTATCAATTTATCTGTTGCCTGAATGAAACTATTTCATCAATTATTTTCTGTTCTTTTTGCTTTTCTGTTTTAATATATTCCAGGTGCTTTTTTTCCTTAAACCTTTCAATTATTTTCCTTTCATGAACAGCATTAATCAGTTCTTCTCTTACTTTATCGACATTTTCCTTCTCTTTGTTTACATTCTCTTCTTTCAAAGCCCTTAATTTTTCCAAATGTGATATAAATATAGTTTTCCGCCTCAATAGGCTCACAGGAACAGAGTCCTCATGAATATCAACAAAATTATCCATTTCGTTTTCTGCCCTGCTTTGTAGTTCATTTAATTCCATTTTTTCCTTGTCATACTTTTTAATTGCCTTGCCAAGCTTCTCTTCCACATTTTTTTCGTTCTGTATTCTCAACTTGAGAATTGACTGAAGCCTAAAATTAAATCCCACTTTTTCACATCATCTCCAGTGTAAATTCTTATTACTTCGAGCAAAATGCTCTTTTCTTAAAAAGCCGCCCACGAAAACAAAATTCAAATAAGCACCCGGTCCATCATTTTGCATATTTCCTCAAAGTCAAACCTTTCATTAACCTCCTGGGAAAGGAAATCATTTATAAGATCAATCACCCTTATTGCATAATCAATTTTGTCACTGCTTCCCTTTGAATAAGCACCGATATTAATGAGGTCTTCCGCATCACGATAAACCGCCATGACCTTTTTGATTTGAAGAGCAGTTTTTTTATGCTTATCATCCACTATATCATTCATGACCCTGCTTACACTCTCAAGTATGTCAATGGAAGGATAATGGTTTTTATTTGCAAGAGTCCTGGATAAAACAATATGGCCGTCCAGTATCCCCCTGGCAGTATCGGTAACGGGTTCGGTAAGGTCGTCTCCGTCCACCAGCACGGTATACATGCCTGTTATGGAACCGGATTCCGAATTCCCCGCTCTTTCCAGGAGCTTTGGCATTACACCGAAAACCGAAGGCGTATATCCTCTTGTCACGGGGGGCTCTCCAACAGCCAGGCCAATTTCTCTTTGGGCCATGGCAAATCTCGTAAGGGAATCCATAAGAAACAGCACGTCCCTGCCCGTATCCCTGAAATATTCGGCTACGGCAGTAGCAACCATTGCACCTTTCAATCTGACCAGTGCCGGCTGGTCAGAAGTTGCCACTATTACTACGGAACGTTTTAAGCCGTCTTCATTAAGGTCCCTTTCAATAAATTCCCTTACCTCACGTCCCCTTTCTCCAATAAGGGCAATAACATTTACATCGGCACAGGTATTTCTTGCTATCATGCCCATCAATGTGCTTTTACCCACTCCGCTGCCGGCAAAAATTCCGATTCTTTGTCCTTTTCCGATTGTTAATAATCCGTCCAGTGCTTTTACGCCTAAAGGAAGAGGTTCGGATATGCGTTTTCTTTCCAGCGGGTGGGGAGGCTTATTATTGACAGGATATAAAATCCCGCTGCCATGAAAGCCCTTACCGTCCATAGGCCTGCCCAGCCCGTCAAGAATTCTTCCAATCATTTCCTCACTCACCGGGACCTTTAAATCTCCTCCTTCGGTTATAACCCTGCTTCCTGGGCCTATACCGGAAATTTCGCCAAGCGGCATAAGCAGCACTCTTTTATCTTTAAATCCTACAACCTCGGCGCTTACATGGTTTTTCTCATCAGAACCTGCTAATCTGCAAAGCTCTCCTATATTTACGGCAGGCCCATTTGATTCAATAGTTAAACCGATAACCTGGCACACCTTGCCCGTACATTCCACCAACAACTTGTTATGCAGGCATTTTCTGAATTTATTAAGATCAATGCTAACCATATATTCTCCTTAAGAGCCTCCCGTCAGCTGCAAAAATGCGCTTTCCAGTTTTTTTATCTTTTTATCCATGCTTGAATCCACACATCCATAAGGAGTTTCAACAATGCAGGAGCCTTTTTTAAGCAGCTTGTCACCTTTTATTTCCAGCTCTCCTATCCCCTCAGCCATTGATAAAATAGCTTCCCTGTTTTCAATGACGGTATCATAATCACAGGCTGAAACCTTAAGCAGCAAATGCTCCCTGCCGGAGCATTGTTCAATTGCTTCCCTGACAACTCCCATAATTCTGTCCCTTGAAGTGTTGAGCTCCAGATTGAGAATTTTTTTCATTGATTCAATGACCAAATCAACCACATCTCCCTCAAGGCTTTTCATAACATCCTGATATTCACTTTTAGCGTGCTCTCTTATAAACTCCGCTTCCTTGATTAATTCCTCATGCTTTTCAGCTGCTTCCCTGCTGCCTTCCTCATAACCCTCTTTATGGGCATCTTCCCTAAGCTTTGTTATTATTTTTAATGCCTCGCCTTCAGCATCATCCAGAATTTTTTTTGCTTTTGATTTTGCCTCATTTATTATAAGTTCGGACTGTTTTGCCGCATTTTCAATTTCCTTCTCCGGCTCTTCTGCCTGATTGTCCTTTGGGTCTTCTTTTTCATCCTTTTTTTTCTGTATCTCGTACATTCTGAACGGGGAGTTAATTTCAAGGGGCATTCCCAAATTCACCTGGTACTTTTTTAAAATCCTGTTGTCAGACAATTATCTCATCTCCTCCACCTCTTGATATAACTATCTCTCCTGCATCTTCAAGCTTTCTTATTATATTGACAATTTTCTGCTGGGAATCCTCAACATCTTTCAGCCTTACAGGACCCATAAACTCTATATCTTCCTTTATCATCTCCGAAAGCCTCTTTGACATATTCGCATAAATCAGGTTCTTCACCTCGTCCGTTGCTCCCTTCAGGGCAATTGCCAGCTGATTATTGTCAACTTCCTTAAGAAACCTTTGAATTGACCTGCTGTCAAGAGTAAGTATATCTTCAAAAATAAACATTCTTTTCCTGATTTCTTCCGCAAGGTCAGTGTCTTCTATTTCTAATGTTTCCATTATATGTCTTTCCGTTCCCCTGTCAACATTATTGAGAATATCAACTATTGACTGCACTCCGCCGGCAGTGGTATAGTCTTCTGTAACCAGGGAGGAAAGATTATTTTCCAGAATTCTCTCTACTTCCTTGATAATTTCTGGAGAAGTCCTGTCCATTACGGCAATTCTTTTGGCAACATCAGCCTGCTTTTCCTGCGGAAGTGCCGATAAAACTGCGGAGGATTGACCCGGACTTAAATAAGCCAGAATTAAGGCTATGGTCTGCGGGTGCTCCTTTTGGATAAAGTTTAAAAGCTGGGAAGCATCCGTTTTTCTTACAAAGTCAAAGGGCCTGACCTGGAGCGAAACCGTAAGCTTATTGATAATATCCAGGGCCTTCTGGGTACCAAGGGCTTTTTCAAGGATTTCCCTCGCATAGTTTATACCCCCTTCGGCAATGTAATCCTGTGCAAGGCAAATCTGGTAAAATTCTTCCAGCACCTTTTCCTTTTCTTCTGAAGAAACCGACCTTATATTTGATATCTCAAGAGTAAGCTGTTCAATTTCTTCCTCTTTTAAATGCTTGAATATTTCTGATGATCTTTCAGGACCGAGAGAAATCAAAAGCATTGCAGCCTTTTCCTTTCCCGACTTTTCCTGCTTCTGTAAACCGTGTCTAGCCAAACTCAAACCCCCATATATGCTTGAAATAGTTTTTATATTTTAACGTAATGATTCTATACAATATGACTTTTGAAATCCTTTTTGGCATTTCACAAGCCACACTCCAAGAATTAAAGAGATTCCATGTACATGAAACGGCTTTAATTCTTGCACATCCAGCAAGAATACAGCCGGTGCCCCAATACTATAAGTTCCAGTCTTCTTGAAGCCAATTCCTAAGAAGCTGGGCAACAGCATCAGGCCTCTTGTTAACCAGTTTTTCTATTTGCTTTTTAATTTCCGATCCTTCTTCCAGGTCCAATTCATCCACACGGGCTGTTTCTTCCAATGGTGCACGGCCTGCCACAGCGGGCTCAAGACCAGTTTCCACAGATTCAGCTTTTCTGGGTAATGTTGCAAATATAAGTGCAAGTATAAGCATTGCAACTAAAGCAAAGAAACCGTACTGGTTGAATATTTCCCTGAGCTTTTCGGATGTTGTAGGTTCTTTTTCTTCAATGGCTGCAGTTTTTAATTTAAAAACAGAAATATTGCCCACGGGTATTCCGGTAATACTGCTTGCATGGACCTTTAAATCACCCAGGAACGCTTCTGTCAGGTTTGAATCGTCCTGCACCCTCTGTCCGTATGTCAGGGAAATAGCCAGGGTGGATTCTTCGGGTTTTATGTATCCTGACGCTTTTTCTTCCTCAATCAAAGTCTCATTGTATTCAAAGTTTTTTGTCTCTTCTTTATTGGAATATTTATCGGAGGTACTTTCTCCTGTGGGATATGACGGAGCCGTACCCGGGTTCGCGTCCGTCCCCACTGCATTTTCCGCACCGGAGCCCTCAAGCTTTTCCGTCTTGGTTTGAGATCCTATTACCGCACCCGAGTCCATTCCTTCCGGGTTGGACAGCTCCTTTGTCTGCTTTTTGAGCTTGTCAAAATCCAGAATAGGGTTTGCAACAACTTTTATATCGTCAAAATATTCATAATTATTGTAATTGAAAACCTTATAAAAATTTTGTTCCATTTGATTTGCTACCTGCAGACGAAGCTCTGCTTGATTTGCCACTTTGTCCAGATCGTCCGAATATTGCTCGTTGAGAATGTTCAAGTTGTTGTCAACAACCGTAACATAGGACGGGTCAAGCCCCTCAACACTTCTTGATACGATCATTACAATTCCCAATACCTGGCTCTTGGAAAGCCTTCTTGAAGGCTTTACGGTAACCATTGCAGTGGGATTACTGTCATTTTCATTATAGAATAAGGACCTCTCGGGAAGAGCAAGCTGCACCTGTGCCTTATCAATATTGTCAAGGGTCATAAGCGTTCTTTCCAGGGAAGCAATCTTCTGCTGCTCCCATATATGCTCCTTGTCACTTTCAGTGGTACTTAACCCTATCATACTGATTGCATCTTCAAATGTCATTCCATTCTTCGGGTACCCCTTCAAACCCAGGGCCACTTTTGCATCGTCATAATCACTTTGATTAACAACTAGATTAGTATTGTTTTGTATAGAATACCAAATATTTTCATCTTTGAGTATTGCTGCCATTTCTGAGATAGACCTGGAATCCTCTCCGGAAACCAGTACCGAACGATTTGGTTTTGCTATAATAACAAGGCTCACCGTAACAATAACGGCAACAATTGCAGAAGTTATGTATATCCTGTTTTTTTGAGCCTTATCAAGCTTTTGCCAAAACTCTTTAAGCTGTGCTATAAGTTTGTTTAATGCTTCGGGCATTCCAACACCACCTTGCCGTCTTATTATCTTTTGTAGTTCACTACCGCAGGAATTCTCAAGCTGCCTGCGCCGTAGTAGTCAATCCCGCAGCTTCTCCAATGTGGCAAGCTGCCGGATAATTAAATTCAATGCACTTCTCCATAAGAAATTAAGTCAAGGCTTCCATAATCATGAGTCAATTCTTTATATATAAATGACTGCCATGGTTTTATGATATCAGATCTGCATACGCATTATTTCATTATAAGCGTCCATTATCTTGTTTCTTACCTGCATTGTATACTGCAATGCAACATCGGCCTTTTCCGCCGCAATTAAAACCTGGTGAATACTATCTGTCCTCCCTGCCGCAAAATCATCGCTAATCTTATCTGCTTTAATCAAAAGCTCGTTAGTCTCCTTCAAAGCATTAGTCAGGTAATCGGAAAAAGGAATGCCGTTTCCCGATTTTTCAGTCTTAATACTATCTACCGGTATTAATGACCGTATACCTTTTATGCTTTCCATAATCCCCACCTGCCTTACCCTCTTAGTTTCCTACTTGCATCCTTTCAAAATACGGCCTGTTTGTCAATTTAGCGTCCTATGTCAAGAGCCTTCAATGCCATATTTTTTGTAGCGTCCATTGCCGTTACATTTGCTTCATACGACCGGGCTGCCGAAATCATATTTACCATTTCAGTTACAATATCAACATTGGGCATGAGCACATAACCTTCTTTATCGGCGTCGGGGTGGGCAGGGTCGTATACTCTTTTAAAAGGTGATTTGTCCTCAACAATCCCGGCAACTCTTACTCCCTCACCGATATATTTTTTCCTGCTGCTTTCCGACAAAAAAGCTGCAAACGGCACTTTTTCCCTGCGTTCCTGGAAAATCACCATTTTTCTTCTATAAGGCTGGCCGCTTTCTGTCCTGACAGTATTTGCATTAGCAATGTTTTGAGAGATAACATCCATTCTTAACCTCTGGGCGGTCAAAGCCGAAGCATTGGCGTCAATAGCACTGAAATAACCCATAAATTACCTTCTCCCTTCACTTATAACAGATTTTATCCTGTTGTATCTTTTACTCACACTTTGAATCAAAACGTTATACTTAATCTGGTTTTTAGCCGAAAGTGCCATTTCATTCTCTATGTCAACATTATTACCGTCGAGCCTGTTGGATAAGCTGTTGTTGTCAACAGTTACCTTAATATCAGGAATTTTTGACGGCATGTTTATATGTCCGGCCTTTGTAGCTCTAATTTCCAGCCTGTTTTCCTGTTCCTTTCTAAGATAATTTTCAAAATTGACAGTTTTGCTTTTATATCCCGGAGTATCTACATTGGCAATATTATGGGAAACAGCCTCATTCCTGGTCCATGTAGCCTCCAACGCCTGTTCAATTAGCTTATTCTTGCCAAAAAGCCTGTTAATCATATCAAACCTCTTGATTATTACAATAATATAATAAAAATATTAAATATTTATCAATAACCATATTATCACAAAAAAACAATAAAGACAACCTAATATAAATTTGAGTTTCCCCATTTTTAAGAAGGCAGCATGCTAAAATCATTAAAAGCAGAGGGCTCAAACAATGTCTTCTGTTGTAATCGTATATATTTTACAGG
>JANQLN010000125.1 GCA_028280575.1 Clostridia bacterium
CCTGTAAAATATATACGATTACAACAGAAGACATTGTTTGAGCCCTCTGCTTTTAATGATTTTAGCATGCTGCCTTCTTAAAAATGGGGAAACTCAAATGTAAATTGATTATTGACATTTTTTACATCAAGCTTTATCTTAAAAATACAATCCTCTGCACCAGAGAGCACAGTTCTAACTGGTTCAATAAGAATATTTTCTCCAAACAATGGAATAAACATTGGTTCAAAAAATACTGCTGCACATTTACAATAAGATAGAGGGATAGATTTGTTTAAATGGCTTATATAATTGCAATGGCATCTTTGTCCGATAATTGTATTATTGGAAGGACAACCTCCGCTACAATCACATGCATACATTTTTTCGATATATAGTGCTTTTTCCTGTGGCTCGTACCAAATCCGTTTTCCTATAACTTGATTGTTATTCATTTCCCTAACAAAGCTTTGAATGTCCTCACTTTGGCTTAAAATCATCTTTGCTTTTTCTATTCTATCATTCTCTATATGACAGGGACAGGATTTTTTATATATTTTATCCCAATCGCAAGTAGCAACTGTTCTCAGAAAGCATTCTTTAAACCCCAAACGTCTATATACATTAATTCCGTCAGTTTCAGCACGTAGAGAAATGGTTTTAATATCTTTTTTGCGCAAATCCATTAATGCCTTATCAATTGCTGCAGTCGCCACCCCTTTACGACGGTATTCTTTTAGTGTTGCAACCATTTCCAGTACAGATGTATCACCTTGTGTTATAGTCATACAAGAGGTTACAGCTTTCTCATCCAATACTCCGAGGTAGAAATGGGTATTTTCTAAATTTAGAATATCATTAAACTGTTCAATAGTAACAAGTTCACAACCGAAAAGAGCAACATTTATAATATCCAGCCATTTCCTTAGCTGCTTTACATCACATACATTAATAACACTGATATTTTTAGAGTAAGGTATTTTACTTACATAATCATCTATTTCCATCATCATGCACGAACCGGAATTGTCTATGGAAAATCCCTTTTGTGATAATAGTTCAGCTAAGTTTGCAGGTTTTGTATTCGCGGTAATCAACATAGAATCAGGCATAATTCTCGCTTTTATGTATGAAATCATTTGCTGAATGCGAAAATCCATATCCCCTCCGTTTAGTTTAATTGAAAATATCCTTTCAAATCCTCTACCAGTATCAGATTTTAGGTAGCTTATATCTTGTAGCGTTAAAGTCTCACCACGCATTTTACCCCATGTCATCCATGATAGCTCTATACCCTTTTCGATAATATCTGCCTCGTATTGTGAAAACATATTAATACCTCACCTCGTTTTTATTATCATATCAAAAAAACATGACAACTGTATGTCATATTAGAAAATATAAATAATAATAGTTGCAGAATCCTTTTTGAAAAGTGTCAGATTATTGCCTCAGAAAGCTTGCTACATAAAGGTATAGTGATGTTTTGATCCAACAAGAAAAGCTTTAATCTAATAGGAAAAGGTTTAAAGAATGTATATACCGTTATACACAACTTGACAGAGTAATGAAATATGTCAAACGTGGTCATTACCTGGAAGCACATTATAATATATTTCTTGTCCAAATTGGTATGAATTACAACCGTAATGTTCGGAAAGTTCTATTTACAGTCCCCAGCCTATTTACAAAATAATCTTTGGTTTATTCATTATGCAAGTAAAAGCAAAGCCATAATTGTATGATCGATATTCATTTTATCCTGGCTTCTCCAATCATCAGATAATTTTTGACATGAAAAACTTTTGCCAAAATTCCAAAAACCTTCTGAAGTTCTTTTGTCTTTCAAACAACATAATTCTTCTTCAAATTCTGTTTTAAAACATGAATATTTTGAAAGAAGAAAGTATACTCTATATAATTCTGAAAAACTATTTTTATATCCCAAACTAAATGAAAAATTTGTATATGGTACTTTTTTATTGCTTTTATGCAACCATCTAAGATAGTTACTCTTTAAACCATCTTCTATCTTTGCTTGCATATTGCCGTAAAACTCAATAAGATAGAGTGAATTTAAACCAATATAGCTGCCGTCAATATCGCAACCTAATAATTCTTTAGAAATTTTATTTGTTCTGTCTGCACTATAATCTCCATTAGCAAATGCCTCTTTTAATATAATATGCCAGCAATCAAAGATTTCATTAAATTCCTTAATATAAGAACCAAATATAGATAGTTTTGAAGATACAAAAAGTGGCTGAGCAGGTCTGTACCATTTATTTACTTCATAACGATCTGGCCAAACTATTTCGTTCTTTAAAATATTCTCCATATAATTACACAAACTATTTATTAATTGATTACCGCGTTGGATGTCCAGCATTTTAATTGCATTAATAGCATTTTCTGTGGTTGGATATTTTTGCTTTATTTTTGTATTTTGGGTATGGAACCTCCCATACCCCCCATCATTATGTTGATTTGTTTTTAATAAATCAACCCATTTGCTATTATAGAATTCATCAAACAATTCCGAATCAATTTGTTGCTTTAGAATCCTTTTTATTCTGTACCTCACCGCAGCACAAGGAGATAACTCTTGAATACGATCAATGACTTTTAATACGCTCATAGTATTCTTCCTTTCTAAAAACGCTTTAAGAATAGATATCCCTAATCGGATTATCCAAATGAATTTTCCAATAGACTTGTACCTTGTGTCATTTAAAATATTGGATTTGCGACGAGGATGATTTTTGCAAGACGAGGCGGAGGATTGAGGAATACTGACGTATTCCGATTGACGACAACGAAGTATTGCGAAAATCAGGCCGTTGCAAAACAATACTTTTAGATGACGCAAGGTACTAGTGCTTCTAATAATGTCTATTGACATTTCGATTCCTCATTTTCTATATAATTTTCATTCATGATCAAAGTCTTTATAAAGCAAACTGGGTTGAATTCCAGTATTGTTTTGATACTTACCACTTTCATATTTTTCATAGTCTCCCTCAATTGTGTGATAATATATTTGACAGACTTCTGTCCCTGCATAGACTCTTATAGGCTGAACACAAAAGATTTCCAAAGTCCAGTATCCACTAAATCCAATATCACCGAACCCCGTTGTAACATGAATAAATAGGCCTAATCTGCCGATAGATGATCTGCCTTCAAGCATTGGGACACAATTTTCAGTCCTTGTATACTCAATCGTCCTGCCAAGATACAATTTTCCCGGTTCAAGTACATATCCATCTTCGGGAATGATAATTCTTTCAGTTGGCTGTAGTTTTTTCATATCCAATACATCATTTGTATAGATAAGTAATTCATTATGTAGTTTTAGATTGTAACTGTTTGGATTCAGCTGTTTCTCATCAAAAGGCTCAATATGAATGCCTTTCCCCATACGGTTCTTGATTTCTTTTCCAGATAGTATCATCCTTGGTATTTCTCCTTTGTTGTAAACACCATAAATAATGGTATAAGTAATAATCTTGAAAATGTAATCTTGTTAGCTATATCCATGTTATAGCACCTCTAATTTTCATAAATTGCCCCTGATGTTTTTACTTCTCAAATTAACTAGCTAAACAAATGGTTATTTTACATCCTACATCACTTTTAGTTATTTAGTGATATTATAACATATTATTCCACGGTATATTAATGTAATAATCAAAAGTATGTATGGTGTGTCTCCTCATAATACGTGATATAACGGTGAATAAAGCTGCTTGGGTGGAATAAAAACAATACCAGAAGATGTTATGTATGGCATTTTGGAAGCCTTAAAAAGCTTTCCGATTATTAAATATTGTTCTGTAATTGTAGCAAATTATTATTCTTCCAGGGTATTATTAATTATTCATTGACCCATTCTTTTAGGATTAACGATCATAACTCAAAACTTGTATTGAAAGCTTATTATAGATAATTCACACCGGTACTCTATGAGAAAATTTAATACTACTTGTATTTTATAAGGAAATAGTATATTATAATAGTGCCGAACGAATATGTATACGTTCGGATAATACTGTTAGAGAGGTAGGAATTGTGAACTTAATTGATACAATTATTTATAATGGAGAATCCAAATATATTGAATTCAAAACTGAATTTAACTCAAGTGCTTTAAAAACAATATCGGCTTTTTCAAATTATCACGATGGCAGTATATTTATTGGTATAACAGATAATGGATATGCTGTTGGTGCTGGTTTTGATATAGACAAATTAAAACAGAATATAGAAAATTCCATAAATGATAGTATCATCCCAAGACCTTTTTATGAACTAATCAAGCATACTCATAAAAACCATTGTATTCTTGAAATCAAGGTATATCACGGAGATTTCACACCATATACTTATCGAAAAAGAACCTACTATAGAATGGATACGTCAACTTTGGAAGTTGAGCAGTATGATCTGCAAATGCTCATACTCAATGGAAGAAATATGTCATTCGAAAATTTATTATGTAACAATCAGGTTTTGGAATTCACATATTTAGAGCTGCAAATGAGAAAAATCTTAAAAATTTCCGGTTTAACAAATGACTTGCTAAAAACATTTGCTCTCATAGATAATGATAAATTTAACAATGCTGCCGCACTGCTGGCTGATAACAATCCAATTGAGTCATCAAATTTATCCTTGCTACGTTATACAGGAGATGATGTAAAACAAATAAAAGATAGATTAACAAAGGGTAACTGCTCAATAGTTGAGCAGTTTGATGAATGTATGCTTTTTTATAAAAAGCATATAAACATCTCAGAAATAATAGAAAGTGAATATAGAACAACTATTGAAGAAGTGCCTTTTATTGCATATAGAGAAGCTGTTGCCAATGCAATAGTACACAGGGATTACATGAAGGCTGGAGATATTAAAATTGAATTTTTTGATGATAGAATAGAAGTAATATCTCCTGGAAGCCTTCCTATTGGACTATCAGAAGAGGAGTTTATAACAGGACGACTATCTGTTCCCCGAAATAAAATAATTTCTGATATATTCTTTCGGCTCAAAATCATCGAAAAAATGGCAACAGGAATCAGGAGGATAAAGGAGTATTATTCAGCATCTAAAGAAAAACCTTCTTTTTTAGTCCACAAAAACTCGATTACAGTAATTTTACCAAAAGCAGAAAAAACGAACGAACCTGTTAAAACAAACTTGACTGTTTCAGAAATGGCCATAACTGATTACATAAAGAAACATGGTGAAATCGACAGACAAAGAGCTGAATTATTAATTAATAGGGGCAAAACTCAGACAACACTTACATTAAAAAAAATGATTGATAAAGGATTATTAATAGTCCTTAACAAAGGAAGAAACACTAAATATTCGTTAAGACAGTAGTTCATTCGTTCCGAACGATTCCGAACGATAATAGTAAGAGAGTATTCCATTAATTGCAGTCATCCTTGAAATAATTATATCCTTTTGGAACAATGTACGGTTTACCGTTACGTGATCAACAGGGTATGAAAGTGTCTTAAGATGATATTGTATATTGGTATGATAATTTCAATGAAAATTAATTAATAAATAGGATCACTTTACCGATTTTTCATTTTTGGCTGTACTACATACTTAAATATCAATTGGAAATATTAGGGGACTCGGAGAATATAAGAAAAGCCCTGAAATACTGTAAATTCAGTAATTTCAAGGCTTCTCTCTGGAGCCCTTAACCAGATTCGAACTGGTGACCTCATCCTTACCATGGATGCGCTGCTACCTTCTGAGCTATAAGGGCATATATTCCGTATAACAGATGGTTAGAAATCAGATTTACTGGTTACGCTTCCCAGTCTTGTAAGTTTCAAGCTTCTGCTCTCTAACATAAGGCTTTATTGTTTTCTGTCTCTTTATTCTTTTGGAGCGGGTGAAGGGAATCGAACCCTCGCAATCAGCTTGGGAAGCTAATGTTCTGCCATTGAACTACACCCGCAATTTATCTTAAAACATGCCAATCTGTTTCAAAATCAACTGCGAAAAGATTATAACATAAAACTAAGTCTTAGTCCAGACATTTGAAGACAATATATAATAAAATTTCTTCCAGGATTCATGCAGGGTTATATTGATTTGCCATTATCCTCTAGATATTTTTCCAGCTTTCTTTTTACTCTCTGAAGCGCATTATCTATGGATTTAACATGTCTTTTCAATTCCTCTGCTATTTCCTGGTATGACTGCCCGTCCAGATAAAGATTTAAAACTTCCCATTCCAGGTGGCTTAACAGCTCGTTTAATTTGGATTCTATGACCTTAAATTCTTCCCTGTTTATCATAAGCTCTTCAGGATCTGCTATATTATCCTCGCTTATAATATCCATTAATGTTCTGTCGCTTTCTTCATCAAATATGGGCCGGTTTAATGAAACATAAGAATTAAGAGGAATATGCTTTTGCCTGGTTGCAGTTTTGATAGCGGTAATTATCTGCCTGGTTATGCATAATTCCGCAAAAGCTCTGAATGACGACAGCTTGTCCGTTTTAAAATCCCTGATAGCCTTATAAAGACCAATCATTCCCTCCTGGATAATATCTTCCCTGTCCGCGCCAATGAGAAAATAAGTCCTGGCTTTAGCCCTGACAAAGCTTTTATACTTATGTATAAGGTATTCGAGAGCATTTTCATTTCCGTTTCTTGCATCCTCAATTATCTCTTCATCAAGCATGGACCAAAACGGCTCATAGACTTTGGCACGCAAATTGGAACTCACTACTTTGTCCCCCCAAAACAGCACATAACCACTAATCTTATTTGTATCTTAACAAATCTCCCATAAAATAACTTTGTTAATTTACCTTAAAAAGCCGTTCTTTCTAAATAATTATTAATAATCTCTCTACTTCAACGGACTTTATTAAATTATATTTAATTAAAGATATTATGTCAAGCTTCAATACCTGCCTCTTCTGAATTCTTCCAATCTTTTTATAACATCCCTGCTCATGCCGGATACTAAGTTGTTAGTTTTTTTAGGATGCTCTGTAATTTTTTCTCTTGTCCTGGCTTTCTCATTTATTATTTCTTGCCTAAACTCCTTTGGAGTAATCCTTACGCCTCCGCCGCTTAGTACAATTCTTTGCTCTAAATAGTCTGATGTAACTACACTTACAATGTTCTCCTTACCCAGTTTGTAAACAAATCTTTCTATATAATGGTCGGCGGTCTGATTCTTTTTTGTATAAACTATGGTAATATTATCATATGTGTCAGTCTTTGTCTTCCATTCGTTTCTTTTATGTGCATCAAACACAACAATTATTTTGGTATTGCTGTAGCCCTGATAATTTGAAATTATTTCAAGGAATTTATCCCTGCAATCCTCAAGTGACTGCCGGTTTAAATCAAATATATCTTTCCAGGCATTTATGACATTATAACCATCTATCAGCAAATATTCCATCAAAAAAATAACCCCGTCATTTATCTTCCGTATACTGTTTAATTATCCACTATCGTTAATTAAATGTCAATTGAAGTTCTTTGTTTCAAAGCTTCGTACATTATAAGAGCCGCGGATACCGAAGCATTTAATGAAGAAATGAATCCTTTCATGGGAATTTTAACATGGAAATCACATTTTTCAGATACAAGCCTGCCCATACCCTCCCCCTCTCCGCCTATGACTATTGCAAGCGGTCCAGTAAAATCGGCTTCATATATTGTTTTCGCCGCATTGGAATCTGTTCCGGCAATCCATATTCCCGCCTCTTTCAAATTGTCAATTTCCCTTGAAATATTTACAACCCTGGCTACGGGCACATACTCTACGGCACCGGCAGAAACCTTGGCAACTGCCGGACTTAATCCGACGGCCCGTCTTTTGGGAATAATTATCCCATGTACCCCGGCTCCGTCAGCAGTTCGCATAATTGAGCCCAGGTTATGGGGGTCGGTTATACCGTCAAGAATTAATATAAAAGGTTGTTCTCCTGTTTCTTCTGCAGCCTTTAGTATGTCCTTAACCCGGACATATTCCTTAACCGCCGTCATTGCTATGACACCCTGATGTGCTTTTGTCAAGGACATACTATCAAGCTTTGATCTATCTACGCCCTGCAGCACAATATTTCTTTTTTTTGCCAGGGCATATATTTTTTTAATCGAGCCTTCCATCTCCCCTTTTGCCAATAATATCTTATCTATTTCTCTACCGGATTTCAAGGCTTCAATAACAGGATTTCTTCCCTCCAAAAAACCTGAATGCTGCTCTAAAGATATATTCTTAGCGGGATTCTTTTTATATTTATTTTTATCAACGGCTTTTCTTTTCTTCATCCATTTCTCCTTTTATAACAGCATTCATAATCTGGTTTAACCTTATTATTTCATTATCAAGATAAAGGTATCCTATCAACGCTTCAAAACCCGTAGCATACCTGTAGTCATTTACATTAGCGTTTTTTGGAATGCTTCCGCTGTTGGCATTTCTCCCCCGTCTTACTATTTCCTTTTCGCTGTCTGTCAGGATACCCATAATCCTTCCAAGTATTTCCTTTTGGGAAGATGCCTTTACGAATGCAATTGATTCTTTATGGAGCTTGTACACATTTTTTTTACCTGAAGTAATCAAATGGGTCCTGACATAAACCTCATAAACAGCATCTCCTATATAAGCAAGTACCAAAGGTGAATACTCCCTTATGTCAATACCATCATTTTTTTTATATAAATTCAGTACTTCATCAAAAACATCCATTGAAAATCTCCCTGCTAAAATAGTTGGACAGCCGTTAAGCTAATGATTTGCAAGTATTGCCATCCATGCCTTTCAGCATAAACTTCTACATCTATCATCCGTGCTGCATTATCCAATACAAAATACATTGTACTGTCACGGCGTCTCACTGTCAAACTGTCTCACCTATCCTGGCTCCACTTGAGTACAGGCCTGCGGGCGGCTGTTATTTCATCCAGTCTTTTGACTGCAGTATTATAGGGTGCATTTTTTACCTTATCAGGCTCTTGAATAGCTTCTTTTGCAATTTTTATCATGGCATCCGCAAAATTATCAAGGGCTTCAAGGCTTTCCGTCTCCGTCGGCTCAACCATTATTGCTTCTTTCACAATCAGCGGAAAATAAATGGTGGGCGGATGATAACCGAAATCCATTATCCTCTTTGCCATATCCAGAGTTGTAACTCCCTTTTCTTTTTGTTTTATACCCGACAGAACAAATTCATGCTTGCAAATACGTTCATAAGGCAGTTTAAAATGGTCTTTAAGCTTTTCCATAAGATAGTTGGCATTAAGTACGGAAGTTTCGGATACCTCTTTAAGGCCTTTCCCTCCCATTGTCAGTATATAGGCATATGCTTTTAGTATAACACCGAAATTGCCATAAAAAGATTTCATTCTTCCAATTGAGTCAGGCATGTTGTATTCAAAATAATATTCATCATCCTTTTTCCTTACGGCAGGAGAGGGAAGAAAACGCGCAAGGTGCTTTTTCACACCAACCGGTCCCGAACCGGGCCCGCCGCCGCCATGGGGAGTACTGAAAGTCTTGTGCAGGTTTAGATGGACAATGTCAAAACCCATATTACCAGGCCTTACTACTCCCATTATGGCATTTGCATTTGCCCCGTCATAATACAAAAGCCCCCCTGCGTCATGAACTATTTTTGATATTTCCATAATCTTTTCTTCAAATAATCCAAGGGTATTGGGATTTGTAAGCATTAGCCCGGCAACTTCGCCGCTTATAAGTTCTTTTAATGCATTAATATCCACATTCCCCCGCCGGTCGGATTTGACCTCCAGCACGTCGTATCCTACCATTGCTGCCGAGGCCGGATTTGTTCCATGGGCGGAATCTGGAATTATAACCTTCTTTCTTCCCATATCCTTCCTTTTTTCATGATACGCTCTCATAATCATAAGTCCTGCAAGTTCACCATGGGCACCAGCTGACGGCTGGAGAGAAAAATGCTCCATTCCTGTTATTTCGGAAAGCATTTTATCCATCATATATAAAATTTCCAAACAGCCCTGGACATGTGTTTCATCTGCCAACGGGTGCGCCCCTGAAAATCCCTTCATTTTTGATAAATCCTCATTTATTTTGGGGTTATATTTCATGGTACAGGAGCCTAACGGATAAAATCCCGAGTCAACTCCGTGATTTCTTTTTGACAGGGCTGTAAAATGCCTTACCAGCTCGGGCTCGGAAATCTTGGGAAGAGCATAGTCCGTATTCCTGGCCATGTTTTCCGGGATCAGCTTGTCAAGTCCGGCATGGGGAACGTCACATCCGGGCAATTTGCAAGCTCTTTTGCCTTCCAGGCTTTTTTCAAATATAAGCTTCATTTTTTAAAACCTCCACAAAACCATCTATTTCTTTCCGGGTCCTTTTTTCCGTCACAGCAATGAGCCAGCAGTCGTCCAATTCAGGATAATATTTGCCTAAATGGAGTCCTCCTATATAGCCCTCTTTCGCAAGATTTTTGTTAAGCTTGCAAACCTCTCTTTTACTTTTTACAACAAATTCCTTGAAAAAGTGCCCGCTGAATAATGGATCAAATCCCTCAAGCTCAAGCAGTCTGTTATACATGTAGCTTGATTTTTGCACACAGAGCCCTGCTGTTTCTCTCAATCCCTCTTCACCCATTGAAGATAAGTAAACTGAGGCAGCCAGTGCATTTAATGCCTGATTGGAACAAATATTGGATGTTGCCTTTTCCCTTCTTATATGCTGCTCTCTGGCCTGAATTGTCAGCACATAACCAGGTTTACCGTCCCTGTCCTGTGTCCTGCCGACAATTCTGCCCGGCATTTTACGCATATACTTTTCCCTGGCTGCTAAAAAACCAAAGTGGGGGCCTCCAAAGCTCATACTGTTTCCCAGGGCCTGGCCGTCACCTACAACAATATCCGCTCCGTATTCTGCCGGTGATTTCAAAAGTGCAAGGGATATGGGATCAACACAGGCTATAAGAAGTGCTTTTTGGTTCTCAAGTACTTTACCGGCTTCATCCATTTGTTCTACAACTCCAAAAAAGTTGGGGGATTGAATAATTGCTGCCGCAGTTTCATCACCGGATAACTCTTCAAGCCTGCCAATATCAGTATGACCGCAGCCAGTATAATCAATTTCCGCAACTTTAAAATTACAAAATTTTGCATAAGTATCGAGAACCTGCCTGTACTGGGGATTAACGGTTTTGGAAACCAGAACCGTCTTTTTTCTTGCAGCCGACACAGCCATTAATGCGGCTTCTGCCATTGCAGTAGCTCCGTCATACATAGAGGCATTGGAAACATCCATTGATGTAAGTGAGCAAATCATTGTCTGGTATTCAAATATTGCCTGCAGCATTCCCTGGCTGATTTCAGCCTGGTAGGGAGTGTAGGATGTATAGAATTCCTGCCTTGACACAACGTGATTCACAACTGCAGGAATGAAGTGGTCGTAAACACCTGCACCTAAAAAGCAGGCTTTGTCTTCACTGCTTATATTTTTGTCTGCCAATTTTTTCATATGTACATAGAGTTCCATTTCAACAAGGGGCTTTGGAATATCCAGGTCTCTTTTAAGCCTTATATCCCCAGGTATATCACTAAACAAGGAACTTTCCGTTTCAGCACCGATTATATCCAACATATGCCTTTTTTGAGCTTTGGTAACTGGTATGTAACCGGACATTTTACTCCTCCTCCAAAAAATCTTTATAATCTTCAGCATCCATAAGGTTATCAAGTTCACCCGCATCTGACATCTTAAAAGCAGCAATCCAGCTTTCATAAGGATCATTGTTGATTTCTTCAGGTGAATCTTCAAGAGAGGTATTAATATCAACTACAGTACCTGATAAGGGAGTGTAAATATCCGATGCCGCCTTTACGGACTCAACCACTCCGAGAGCCTCTCCTATTGCAAGTTCAGTACCCGTTTCAGGGAGCTCCACATAAACAATATCTCCCATAGCCTGCTGGGCATAATCCGTAATGCCCAGGTAAGCTTTTTCGCCATCTACCTTAACCCACTCATGTTCCTTTGAATAATACAAACCTTCAATAACCTTCATATTCAATACCTCCATCAGCTATTTTTTATTTCTTTTATAAAATGGTAATCCTGTTACTTTTGCGTTATGCTCTTTTTTTCTTATTCTTATTTTTATACTGTCTCCAATATTAATACCGGAATTTTTAACAAGCGCCATACCTAAGCTTTTATCAAGAGTTGGTGAATATCCGCCGGATGTTACAAACCCGATTTCCTTGTTATCCTTTAAAACCTTATACTCATTTCTTGGAATTGCCTTGTCTTTCATTTCAAAACCAATGAGCTTTCTCTTTGTACCGTTTTCACTTTCCCTAATCAAAGCGTCCCTACCGGCAAATTCCCCTTTCTCAAGGCATACAAACCTATGAAGGCCTGATTCCAACGGGCTTATCTCTTCATTTAATTCACGGCCGTAAAGGGGAAGTGCGGCTTCCATTCTCAAAGTGTCCCTGGCTCCAAGCCCTACGGGTACTAAAGAGAATTCTTCTCCTGCTTCCATGACTGCATCCCATAACTTTTTTGCGTATTGGTTATCAACGTAAATCTCATATCCGGATTCTCCGGTATACCCTGTACGGGATATTAGTGCTTTAAACCCTGCCAAGCAAGTGAATACATACCTGTAATATTTTAACCTGCCTAAATCAAATGATGTGAGTTTTTCAATTATCAATTTGGATTTGGGCCCCTGCAGGGCAAGCTGTGTGTAATTATCCGACTCATTTACTACCTTGACGCCCGGTATCTCATTTTGCTTTAACCATTCAAAGTCTTTTGATGTGTTTGATGCATTTACAACCAGCATATATTTATGCTGATCAATCCTGTATACTATAAGGTCGTCAATTATCCCTCCCCTTTCATTGCACATGGGTGAATAGGTTGCCTGTCCAATCTCCTTTTTTGAAATATCATTGGTTATCATACGGTTTATATATTCTCCGGCATTCGTTCCTTCAACTGTTATCTCACCCATATGGGAGACATCAAAAAGGCCCGCACCTTCTCTTACTATTCTATGTTCCTCAATAATTGACGTATATTGCAAAGGAAGGCACCACCCAAAGAAATCAATCATTTTGCCCCCATGCTTCAGATGCTTTTCATAAAGAGATGTTCTTTTCATTTTCCATACCTCCAAAAACCCTTTTGACTAAAAAGAGGAAGATAACATTATACAAATGTCATCTTCCCCTGTATAAAACCTGAGAGATTCTACAAAAAATGTATTGCTCCTTCGGTGCTTCCGGCAGTACCGGCTGCTCTTCAGAGATCTGTCCGAATACGGCCCTTTTGCCTGAAAGATTCACAAAAGCAGGCTGACATTCCTGCTGCTTACTTCTTCGGCGCCTTTAAACAACTAAATGTTTTTAAAGGTCTCTCCCGCATTCTTCATCCATCAATATTCTCTTTTTATGAAGCTATTATACAATATTATTGTATGTTTTTCCATAGTTAATTGTACTAAAATATTAAATTAACTTAAATAAAAACAATACCCTTCCTCTTTCTAGCGGCCTGTTAAGCATCCGGGTATTTTTTTCAGCAATAAAGGTTTTCCTGCCTCACAATAAATGTTTAATACATGCAGTGCTCTTGAACAGACCGTATAAAAAAGGTTTCTTTCATTTTCACAATTGTAGTCGCCTTTTGTGCATATTGCCATTACCGCATCAAACTCAAGTCCTTTGGCAAGGTAAGAAGGCAGAACTACCAGTCCGGTTTTAAATTCATCGTCACTGCTTTTTATAAGCTTTACGTCCATATGTTCCTTCATCAGATTATATAAATTTTCAGCATCTATTGCTGTTTTACAAATTACAGCAATAGAGCTGCAGCCGCCCCGGATTACTCCTTTTATATCCGGCTGCAGCCTTTCAATCAACAGCTCACCATGCAAATTCAAGAAAATTTTCGGCTTGGTTCCCTTTCTCTCAACAGACTTAACCCTGCTCTTTTTAATTTCATTACAAAAAGCTGTAATTTCTAAGGTTGAACGATATGTTTTGTTAAGTTTAATTATAGTTGGTTTCTTTTCAGAAAACACTTTTTCAACAAAATCAAGCTCATATATACCATAAGCGGGATTTATCCATTGATTCAGATCACCGACAAATGTAAACCTGACGTAGGGATAGAGAAGCCTGAAGCACTCCATTTGTGCCGGGGAATAATCCTGCATTTCGTCTATAATAATATGCTTTGAAGAAAAATGTATACCTTCAAGTAATACTTTGAGCAAAACTAAAGGAGCTATATCTTCATAATAAAGTCTTTCCCCTTTATCCAGATAATTTTCGGAAAGAAAATTTTCATATGCTTTAAAACAATCAAATACGGTCATTTTATCAATCTGCCCATAAACAGGTTTGAGTTCACCGTTCACTATTTTCATGCATTTATATCTCAGCTCTTCCTTGAGCATGAATTCCCCGGATTGTTCAATCCTCAGCCTGATCTCTTTACTTCTTTGCTTTTCCGGCTCTTTAAGAAGCTTTATCAATCTGCCTTTTATCTTTTCCAGTCTTTTTATGACAGGTAAAAACTTAAGCTCCTTATAAAAATATTTCTCCAATTCCTCTTTGCTTTCTATTAAAACATCATTGAAAAAAACATCTTCAAATGAAAATCCTTCATTTCCTAGGTAATTGACATACTCCTTTATTCTTTCAATAAAATTCCAGGATGACTTGTACCTGATACCCTCATTTCTTTCCTTGGAATTTTTTCCTCTGTCATCAAGCAAATACTCAATCAGCTCATTGGACCCTTCCATTTTATATGCTTTCCCAAGTATTTTGGCAGCAAGCTCAATAAAGGTAAGTCTTTGAATATTCTCCTCTCCCAGCTGTGGAAGCACATTTGAAATATAATCGCTGAATATGCTGTTAGGTGAAAAGATAACAACATCCTCAGGCTTTATATCATCTTTATACCTGTAGAGTAAAAATGCGGCCCTGTGGAGTGCAACCGATGTCTTGCCGCTTCCTGCAGGTCCGTCAACAATAAGCACTTTATTGTCTTCATCCCTGATTATCCTATTTTGCTCTTTTTGTATTGTTGTTACAATTGTTTTCATTTTGCTGCTGCTGCTTCTTGCAAGGATGCCCTGCAGGATTTCGTCATCAATCTTTATACTGCTGTCAAAAGCATATATGAGCTGTCCTTTGCTTATTTTATACTGCCTTTTTATTAAAAGCTCTCCATTTATGATACCGGCAGGACATTTATAACGGGCAGGACCTGTCTCATAATCATAAAACATACCGGAAACAGGCGCTCTCCAATCATAAACCAGGTATTCGCCTGTTTCTTCAACAGACAGGTTTGAAATGCCAATATACATTGTCTCTGTTTTTTCATATCCTTCTTCTGCAAAATCCAGCCTTGCAAAGTAAGGATTGCCAAGCATTCTCAACAGTCTTCCCACTTGTTTTGAAGAATGCTTGTATCTGGCTCCATACCTGGCAATATCCATCTGGTACTGCCAGATATCAGCCAGATCATTAAGATCGGTTGCAACCAGTGAAATCTCATCCCTCATATCCTGCTGGGTCCTGATAAGCTCTTTCTTAAATGAGCTTAAAAATTCTTCATATTTCTCAAGCTGCTTTTGTATCTCCGAAATAACATCTTCAAGCCATTTTCTTTCTTCCCTTATCTGCTTTTCACCTATACCCAAAAGACATCACTCCTACAGGGTGAAATCACGAAGTAAATATTTGCAAGATATATATAATAAAAATAGTTGAGAACCACTGAAAAAACTGAGTTTCCGGCTATTTTTTTATTGCA
>JANQLN010000127.1 GCA_028280575.1 Clostridia bacterium
CACCGTGAAAGCATACAAAGCCTGCTTGATTCGGATGCCGTGCTTTTGCTGCTGGGACCTGGAACGGAGTCTATTTATACCGGCAAGCTGATGGAATACATAAACACAGGACGCCCCATCCTGGCCTCCGTAACAAAAGGGGGAGCTGCTGCCGGCTTGATAAGGGAAACCAAAACAGGCTATATTGCAGATTGTTCGGATATCAAGGAAACTGCCGGTCACATACTCAGGCTGTATCTGGACTGGAAGCAGGGCAAAAGCTCAATATCGCCGGATTTAGAACAGGTTAAACGTTATGAAAGAAGAGAACTGACAAAAAACCTGGTAGAAGTTTTTAATAAGGTAATATGAAAGCAGTAAGTGTTTTAAAAGCACACTGGCGTAAAAAAGAATTTAGAAAGGATGTCACTTATGAAAATTATTAATGAAAAAGGTAAAATCTTCGGTCTTGTGAACATTATTGATCTTGGAGCCATATTGCTGGTTTTAGGCCTGCTGGCCGGCGGACTGTGGTATATACAAAGGGAAAACCTGGCAAGCCAAAAAGAAATGAAGGAATATACGGTTACCATTAAATGCGCCTCTTATTTTGAAAATGTGGCAAAAACATTGAAAACAGGAGATAAATTTTATTACGGAAAAGATTTTATCAATGCGGTTATATCTGAGGTTTCCTACGAAGACGCAAAAATTGACGGGTATGCAGCCGATGGAACTATTGTTTTCCAAAAGCATCCTGTACTTAAGGATATTTATATCAAGGTAACGGTCACAAGTGACGAAAAAGACCCGATGATATGGATGGGGCCGCTTCATGCCACAGTTGGGAAGGAAATAGTAGTTAAAACAAGCAGGGTTGAAGTTATGGGAACTATTATTGACATCCAGGAGTAGGGGGTTTAAGGGTATGACGATTTTCAAGCACAGCATTATCGCAATTATATTAATGAAGCTTCTGGAATACTATCATTACAGCTTTTTATCCATTTTGGTAAAAAGGATTCTTAATGCATGCAGCTATAGCCGCATTTTAAATCCCCTGAATAAGCGCCGCAATAAGGAAAGCTCCGCTCCCTTTTCATATGCTGTAAAGCTGGTATCCAAAATTTTTACAAGCCTTGACAGGAAAGCCGGCAGAGCTTCTGTAATTTTATCACAATCATTAAAATCAAGTATTATTTGGAGCCTGATATGCAGATTGAAAAAGTCATCCGGAAACGGCTTGCTGATTTTAAGCTGTATAATTTTTATCACAGGGTATGCAGCAGGTTCTTATTTTGGGAATACCTTCAATATTGAAAATGTATTGATAGTGTTTGGAGGCGTGTTTTTTATATTTTTTATTGCAGCATTGTACGATAGCGCTCCAAGGTTTAAACAGTACAGTTTATTCTACAGGCTTTATCTGTGGATAGTTAATTAATGAATGCCCCGGGTGGGGCAGCCTGCAAATTTTGGAGCGATTATTTTTTATTTAGAGGTGTAACGATGAAAAGTGTTAAGATAGTATTTCTATTGGCCGTATTATTTATTGCAGGTTTACTGGCAGCTAAAATAGATCCGGTTTACATTCTTGCAATAATTGCCGCATTAACAGCACTTATTGCTCTTTTTATTGATTTTGAAAAGGCAACCCTTTTAGTGGCCCTTTATGCGGTTTTTGAATTTGTATTCAGAACAGTACTGAAAAACCCCATTCTGTCCGGATACTGGGATGAGATGGCCTTATTGCTTTGTTTGGCCATATGGATATACAAGTGGCTTCGTCATCGAAAAAAAAGGCCTTATCGCTTTACCCCTCTGGATATTCCAATTTTAATGTTTATAGGTGTGGGAATTATAATATTATTTATATCACCTGATTTTATTATTGGAATTGAAGGCCTCAGGGCTGTAGCCCAGTACATGATTTGGTTCTTTGTCATTACACAGCTTGTTAAGACACCGGAGGGGGCAAAAAAGGTTTTGTTTGTTTTCGTATTAGTAGGATTTTTGATAAGCACATACGCCATATACCAGTATATAATCGCAGTGGAAATTCCTTCGGGCTGGACCGACGAAGGGGAAGGAAACGTCCGGACCCGTGTATTTTCAATCTTTACAACTCCTAATATGCTGGCCGGTTATCTGGTTTTGATAATACCTGTTACTATTGGAATGTTTTTTGCAGAAAAAGGAATAAAATTAAAATTATACTATGGGGCTACAGCCTTTATTATGGCTTTTGCACTGCTTTTTACCCTTACCCGGGGAGGATGGATCGCATGCTTTTTTGCCCTGATGATTTACATATGGATGAAGAAAAAAAAGCTGATAATACCGGCTTTTGCATTAATAGCGGTTGCGGGAGTACTGGTAGCTATCTTTATGCCGTCGGTCATGAACCGTATAACCTATCTGTTAAGTCCCGAATATATAGAGAGCAGTTTACGGGGAGGAAGGTTATTAAGATATTTTGAAGGCTGGGAGCTGTTCAAAGATCATTTATGGACAGGTATGGGGCTTGGTCAGTTTGGCGGCTCGGTAGCTTTAAACCACAAGCTTAACAACACATTCTCAATGGACAGCTACTATTTGAAAACTGCGGTTGAAATGGGTATTATAGGCTTATTCGCCTTTGTACTGCTTATGTACAATACTTTGGCATGGGGTTATAGGGAAGCGATGAAAATAAAGGATTTGGTACAGAAGGATTTGGTAACGGGAATAGTAGCCGGCCTTTTCGGGGTTGCTTTTCACAATATCTACGAAAATATATTTGAAATACCTATGATGTCCGCATATTTCTGGATGCTGGCAGGTATAGCCATGTATTTAGCCTATGGGCAATACCAGACTGAAAGGGATACTTCAAGCATAGTCAAAAAACCTTCGTACACAGAAAAAGAAACACTTTAAAAGGTGCTTCCTTTCCTGCAAAGCATATATATAAACTGCTGTCACCAGCATTTGCGTTCAAAGGGAGCAGATTCAGGGCCTGCCTTACATGCATGATTTAAATCTGCCCTCTTTACTATTACCTCTAGTTAATATCAATTTTGTGTCTTTTAGATTTCCCTTCCTCAAGCTTGGGCAGCTTAACTTTCAGTATTCCGTCCTTATACTCGGCTTTTACGTTGTCATGCTTGATATTGTCCACATAAAAGCTTCTGCACACCTGCCCGTATCTTCTTTCCCTTCTCAGGTAATTTTCCTTTTCTTCCTTTTCCTCTTCATTGCGTTCAACAGAAATAGTCAATGTATTATCCTCAAGGTCAAGCTTAATGTCCTCCTTCTTAACACCAGGAATTTCTGTCTCAACAACATATTCATTTTCGGTTTCCCTGATGTCTGCTTTCATTGAATTCCCCGTTGAAAAGAATGCGGGTAAAATTCCATTATTACCAAAAAAGTCGTCGATGAAACTATCCCAGTCACCCTTTTTGCTTAAATTACCGCCTCTTTTTCTAAATGGTACCAATCCGTACATAACTAACACCTCCGCTATTATTTTATATAAATTTTTATAATATTGTTCCCAAAATCATTTATTTTATGAGAACCTTCCCTCTTTGTTTTTGACTATCTTTGACCTTTCATAATATATTTATACCATATCGTTTTCCTTTATGCAAAATCTGTTTTTGACTATCTTTGACCTTTATGGGCAAATGGACGCCTTTAAGGCAAGATAACTCTCTTATTCTATAAATACCTTCATTTTTTGCCGAACATATCCTTTATTTGCTTAATATCAAGCACTCCAACCACAAACATAAGAAGAAGCCCCATTATAAAATGCCCCATAATCGAAATGGTTACATTCAGTTTATAATTTGAAATAAAAATGCTGAAAAAATTAAATACATATTTACCTGTTAACACCATAAAAGCTGCGACTATTGCGGGCTTAAAAACCCAATTTCTAAGATCAACCAGCATACCGGAGGTTTTTATAACCACATAAAGGTCAATGATACTTACCAGCAAAAGGCTGAATATGACACCAACCACATAGCTCTTAATCCCATAGGAAGGAATGAGGAAAATTACAAAAGCAATCCTGATTGCATTGCCAATCAGTGAATTTCTCAAAGATACAGCCTGCTTGTCAAGGCCATTCAGTATCCCCAGGAGAGTCTGCTGCAAATACAGAAAAACACATGTAAATGAAAGTATGAAAAGTATGCTGCCGATATCTTCGTTTTTATAGACAACATCACTTATGGGGTGTGCAAATGTCATAAAAAGTGCCGTAAAAATAAATCCCAGTATCAATGTAAACTGAATGGCTTTTGAAATCCTATAATTGGCTGTTTTATAATTTTTTAATGAAATCGCTTCTGAAATTGCCGGAACCAGGTTTGTTGCCAGAGAAGATGTAACAATTGACGGAAAAAATATCAGGGGCAATGCCATGCCTGCAAGCTTACCGTAAAGCTCAATACTGCTTTGATAATCCATGCCTGCCTTTAAGAGCATTCTGGGTATTAAAATATATTCAACTGCAGACATTATTGACGAAATGAATCTATTTGAAGACACAGGAACAGAAATGTAAAGAATTGATTTAACAATGCTTCTTTTACGCATCAGACCTTTTTTGCCTGCTGCTGCTCCATGTCTTTTGTACTTTAATTTATATGCAATATACAAGACCAATAAATTTGCAATTTCTCCAAACGCCATGCCGGCAACGGCAGCAGCACATGCATATTCAAGCCCTTTACCCGCAAAAAACCCCGCCGCTGTTACAACAACCATTATCTTTACAAATTGTTCAAGTATCTGGGAAAGCGCCGTAGGAACCATATCCTGCATTCCGTAAAAATATCCCTTGATTGCCGAGGACGCAGCTATAACCGGTATACATGGTAAAAGGAATAACATTGAGTAATATGTTCTTCGGTCCTTTAAAAAGACGTCAATAATGGTATCCATATTAAGGTACATTATAACTGATACCGCAATACCGGCGCTTACCACCATAATAAGGGCACATCCTGTTATTCTCTTTAAATTGCCGAATCTTTTTCTTGCATACTCCTGTGCAACGAGCTTTGATACTGCAATGGATATTCCTGCCGTCAATGTAAGTATTACAAGTGAATACACCGGAGCTATAAGCTGAAAAAGCCCCATTCCTTCAGAACCTATAAGATTTGAAAGGTATATCCGGTAAAAAAAACCTATTGCCCTCACAACCAGCCCTGAGGCTGTTAATATAATTGTACCTTTTATAAATGATTTTTTTGACATTAAAACTCCCTGAAAAAACGTTATGATTAAATATTATTTCAGAAAGTTTTGTGTTATGACAAATTCATTTAAGTATCTTTTCTTCTCAGTCTTCTATTCCTTCTTAGCTCCGCTTCGATAAAATCCTTCTTTTCCCCCTCAGTTTCCGGTATAAGTGAAGGTACCGGCGCAGGTTCACCATTATCGTCCAGGGCCACAAATGTTATAAACGCAGTGTTTGTAAATATTACATTACCGTTTTTTGTATTTTCGGCATACACATTAACAGTAACTTCCATAGATGTTCTTCCTGTCCATGTAAGCTTTGCCTTCAAGATGACAAGCTCCCCAACCCTTATGGGATGCCTGAAATCCAGGCTGTCCAATGCAACCGTAGCAACAGTACTGTTTGAATGCCTTGACGCGGCCATTGCACCTGCAATATCTATCCAATGCATTAGCCTTCCGCCAAGCAGATTGCCCAGTAAATTAGTATCATTCGGCAGTACCAGCTCCGTCATTTCAACAGTAGAAACGGAAGGTACCTTACCCTCCCTCACATGAAATTCCCTTTGCATTACATCATCCATTGCACTTCTCCTCTCTTCTTCTTGAACTTTGCAGCCTTTTTCCCCAATACTACAGCGAAAGATTCTATCAATAATGTTATAAAACAACAGCTAAAAGTTAAGTTGATTGTTTTATAACTTAAGCTTTATAAGGTTTTTTTGCTAATTTAGCTGGAAAACACAAGCTGTATCTTAACACTTCCACTTTGAATACTTTTTAGTATATTTCATTACAGTATCATATTCGCGATTTTTCTTTTAAATCCTTCCAAAACCGAATAGTTTTCTATCTAAGCCCATCAAGGGCCTTAAGTACACTGTTACAATCATCCAGCTTGAAAACCTGCTGTTTGACACGCGCCGCATTATACATTCCCTTTATATACCATGCTATGTGCTTTCTCATTTCTCTTAAGGCCGTATATTCCCCTTTCAAGTCAATGACCATTTGCATATGTTTTTTTACAATATCAATCTTATCCTCGGCGGCAGGCTGCGGGAGAATCCGCCCATGCTTAACAAAAGCAGCAGTTCTGCTGAATATCCACGGATTTCCCCGGGCTCCGCGTGCTATCATAACCGCATCACAGTTTGTTTCCTCAAGCATCCTTTTGGCATCCTGCGGTGTAAAAATGTCACCATTACCTATAACAGGTATTTTAAGAGCTTTTTTCACCTTTTTTATTATGTCCCAATCAGCCTCCCCCTTGTAAAACTGCTGTCTTGTTCTTCCATGTACGGCAACTGCCGCCGCTCCATTCTCCTGGGCGGCCAGAGCAATTTCAACCGCATTTACATGCTCATCATCCCAGCCCTTTCTTATTTTCACCGTAACGGGCTTTTCAGAAGCTTCCACAGTCATGGCAACAATTTTAGCCGCAAGCTCAGGCTTTTGCATTAAAGCACACCCGTCCCCGTTCCTTGTTATTTTTGGCGTTGGACAGCCCATATTGATATCGATGAATGAAGCCTTTGAACCGTTGAGCTTTTTGGCTGCCTCAGCCATTATACAGGGCTCTGAACCAAATATCTGAACTGCCGCAGGCAGCTCATCCTCATGTAAATCCGTAAGCAGACGGGTTTTTTTATCCTTATAGTACATTCCCTTTGCACTTACCATTTCAGAATATACAAAGCCGCACCCCATCTGCCTGCAAATCAGCCTGAAGGGCATATCTGTGATTCCTGCCATAGGTGCAAGCATTATGTTATTATCAATTTTTACATTTCCGATTAACATAATTTCCTCCCGGAAAACTATATGAAACGTCTTTAATTCTTGTAATATGACTTTTAAAATAAGGTTTAAAACAAATTTTGAAGTTCATATTGCCGTAGAATAATGAAGTTGCATAATAGTATTGCTTATAATATTATACCAAAAAATAATGACAATTAAGACACTCCTCCTATAAAAAATGCAGTTTTGCACATGGTTATCCCTTTTTTTGGTGTATGACAGGGGATGTTTTAATATATTTTTAAAAGGTTTATTTATCTTTGCACATATTTGTTGTAAAAATTTGCGGCAGGAAAGTGAACAATATAATGATCCATTTGACAATTTGTTCTATTTATAATATCCCTGAAATCTCCTATAATTTTTTCTGGGAAGTTAATTTAGGATTGTCTACCGTATGTATATGCAGAATGGAGGTTTAACACCTTGAAAAAAAGTGCTGCTGACAAATTAAGCCGGGATAGCCAGACAGGATTAAATGCCTTATTTTATGAAATGAAAAAGAATAGAATTTTATACCTTATGATGCTGCCAACCATTATTTTTCTACTGGTTAACAACTACCTGCCGATGCTGGGAATATCTCTGGCATTTTTAAATTTCAAGCCTGCATTGGGAGTATTCGGCAGCAGGTTTGTGGGACTTAAAAACTTTGAATTTTTCTTTTCAACACCAGACTTTTTCCGGATAACAAGAAATACAATACTTTATAATGCAGTATATATAGTACTGGACATAACCGTCGCAGCTTTTTTTGCCATTGTTTTAAATGAATTGTTCAATAAAAAGCTTAAAAAATTATATCAAAGCGTTATGATAATGCCATTTTTTCTGTCCTGGGTTGTTGTAAACTATATCTTCTTTTCATTTCTAAGCGTTGACAGGGGTTTTATTAATGCAACCGTCATGGATTGGCTGAATCTGACTACTGATTATAACTGGTACCAGGAAAAAGCTCCCTGGCCGTTCATACTGGTTTTTGCCCAGCTGTGGAGATATACAGGATACAACACGATTATGCTGTACTCAGGTTTGATGGGAATTGACAATTCCTACTACGAAGCTGCTTTCACAGATGGTGCAACAAAATGGCAGCAAATAAGAAAGATTACAATTCCGCTTTTAAGCCCTATTATGATTGTATTGTTTCTAATGCTGGTCGGCCGTATTTTCTTTGCTGATTTCGGATTGCACTATCAGGTTACAAATAATTCAAGTGCATTATATCCGGTAACGGACGTACTGGATACCTATACATTCCGTTCCCTAAGGCAGATGGGGAATATCAGTATGGCGGCGGCGGCAGGTTTTTACCAGGCGGTTGTAGGTCTATTTATTGTATTGGCTGCCAATAAACTGGTTAAGCAATTTGATCCGGAAAAATCATTATTTTAGGCTATAAGCGATGTTTGCAAAGACTAATAGGTTCAAGTAAAGGAGAATACCCCAATGACCAGAAAATCAATATCCTTTAATCAATTAAATAAAATACCTCCCGGGGTAAACATACTTTTTAATGCTTTTTTTATCATTATTATTTCAGTTGTTTGTATATTTCCTTTACTGACTATTATCGGCACCTCATTTACTGAAAACAGGCAAATTATTTTAAACGGCTATAATGTATGGCCTAAGGAATTTTCCATAAATGCATATGATTTTGTATTGACTAAAAGCAGTAAGCTTTTAAATGCATATGGAGTATCCATTTTTGTAACACTTGCCGGTACGGTTTTTGGCATTACAATGATGTCCATGTATGCTTATGCCATTTCAAGAAAGGATTTAAAGTATAAAAAATTCTTCTCGTTCTTTGTATACTTTACTTTTATTTTTAACGGAGGTATAGTACCATTCTATTTTGTATACTCCAGGCTTTTAAATCTTGGAAACACCATTGCCGTATTAATCATCCCGTTTCTAGTTGATGCCTGGTATGTTGTTATTTTAAAAACCTTTTTTTCAACTTCGGTCCCTGACAGTATTATAGCCTCCGGAAAAATCGACGGTGCGGGAGAATTGAGAATTTTCTTCAGTATAGTAATACAGCTGGCTATACCTGGAATTGCGGCTGTTGCTATGTTCACAACTATAAAATACTGGAATGATTTCATGCTGCCCCTTTACTTTATTGATTCCAGTGAAAAATGGAATGTGAACTACTTACTGTACAGGCTGCTTAGAAATATGGAGTTTTTATCAAGAGACACCCGCTCTGTCAGTGTCAGCGGCCCACTGCCTACAGAATCTGCCAGGATGGCCATGTGCGTCTTGGGAACAGGACCTATGCTGCTTGCTTATCCCTTCTTCCAACGTTACTTTGTAAAAGGCCTGACCATGGGCGCAGTAAAAGGCTGATACCGGATAGCATCCGGATAGCAAATATTATATTTATATGTAACGTCATAATCCTAAGCATTATGGCCTTTCATATAGAGTAAAGGGAGGTGCATTTTTATGAAAATGCTCAAAGTACCATGTCTTCTGCTTACGGCGGTATTGACCTTCTCACTGTTCATTGCCGGCTGCGCAAAGACAGAAGATGAAGCTGAAACCGGAGTGCCCGCTACAGTTGATAAGGGAGGCAGTGAAGCAGATAATAAAGGTAAGCCTGCGGAAGGCGGCAAAAATGCCTGGGAAAGGTGGGAGCTTCCGTCCAAAACTGTTGAACTGCTGTGGTATGTAATTGGCTCAACAGAACAGGATGACCAGGATCTGGTTGAAGAAAAAGTCAGCAATTACCTGTCCGGCAAAATTAACGCAACAGTAGATATAATCTTCATGGATTATGTAGACTACATGGAAGTTATGGGTACCAAGCTGGCTGCAGGCGAACGTATCGACATATGCTTCACTTCCGGCTGGGCAGGTTCTGCCGAGTACAAGAAAAATGCCGGTGACGGTAACTTCGTACCGCTGAACGATTACCTTAAAGAAGGCGGTATCCTGGAAGGTACGGCCCGCATTCTAGGTGAAGATTTTCTCGGAGCAACAAAAATAAAGGGCATCAATTATGCAATTCCATGCAATAAGGAAAAAGCACACAACTGGGGATTCCTGGCAAGAAAAGATATCGTTGAAAAACTTGGCCTTGATGCCGAAATGAGGGCTGTTAAAAAGACTTCCGACTTAGGGGCTATCCTTAAGAAAGTAAAGGATGCATATCCTGAAATGATTAGCCTGGTAACAGCTACAGGCGAAGCTCCCTGGAGATTGCTGGACTGGGATACCATTAACGACGACAGCGTTCCGGGTGCATTGTACCCTGACGGAAGAAATAATACCGTCATAAACCAGTTTGCCACACCTGAAGCAAAGGAACATTTTGAAGTAATGCGTGATTTTTATCTTAAAGGTTACATCAGGAAGGATGCTGCTACCTATACCGATTGGCAGAACGACCTGAACTCAGGACTTGGATTTTGTGTAAGCCAGTCCATGAAACCTGGTAAAGGCGTCGAATACAGCCAGGGTAAAGATTACGACTTCCTACAGTATGATGTGACAGAGCCTGTAATGTCCAACCGTGAATCCGACGGTTCCATGATGGCTATCCCCATAGCCTCTAAAAATCCGGACAGGGCAGCCATGCTGCTGGAAATCGCAAATACGGATAAATACTTGAACAACCTTTTAAACTTTGGTATAGACGGCAAACACTATAAAAAAGTGCCCGGCAGGGAAAACATTATTGAATTGACAGATGACGCAGGATGGAGGCCAAATATTACATGGGTATTTCCTAACCAGTTTATGAACTATGTAATGTCCAATGAGGACCCGGACAAATTTGTTAATTTTGAAAAGTATAATTTAAGTGCAAAACCTTTAAACAGTCTGGGTTTTGTATATGATATCTCAAATACTTCCAATCAGATTTCAGCCCTTAAGCAAATTGTCAACGAATACACCCCCAGACTTTTTAGCGGGTCTGCCAAAGTAGAAAAAATACTGCCTGAATTCTTAAATAAGCTGGAGCAAGCCTCTGCTGCCGAAGTAATTGCAGATATGCAGGCCCAGTATGATGAATGGCTTAAAAACAAGTAATTATAACTGCTGCCTCAAAAGCCCCGGACTTAAAGTCGTGCACCGCATAATTTTGTCCGGGGCTTCCTTTTTTAACAGTGAATTACTTCTGTTATGATTTGTTCAAAAATTGATGGCATTTTCAAATACTGGCAAGTAGTATATAATAAATAATATGAGTATAGGAGGTTTACGCCTATGGATAAAAAAAGTCCTGGTTTATTTGTGCTTCCGGTTCTTTTATTTCTATATACTTACCTTGCAGGCTGCGGGTATGCCGGTTCCGGCGAGGAATCCTTTGTATATCCTGCGGAACACCAGGAGAAAAGGGTAAAAATCCGTTTTCTTAACAGTTGGGGGGGCTTGGATACAAAAGCCGAATCACTTATTTCAGTATTTAATAATTTCATGCAAAACCATCCTGACATAGAAATCATAAATGAAGCTGTCGGCGGGGACGATTTCCTGTTAAAGCTTAAGACAGAATTTGCATCGGCCAATGATCCGGATGTTTTCGGGATTTGGCCTGGCTCCGACATACAAGCATTAATCCATGCAAACAAGGTAGCCGACTTGACTCCCATACTGGAAAATGACCGGGAATGGAAAAAGTCATTCTATGATAATGTTTGGCACAATGTAACCTTTAACGGCAAAATTTACGGGCTCCCTGTAGAGGTTATTTTCGAAGGGTTATTTATTAATACCGATTTATTCAGGAAATATAAAGCACCTATACCTGCAAACTATGAACAGCTTAAAGAAGCTGTTGTTATATTTAACCAAAATGGGATCATTCCTGTTGCATTTAATTCCAAGCCGGAAGGTTCCTTTCTTTATCAGAATATTATATCTATGCTGGGAAAACCCGAGAGTATAGAAAACCCTTTTAAAGATGGAATGATAAGTGATTGTTATGTCCGTGCAATGAAATATGTCAAGGAATTATATGATATGGAAGCTTTTCCAAAAGAAGCATTTACTTTAACCAATGATGAAAGAGATGCCCTTTTTACAAATAAAAAAGCTGCCATGATTGTTCAGGGGTCCTGGTTTGTGGGCAATTTTGATAAAAACAGCCAGGTAGATTTTGTTCCGTTTCCCTGGATACAGGAAGAAGATACCGTTTATCCCACAATGGTATACGGACTGGGTGGGGGCGTTTTTTACATGAGCGAAAATGCTTCCCTGGAAGAATTAAAAAAGGGAGCGTGTATTCGTCTGTTAAAGCACTTAACACATAAGGATACGGCCTTGTATTTTGCAAAGTCCACCGGGATGATCAGTAATGTAAAGATAAATGGGGATATACTGAAATACGATTATTTAGTGCAAAAAGGAATAGATTATGTGGATATATCCCCTAAATTGGTAGCTCCTCCTGACCACTTTGTCAACCGCAGCACTTGGGAGGATGTAATAGTGGAGCTGTTCCCTTACTATCTGGAAGGAAAATATAGTGCTTATGATGTTTGGAAAGACGCATATTCAAAAAGGAATAGATAAAAAAAGCTTATGAAAAAATTTAAAAACAAGCTGCTGAAGATTTATAAAAATCTGAATATCAGGAAAAAAATATTATTGCTGATTTATGTACAGATAATAATTCCTCTTTTTATCCTGGGATACATGAGCTACAGGAATACGGCCCGTATTATTCACAATAATGCTATCCGCTATTCCCAGGATATGCTTTATATGATGGAGCAGCGTATGAATGACTACATTCGTGCTTTGACCGTCATATCCATGGACTTAAACTATGACCGTACTGTTGCCTCAGTTTTAAATAACACTGCCAATGATATTAATCCAATAGGAAATTATGAGAACGAATTGGTAATGAAAGGAATTCTAAATAAAATTATATATGCACGAGAGGAAATACAGTCCATATGCTTTGTTACCAATAACAGAACATATTTTGACGGAGATGATGCTGGCACCAATGTAAGGATCAAGGAGGTATTACCCTATGAAAAGCTATTAAAGGCCGCAAGGGCCAAAAAAGGAAAACCCGTTTGGTACATGGATGAAAACAGGCGGATTTTCATGGCAAGAACCGTAAGCAACAAGGATACATTTGAAGAAGTCGCGCTTATGGCCATGCTGCTTGATAAAAATTACCTTGACAAGCTGACAGGCAGTATAGACAAGAATATGTGGAACATAGCAATCCTTAACGATAAAATGCAAAAAGTTTCAGAAAGAATTATATCATTGGATGTTGTTTTCAATTCGGAATATGTGCAAAGTGTTTTAAAAAATACAAGAGGTTACAGGTTAAACGAGGAAAAGGACCTGTTTATCTCATATATAAGTATACGGGAACCGCAGTGGCTGGCAGTGGCCTACGTCCCCTTGGATATTCTTTACAGGGATGCAAATACAATTAAAGAAAGAATAATAATTCTTTCAGGAATTTCAGTCATACTTCTTTCCATACTTGGTATTTATATTGCACTGGATTTTGTAAATCCCATAAACAGACTGGTCAATGCAATGAAAAGCATGCATGAAGGTGACACGTGGGTGAAGCTGGAAATAGAACGGGGAGACGAGCTGGGATTTTTAAACCATGAATTTAACAAAATGTCGGAAAAAATTCATTATTTAGTGAATTCAGTCTATAAACAACAACTGGCAAACAAGGAAGCTCAGTTAAAAGCCCTGCAGGCACAGGTTAACCCTCATTTTTTATTTAATACCCTGGAGTCAATCAACTGGACGGCGCAGATGAACAATGTTCCCCAGATCAGTGATATGGTATCGGCTTTATCATCTATCCTGGAAGCCGGAATAGCAAGGAACAGCAAGCCAATTTCACTTAAGCGGGAATTGGAGTATGTGGATAAATACATATTTATACTGAAGCAGCGGTTTGAAGAACAATTGGAATACAGGAAAACAATTGACAGCCAGGTTCTGCAGGTTAGGGTTCCAAAGCTTATCATCCAGCCTCTTATAGAAAATGCCGTATACCATGGAGTTGAAAAAACCAGTAAAAAAGGCATAATCACATTGAAGGCAAAAAGGCATGATAATAACGTTATTATATCTGTAATTGACAATGGGCGTGGGATACAAGAAAATGAACTAGGCAAGCTGAACCAATTCCTGAAAGAAGCTGTGAATTCAGATGAATTTTTCAGGGGAGAATCGGAAGACGGCAGGAGCGTAGGAATTGAAAATGTAAACCGGAGAATAAGATTGTTTTATGGGAATCAATACGGATTGAGGATTTACAGCAAATACAACTGCTATACGAAGGTGATTGTAACAATCCCTTATGAAGGGAAAAACGGGAGGTAAGCATGTTTAATGTAATAATCATTGATGACGAACCTGTTATTCGTAAAGGTCTTAAAAATATTGTGAACTGGGATAGGATGAACTGTCAAGTAGTGGGAGAAGCGCCGGATGGGCAAAGTGGCTGTGAACTTATACGAAAATTTAAGCCCGACATTATTATTACTGATATCCGAATGCCTGAAATGGATGGTCTAGAGATGGTAGAAGCCATAAGGGACATTGTTCCGCAAAGCAAAATCATTATTGTTACAGGTTATAGAGACTTCGAATACGTCCATGAGTCTTTAAAACTGGGAGCCTTTGATTTTATATTGAAGCCTACCAGAGTTGAAGAATTGAATTCCATCATACGCCGTGCTGTGGCCGAATTGAAATTGAGCCTGCAAAAAAAGGAAGAGTATTATAAATACAAGGAGTTGTTTAAGCAAAGCATACCTATTCTCCGTGAAAAATTTTTGTATGACCTGCTTAACGAAATAACAACAGATACGGAACAAATAATTCAAAAAAAGGATTTATATGAAATTCCATTTTCAGAGTTTGTATTGGTTCTTATTGATTTTGCCAGCTTCAACCGCAAAAATGGAGATAAGACTTTTAACAGCCATTTGAACAGGTATGGAATTGTCAATACCTTTAAAGAATTATGGGAAGACGCAAGCCATATACTGGAAATTAATCTTAATGACAATATAATAGCTTTTATGATAAAAAGCAACGGGCAGGATATTACTCAAATCATCATAAAATGCAGGGAGCTCCAGCAAATTATCAATCGTTGTTTTGGATTGGAAGCAGCAATGGCAATCAGTACACATGCAAATGGAATGGAGGAACTGCCTGCTAAATACAGGCAGTGTCAAAAGGCAATGGAACACAAATTTTATGTTGGAGATAATTCTATTATATATTATGAGGATTTGGATCAATTTGTACATTTTCAAGAACAGCAGAACTTCGAGAAGCTGCAAAAAAAACTCATACGGGATATTCAAAGCGGAAACAGGGCCGGAGTGGATATTGATTTGCAGGAAATCAGCAGAGCGCTGAACAAAACTGGCAATTCAAATGAAGAAAACTCGAAATTATTCTTCTTTCAGGTTTTTACTTCAATTAAAAACATGGTCAATTATTTTAAAAACAGTAACCATAACCAAATAAATGGCTTGGATATTGCTTCTTTATGCTCAACGATACAAAAATGTGAAAAAAGCGGCAATCTGGAAGATATACTCAGGCAAACCTCAATTGATTTAACAAACAGGGTACATCTTTATAACAGTAACAGCATTAAACAGTCTGTTAAATCAGCGGTCCGGTATATTGAGGAAAATTACAACAGTCCCCTTACCCTTTCAGAGGTTGCAGAAAATGTGTTTCTAAGCACCTATTATTTGAGCAGAATGTTTAAAAAGGAACTTGGAAAAAGCTTTGTGGACTATCTGAATGAATATCGCATTGAACAATCCAAGAAGCTTCTTAGGGAAACTCATTATAAAGCCTATGAAATTGCAGAGTTAGTAGGCATTAACGACGCACATTATTTTTCACGATTATTTAAAAAGCATGAAGGCATTACACCTACAGTATACAGGGACATATCGTCCGAATAGTAAAATCCCCCGGCAATAACCGCAGGATTTTATTTGATGCCTGTTCTGGTGTCCCGGGCAGGAATCGAACCCGCATTAATGGAACCGGAATCCATTGTCTTATCCATTGGACCACCGGGACTTAAATTATGCTTATATTATAACCTTAATTGACATGGTAATCAACCATGAAATGGTTTAAATTTTTCCCATTTTTTAGTATAGGTTGAATTTATGCATATTATGAAACAGCTATCATTGGGAATGATGTCGTTAACACGCCGGTTTAATTCAGGCAACAGGCGTTATATAAAATACCTTTATCAGCAGTTCATTTATCCCCTGCTCAAGAACAATACCTAAAATAGTACCCCATAAAAGCACAGCAGGAAAAACCAGTCTTTTGAAAAATGGGTCCAGCCTGTAAATTGAATTTATACCTCTTGAAATCAAAGCGAAAAACCAGATAGTGAGGACAAGCTCTAAAAACAGCAGGAAGTAAACCAGGGCTTCGGGAAAATTTTCTACTGTAAAATCTTTTGTCAAAAAATATGTAACGACATGTATCGGTATTACTGTAAAATGTGCCATTATATAAATTTTGAGTACCATTACAGGCAAACGCCGGCTGCCGTATACATCCTTTGTACCTTCCTGTTTTTTAAATACCTTAAGCAGGTCGTAAACCGGAATGCCAAAAAACAGCACATCAACTGTACCTATTACAAAAACAGCTATAATAATAATTACATAATTAACAGCCGTCTTAGGATTATCTGCAAAAAGATTTGATGCATTTTTATCTATAAAAAAAACAAGGTCTGCCAAACCAACAAACAATATACCAATTAAAAGCGTAAGCTTATTCTCATTGAGGTTTTTATATATATGCGGCGGAAAAAGAAATTTCTCAAAAAAGTTTTTCATCTGATTCTCCTTTGTAATTATTACTGCAGCCAAAAGTATTGCTGATTGATTTTCAACTCAGCTCTATAAGTTTTTTTCACTGCAGTATTATTATTGCATTATTATTTTATTATTTACAAGGTATAAAATCAACAATATATTAATTTTTGTGAGAATTTATTTATAATTAATGGGCTTGAATATATTTAACGAAGCCTTACAATTAAGCTATTAAAAAATTTTAAATAATATATAAAGGACCAGAACAGCAGACGCCAATATGAGTACTGCAGCCTTAATCCTTGCGGAAAGACTTTCACCGTATTCATATTCCTTTTTTATGTAGTTTTCTCTTCTTGCCGCTGCCTCTGCCTTGCAGTCCTTCATATAATTTCTGATTATCCGCTGGGCTTCTTTCACCAGAAAGTCTTTTTCACCACTTACCATAACATCCTCCGGAATATTTCATAATATGGTAGTTTGTGAATTTAAACTTCATATTATACCCTTTTCCATATTTTTGCACAAATAATTGTCATATCGTCATTTAATCTCCCGCCGCATCTTTTGCAGCCTTCCTTAAGTATGCTGTCGGAAATATGCTGAGGATTGATACTGTCAATGCTTTCAATATATTCCATAAGCTTTTTGTGCCCCTCAATACTATCGGCTCCGAAGGCGTCGGAAACCCCGTCACTTGCCATTATAAGTATATTGCCGCTTTCGATGGTTTTTGAAAGTAATTCCGGTTCAATGATATCGACAATACCTGCAGGCAGAGTAACCGATTTTACACATTCGGTATTATTATTTTTCTTTATAAATGTAGGAGGTGCTCCAATTTTTACAAATTCTGTTTCTCCGCTGTAAAGATCTACTACTACAAGATCAATAGTTGAAAAGTTTTCTTCCGAGGATTTCAAAAGAAGAATAGAATTAATGAGTTTCACAGTTATATCCTTGTCAAATCCCGCCTCCATAAACTGCTCTATCAGGTCAACGGTAGCTTTGCTATGGAGTAAGGCTTCCCTTCCCGAACCCATTCCGTCACTGATTGCTGCAATATACCTGGTATTTCCTATATTCATAAAGGTATGGCTGTCCCCTGAAACCTTGTTTTCATGCTTCGGAAGTGCCGCAATTCCGGTCGTAACCCTGAAAGCTTCTTTTTCGACAAGCTTCAATTTACATTCTCCTTTTACTCCTGCCGATATACATTTGCTTTCATTTTTCACCATCTTCCTTCCTACAATTGAGGAAATTTGCTTTTCTATATTTGATTTGCACGTTCTGCTTCCTCCACAGCCCTTGTGCACTATGTCGATTTCATACTTGCCCCTTTTGTTTTCATAAACCGAAACCTCTTTGATTTTCAAGCCCTCTTTTGAGGTTTGGTCCATAATAAGCTCTTCGGCCTCCTTATTGAACACAGCATCAATACCGACATCAACGGCCAAATTTGATAATATATCCGACAAGCTTTCAAGCTGGTGGGAGACAAGGGCCCTGCTCTCCCCTATTTTATTTTTCCACATGGCATCAACCTTGAAAAGCTCATATGTATTGTTGGCCTGTTGTACGAAATCACCTATCCTTTCGCATTTTCTCAAAAAGCTTGCGGGAATATCATCCTTTGTTATACGTCCGGTGCCGTCAAGACTTTCAATTACTTTGAACATTGCCTGGTATGTAGAATGGAAATTCCTGTCCCAGCAATGTCTCAGCAAACTGCAATCCTTGCACACCTTATCGGCAATCCGGTCAAATAACATGGATATATCCTGCTTGTTTGTTTCCATATTGGTTTTTGCAATTTCTTTGAATGTTCTAGACATTTCTTTAAAAACCCTTGAGAATCTATCCAGTTTTTCGACAGTCAGCTCTTTGACCCTGGCATTGTAATTTGTATCAACAATTCTACCGCCCGTATTGAACACACGTGATACCCGCTCTAATATACTGCCGGGAAACAATACAAAAACCAATAATGCAAAAACCATATCCTTTAAATTTATTAATTCTACCGTAGAGCCGTTAAGATATAACGTAAGCAGGGCATTTGCCATTAAAAACCCAAGCCCTGCTCCAATTTTCCCTAATTTAGTCAAAATCCCTGAAATAAGGCCGCAAAAAGCATATGTACTTATTGCCAAAGGTATACTTCCCCATGAAAAACCTGTTATCAGTCCTATGGTAATACCGGCTGTTGTGCCGGCACCCGGTCCATATTTAAAACTGAATATCAAAACAGAGAGGATGCTCAAAACACTGCATATATCAAATCCCAGTATAACCATTCCTGAAATTCCCGAAAGAGCAATTGAAGTAATTATTGCCACACTTATTACTTCTTCATTTGATGGTACCGGAAAGCTCATGCCGGGAGAAAAGAATCTTTGTGATTTACCCAATATGAATATAAGAGTGAATACAATAAATCCCTGGAATAACGCCGTCATTACATCAAACAGCAATATACCCCGGATAAGGATAAAACCCAATTGGGGAACAAGAATACTGAAAAAACCGATAACAGCAAACCTGTAATTGTTTGACTGCTCACTCTTAATTTTTAAAGCAATACTTATAAGACCTAACAGCAGCATGGAAGCTGCTGTTGTAAGTACGGCGTTACCGGCTCCTGCCGAAGCCATACCTGCAAGAACTGCCGCGGCAAGTGCAGGTGAATGGAAGCCTGTCCCTATGGAAACCGCAAAAAGCGGGAATCCAAAAGGCATCAATCCTCCTGCCAGCGATGCCCTGCCTACTAAAAAGGAAATAAACAATATAATAATATGCTTGGCTTTAATATGCTTGGTCAAATTTAATAATGCCGCCTTATATTGTTCCAGGCCCCTTTTTTTTCTAATGCTTAAAGGTATCAAATTCGTTTTCATCTTTTGTGACCTCCCGATATATGTAAATTGTCAGGATTGAATTATATTATATGTAATTAAAATTTTTTGTCATTTCCGGTTTGCAGGCTTTTATTTGTAATAGACAAATAGTATCAAAAAAAAAGAGAAGACTACAATAAACAGTATCTTCTCCACATTTTTATTTATGCATTGCTTCATTTATCAAAATCTTTTCTGATATAATATGTAATTATCAGTAAGGAATTGTAAATGGTTTTTTTGTCCGGCAATTCTTATTTCCCGTTGCCTCTTTCATTTTTTGATTCATTCCTGTTCTTTTTTTTATCATCTCTTTCATCATTATCGTTATCCTCATCCATACCATTATCCTTTTTTGCATTTTCATCATCCGGTTCACTTTTACGGCTAAACGATTCCTTTTCTCTCCTATTATTGTTTTCTTTTCTTTTATATGCTCCTTTACCGTTGCCGGAATTTTCTTTTGACTCCTTTTCTCCACTATCCTCCACATCATCTGATATTCCAGCTTTCCTATTTGGTTTTGCATTCAGCCCGGCTTTTTTATTTTCATGATTTTCCTTATTGCGATAATTGTTCCTGCCGTTTTTCTCATTATTTTGTCCTTTCACCTGCTTTTCCCCGTCTTTTATATCGTCTTTTTCCAAATCTCTGATTTCTTTTCTTATATCTTTAATATTTTTCATTATATCCTTTACAGGTGCTTTTTCAAGCTGCTCAATATCAGCTTGGGGATCCATTTCGGAAAGCTTCTCTATAAGAATCCTTTTACCCGGTGTAATATCAATATTTTTTACCTCCTTATGCTTTTCCATTTCGATCTTTTCCACCAATACTTCCGGTACATTATCAGAATTTGTATAAACAATGTCTACAGTTTCATTTATTGATTGGACCAAATTATCTGCCCTGTTTTCATTCCTGCTGACTACGGTAAATAAAACAGCATTATCTTGAGAAGCCCCAATATATCCATCCTGTTTTGCCCGTTTTAATATTTGTTCTATACCGCCGGCCAGGTGTTTATTCATCACCCGAATTTTTTCAATAATTTTCCTGCCGTCTTCGTTGAAGCCTTCCAAATCAATAATTCTGTCAAATATGTTTACAGTTACTTCAACACTGGGATTAATGTCAATATCAACATAGCTGTAAGGTATTGAATAAACTCCGCAGGACAAACCAAAAATAATAAGGAAAGCCGCAGCAACGGAAACAGCTTTGAAGGCTTTACTCCGAGGACATAATTTTGTACCGGGAATTTGCATTTCATCTCCTACCCGCATATTTTGGTTTTTTTTTATTTTTATATATTCTCCATGCTTGCTTAACACTATTACCTGTTTTTCCAGTATATCAACAACTATTCCCTTCATGGCGGGCACCTCCCCTCCTAATCCGCAAACAATAGCCTTTAAGATAATCATAATCCCCAGTTAGTACAAGTACTGTCGATATAATATATTTTCGCATTCTTTCAATTTTTTTTCGAGGTATTTTCAAGTTTTTCTCAATTTCAGATACGGGAAGATACTTTTTTTTCAATATGGTACGTACTACTTGGGGATTGGAAATGATATATCCGACTATCATTTCACTTAGCTTCCTGGTCCTTTTTTGCCTTGGTGATTCTTTTACAAGGTCATTGAATGTAATTCCCCATTTATTAAGCTCTTCTTTGAATTCCTCAATTTCCATTTTTCTGTACTTGCTTTCTTCATCTTGTGCATATTTGCAGACAGATTTTTCATAGGTCAAATCAATTTCACTATTTTCACAGTCTGAATATGTATTTATGGAAACAACATTATCATGTTTTTTTTCTTTGCGGTAATAATCAATAATTCTTCGTTTTATAATACTTGCCGAAAATGAAAGAAAGCTGCCTTTTTCAATATCATATGCATCAATAGCTTCCACAAAAGCCATGAGAGCAATACTTAATTCATCATCCTCCCCATACCGTACATACCTGTGTACAACCTTTTCAGTGCATGACGCAATAAAGGGCTTATACTCATCTACAAGCTTGTTGATTTCCTGTTCATTGCCTTTTATATTACATATCCTTTCATTGATGGTCCTGCACCGCATTAGTTCCTCCCCGGCATTAATACTGGTGGTAATATTATAAACCTTATTTGTTACAGGAATAAAACAAAATTATATATATATTCGAAATTTAATATGCTTTTTTTAAGGTTGTAATAATTTGAGTTTATACCGGCAGCAGTAATTATGAACAAATGCCCTATAATATCAGCAACAGTCCCCTAAGACATTCCTAATAATTTTTGGTATAATTTTATCAAAAAAATACGAGGAGTGTTACATATGGATTTTGAAAAACTCAAATTACCTGAAGCAATATTCAGGCCCGCACCTTTTTGGAGCTGGAATGAAAAGCTTGATGAACAGGAATTGGAAAGGCAGATTGTACAAATGTCCGAAAAGGGCTGGGGCGGTTTCTTTATGCATTCCCGGGTAGGACTTGTTACGGGTTATCTTTCCGACGAGTGGATGAATATGGTAACGGCATGTGCCAAAAAAGCACGGGAAACAGGTACGTATGCATGGCTATATGACGAAGATAAATGGCCGTCGGGTTTTGCAGGAGGAAAAGTAGCTGAAAACAAGGATTTCAGGAGCCGTGCACTTGTCCTGTTAAAAACTGATGAAATATCGGATAATGACCAAATACTTGATACATATATACATGACAACGTCTCATACAGTATATGCAAAAGGATATCGGCATTGGGAAATCAGTGGTTTAACGGTATGTCCTATGTTGACCTTATGAACCCGGATGCAGTAGAAGCATTTATTGAAAGCACACATGAAAAATATAAAAATACATGCGGCGAATATTTCGGCAAAGAGATTCCGGGCATATTTACCGACGAGCCGTGTTATCTTATGGCAGGGCAGTATAATGTTCCCGTACTGCCATGGTCGGACTATCTACCTGATTTCTTTAAGCAGCTTAAAGGATATGAGCTTGCCTCTTGCCTGAAGGAGCTTTTCTTTGATGTCGGGGATTATAAAAAAGTGCGCTTTGATTTTTTTGACAGCGCAACCCAGCTGTTTATTGAGAGCTTTACCAAAAAATATTATGAATGGTGTGAGAAAAACAATTTGAAAATGACCGGCCATTTTATGGCTGAAGACACCCTTATATCACAAACAAGCTGGATAGGAGCAGCCATGCCTCATTACCAGTATATGCACTGGCCCGGCATAGATAAACTGGGCAGACATTTGAAGCAGGTGGTTACCGTAAAACAGGTTACTTCCGTTGCAGACCAGCTTAATAAGGAAAGATCCTTTTGCGAGGTGTTTGGATGTGTTGGCCAGCATGTGAGCTTTTTCCACAGGAAATGGATAGCCGATTGGCAGGCAGTTTTGGGAATAAGCTTTGTAAATCATCATCTCTCCCTTTATTCCATGCGCGGAGAACGGAAAAGGGACTATCCTGCAAACCTTTTTTACCAGCAGCCCTGGTGGGATAATGAAGCAGGCTTTTCAGATTATATCGGAAGACTTTCATATATGATAACACAAGGCAAGCGTAAGGTAGACATACTTGTCATACATCCAATTGCAAGTGCCTGGAGCACATATTCACCAACTGAAAAAAAACTATCCATGATTTACAGCAAAGGCGGTTCAGATGAATTTGACAGGCTGGCGGAAAAATTATTAGATAATAAGCTTGATTACCATTTTGGTGATGAAATCATAATGAAAGAGCATGCATGTGCAAAAAACAACAAAATGAACGTGGGCAGGCACCAGTATTCCACAATTATCGTCCCGCCAATGGAGACTCTGAGAAAAAGTACCCTTGACCTGTTGATTGATTTTTCAGATAAAGGTGACATAATAATGTTAAAGCCTTATCCTGAAAGAATAGACGGAATAAAGACAAAAATAAAATGGCCGGAAAGCATCAAGTGGGCAGACTCTCTGGGTAAAGCAATAGAAATGCTCGAAGATAAATATTCTGACAGGATTAAAATTACGGACACGCTTACGGGCAATAATGCCGGGAAAATTATTCTCCATCACAGGATATGTGACACAGGGGAAATGCTTCTTCTTGCAAATACGGATGACAAAAGGGATATACATGCGCAAATCACTATTCCAGGGAAACACAATCTTGTAACTTTGGACCTGTGCAGCGGGAATATATACGAACTGCCTCACACCTATGAAGACGGCTATACAAAAACAAATGCCCATTTTCAGCCTGCCGGCTCTATTGCCGTCTTTATGGATGTAAATGTGCCGGGTATAAAACAGGCACCTGCAGTTCTGGATTCAGGCATCTGCCTTAAAAATATACCGGCTGCCGGAAAAACAATTGAAAACTGGAACACGCTTATACAGGAAGAAAACGTACTTCCCATAAATGATGCCACATTATACCTCAATAATGAAAAAGTGGCGGACAGCCAGCCTTTGGCAAAGATCTGGCATAATTTTTTCTACAGCGCCAAAAATGGTACTCCATTTACTGCAGAGTATTCTTTCAATGTTATAAACATACCTGAGAGTGAAGTATTTGCAGTAATAGAAAATGCGGAAAACCTTGATTCAATAAGCATTAATGGAAATGAGGCGACAGCTTTAAAGGCTTTTGGGGAAATGGGTCCGTTTAATTCCAGTAAAAGCTGGAAAGATATCAGCTTCACAAAAGTGCCCCTGACCGGATATCTCAAAAAAGGATTGAATAAAATTAAGGTCTCAGGCAAAAAAGTAAATAATATTACAGGCCCCGGAACCCATGTAAGTGTAGAAAACTTTAATTCCCATAATGCAACCGAGGTAGAAGTTATATATATAGTCGGCAATTTTTCGCTGATAAATGAAAACAACAAATTTTTCAGTATAGACGGCGGCAGCTCAAAACCATGCTTTAAAGATATTACACATTCAGGCTATCCGTTCTACTCGGGAAGCATCGTATTGACATCGGCTTTTACTGTTGATAACAGCGGCGGGAAAATATTATTAACATTAAACAATGTAAAAGCAGCCTGTGCTTCAGTTAAGGTTAACGATACCGAAATTGGCGTTAAGTACTGGGACCCCTTTGTATACGACATAAGCGATGCCGTCATGTGCGGTGAAAATAAAATTTCTGTTACATTGGATACAACCCTTTTCAATGTTATGGGACCCAACAGGCATAGGGATATACCGGAGGTTGAGTATGTATCACCCCAGACATTCATATCTCTTGACCAGATGGGAGAGAAATACAAATTGCTGCCCTTTGGAATGGACAATGCAAGCATATGCCATAAACCATAATCTTATTTTATGACAGATTTAAGTATAAATAATCCTGTATCTTTCAAGAAAGATACAGGATTATTTCCATGCTTATATTTACTTTTTGCCGTAAATGGGGCCGAAATTGCAGCATGCCCTGTAATCAGAGCCTTCGGCATCCATGCCGAATGCACTCCAAGCACTGGGCCTGTAGATTTTATCCTGGGGCACGTTGTGCATGCAAACAGGAATTCTCAACATTGATGCAAGTGTTATAAGCTCGGCGCCAATATGTCCAAAGCTGAATGCGCCATGATTGGCTCCCCAATTTGCCATAACGCTGTATACATCCTTGAATGCGCCATTTCCTGTAAGACTTGGCGCAAACCATGTAGTGGGCCAGGTTGGATTAGTCCTGCTGTCCAATGAATCATGCACCTCTTTCGGAAGTTCCACCGTATATCCCTCAGCGAGCTGGAGCACCGGTCCCAATCCGTCAACAAGATTTATCCTTGACATGGTTACAGGCATTCCACCTTTTGTCAGGAAATCTGTAGAATATCCTCCGCCCCTGAAATATCCGATATCGGCAGTCCTGAATTTTGTTGCATCCAGGCATTTTCCTGCTTCTTCAGGCGTGATTTCCCAGTATGGCTTCATAACCGGCTTGCCGTCTATGGTCTGCTCGCCTGTTCCGTCCAGCGCAGCAGGTCCCGAGTTGATTAAATGTATCAGGCCGTCCTTGCCCAATCCCTCAAGCTGAAAGCCTGTAACCCTCTTGACCGCTTCCGGACTCCAGTATGTCCTCACATCTGCAAAAACCTGGGCCGTATTGGTCAGCAAATGCCCAAAAAGCATTGACACACCATTCAGGCAGTCATTTTCCGTAGCAACAATATAAGGCTGTCTTATACCATTCCAATCAAATGAAGAATTTAGCATGGCTTCAAGGAAATCTCCGTTAGGGAAGTGGTCCGTCCACTGCCTCTGTCCCTGAAAACCTGCTGCAATGGCATTATGTCCAAGTGCTTCTTCTCCAAAACCCAATTCACCAAGCTTAGGATTACCCACCATTAAATCCCTTGCAATAATGGTCATCCTGACAACAAATTCCCAGTCCTTTTCTTTTTGTTCAGCAGTTCTTTGCATTTCAGCGGGATTGGGATCATCTCCCACCCGGCAGTTTTCCTTAACCCACGAAAGCGCCCTTTCATATTCTTCCTTGTCATAGATTTCTTCATCGATCCTCCTGATGAATTCACTCATATCTATGTACTCATTTCTCATTCCCAGGTATTTTTGGAAAAAATCTTCATTTACTATTGAACCTGCAATTCCCATAGATACGGCTCCCATTGAAAGATATGATTTTCCCTTCATAGCAGCAACCGCCAGACCAGCTTTAGCAAATTTTAGAAGCTTTTCCTTTACGTCTTCCGGTATAGAGGTATCACCGGCATCCTGTACATTCCTTCCGTATATTCCAAATGCGGGTATTCCCTTCTGGTTATGCGCGGCAAGCACTGCTGCCAGATAAACTGCTCCCGGTCTTTCCGTCCCGTTAAATCCCCAAACTGCTTTAGGCATATATGGGTCCATATCCATGGTTTCAGAGCCGTAGCACCAGCATGGAGTTACCGTGAGGGAAACTCCCACACCTTCCTGTGCAAATTTTTCAGCACACTGTGCAGCTTCAGCAACACCTCCGATACATGTGTCTGCAATTACACACTCCACGGGCAAGCCATTGGCATGTCTCAAATTCATACTTAAAAACTCGGCTGCCGACTTTGCCATATTCATTGTCTGGACTTCAAGGGACTCCCTTACACCACCTAACCGGCCGTCAATAGTCGGCCGGATGCCAATCTTGGGCAGACCTCCTCTTAGCCTGTTTACAGGCGCATTAACCTTTAAATCCTTAACGTTTGCCATAAATACATCCTCCCTGTATTAAAAAATAATATTTTGCGCTCGTTTGCATATCGGGTTCATACAAATTAACCCTTTCATTGCTGCTCACTGCTCACCCCCTTGTCCTCAAGCTGGTCTTAAGGCGCTCCACCTTTGGAATACCTTTATTTATACCGTTTATCCTGTCCAAAAGCATCCGGGCAGCCCGCTTGCCCATTTCAATCATGGGCTGGGCCACCGTAACTATGCTGTAACCCAGAATTGCAGATAGCTCCATATCATCAAAGCTTGCAAACCTGAGGTTGTTTTTCAGGTTTTCCGCATTGTCAATAAGAAACTTTGTAGCTCCTACATGCATGAAATAGTTGGATATGAATACCACCCCGGGCGGATCATCAAGTTCCGTCAGTTCCTTTATCAGCCTATAACCGCTTTCCACATGAAAATTTCCGAATTTGATTATGTTTTTTTCCTCTGCTATATGGTAATCTTCAAGTGCTCTTATATAACCGTCATATCTTTCCCTTGCAGACGTCAGTCCCGGGTCTCCCCCGATAAAGCCAATCCTATTATGCCCGTTCCGTATCAAATATTCGGTAGCCTCATAGCTGCCGTTAATATTATCAACCAGCACTGCATCCGTTTTGAAGCCTTCCACCATTCTGTCAACCAGTACAACAGGTATATTCAATTCTTCAAGCATTGAAAAGTGCTTTCCCTGTCCTGTAGCCGGTATGATAATAATTCCGTCCACGCATTTTTCATAGAGAAGGTCTATTCTCTCCGCTTCTTCCCGGGCGCTCTCGTTAGAATCACATATTATCAGGGTATATCCGCTTCTGCTTAACTCTTCCTCAACACCTTTTGCCACGGTCATAAAAAAATCATTGGGAATTTCAGGGGAAATAAAACCTATGGTATAACTATGGCTGGTTTTTAAGCTTCTGGCAATTGTGTTGACTTTATAATCCAGCTTATTTACACATTCAATCACCTTTTTACAGGTGTGGTCACTTATTCTGGGGTCCTTGCTAAGTACCCTCGAAACAGTACTTGCCGATACACCTGCCAGTTTTGCAACATCCTTTATAGTTATAGCCACCATTCAAACTCCTTTATTCAAGATTAAATTACTGCCTGTAGACAGAACTCATGTATGCAGATTTTCCCATTATCCCCATGCCTGTTTATGCACACGTTTGCATAATTTATTATATTCTATATGCTCTGCCAATATTCCTGCATAAAAAACAAAAAAAATTATGCACCCAGTAGGAGTAAAAGGGAAGGCATAATTATTTTAACACTTTATGTAACTGCATAAATGCCATGCAATATGGCTTTTTATATATTCCAAAAGCCATATTGCATGAATTAAAGATGTTAAGGGTTACAAGATTACTATACTATTTTTTCAATCGTTTTCTTTAAATTGCTTAGTCCTATGGATATTCCGACAATAGGGTCTTCAATACCTTCAAATTCTATAGAAAGCACACCGTCAAAACCCGCTTTTTTAATTATCCTCAAGCATTGGGCCACCGGAACATCCCCATGGCCTACAACAGCTCCTCTAAGATAATTCCCGCCGCGGCTCTGAAACCACCCTTGCCCGGGGTCAAAGCCATTTCCCGGCTTTACGTGGAAATCTTTTATATGTACATGCATAGCATAGGGCATCATTCTGCCAACCGCTTTGCCCGGGTTTTCATCCACACAGAGAAAATTCCCAATATCAACCAGTGCTCCAAAGTTTTCATGGTTAACCTCGTTTACCAGCTTCTCCACCCGCTCGCTATCCTGACAAAACATCCCATGGTTTTCCACCATGGTTTTTATTCCCAGTTCCTGGGCATACTCGGTGACTGCCCGGCAGCCCTTTGCAATAATCCCCAAGGCATCATCAAAGCTTCTTTGTCCCTTGTAACCGTCAGGAAAACCTCCGGTAGCATCATGCCTCATACCCGGTACACCCAGAACAGCCGCAACCTCTACATGCTCCCTGAGCCTTTCTGCCTCTTCCTTCCAATTTCCACCGGGACAGTTAATAAAATCAGCATAAACCGTATAATGTGAAGCTTCTATACCTACTCTTTCACATTCGTCCTTTAGTCCCTTTGCAAAGGATTTGAGCGTCTCTCCTTCCGGTACTGTCAAATCAGCAAACTCAATGACATCAAAGCCCATTTCCTTCGCTTTGCCAATAACTTCAATTTGCTTCATTTTACCACTGTTGACAAGATTGCTGTAGCTGTATGAACTAACTCCAATTTTCATTTTATACCCTCCTAGAAAAATATCATGCTTATATTATATTAGTACTTTAATTCTGATTCATTCATTCTATTGCTTATTACAAGCACAATATTGCTGCATATATGCAAAATACCGGGATTAATTTTTGGCATACTGCAACCTTATTCTTTCTGTATCAACTCTTGTAAGCCACCTGGCACTTTGAATCAAGGATTTCCCTGGTATTTTAAAATATTCAGGATAATTTTTGCCATTTTAAGCAAGAATTATATTATTAAAGTTTTACTATAGGAAATACTATATCATATCTGATATTAACATTTATAAGGAGATGTTTTAGGTTGGATAAAAGCGATAATTATGAAGCAATTTTCTGGAGTATCGCAATGCCGGGCTTTGGGCAATTAATAAATAAAAAATATATTAAGGGAATATTATTTATCGGTTTGGAGTTTTTGATAAATATAGAATCCCATTTGAATATGGCAATTATTTCAAGCTTTCAGGGCGAAATATCAACTGCTATAAATCAGGTAAATTACCAATGGCTGATGTTCTATCCTTGTATTTATATGTTTGCCATGTGGGATGCTTGCAGGGATAGCTTAAGCAAAAAGAAAGCATTTCTTTTTTTCCCGTTTGTCATAGCCGCATATTCGGGTACAGTTGGGGTGATATATTCAAAATCTTTTAAATTTATGGGTGTTTTATTAGGTCCTGTCTGGCTGCCTTTAATTTTTATTTTTTTAAGCATGGCAATCGGATTTATTATAAATAATCTTTTCTTATACAAAATAGGACGGTCAGGTGGTGGCTAATGGAAGATATTTTTAAAGAAATACTCAGGCTGCAGCAGCAATTAACAGATTTAGAGCTAAGGTATTGGCTGGATCATGTCTTGTTTACGTTTAACTGGTGGTTCCTGGTTTTCATATTTATTATACCCTGGATAATCTGGTACAGGCTTGTGGATAAAAAGCGGATACGGGAAATTTTATTATACGGGTTTGTTGTCATTGTAATAAGCTGCCTGCTGGACGACCTTGGTGTGGCAATACTATTATGGGCTTACCCTTACGAGCTGTTTGAATTGTCGGACCGTTTAAATGCAGTCAATTTAGCCTCGCTGCCTATTTTGTACATGCTTGTATATCAATATTTCCCAAAATGGAAGTCCTTCTTTATAGCTCATATAGTGCTTGCTTTAGTCTTTTCATTTGTTGCCGAGTCAATATTGATAAAAATGGATATATATGTGCCCTTGTTATGGAAATCCATATACTCTTTCCCTATTTACATTATAATTGGTGTTGTTGTAAAGTGGTTCACGGATAAAATCAGCCGGATATCAAGGTATTAACAGTTAGAATCTGTTACTGCAGGTATGGATATTGAAGGCGGGCACGGGGGAGCAGACCCTGTAATTGCTAAAGACTTTATCAATATGCCCCTTTAAGCAAACCCAGCCGGGTTGCAGACCTGTTATCCGGCAGGACGATTGTTGCTGCAGGCTGTGCGGCTGCGGAGTCTATAAGGTCCGGGGGTAAAGTCGTTGATATAGGCCTTCCCGACGTGTAAAATAAATTATATTACGGCAAATAATACAAATTTAAAAAACAGCTCTTTTTAATTCCTTATATAATTCCGGCAGCCTTTTCTGAAGGTTAACAGGATCTAAGTTTTTGTCCGTCCATGCATGAGATGTTTCTCCTGTGGCTATCAAAATATTGTCAATGCAATTATTAACTTTATATGCAAATATAATCCTGACACATGTAAGCTTTATGGCCTGGACCCTTATCTCAACTTCATCTTCATACCTGGCAGGGCTTTTAAAACAGCACTTCAAGTCCGTCAAAGGAAGTAAAATACCTTCACTTTCAATTTTGGAATATGGAAAGCCCAGCTTTTTAAAAAAGTCGGTCCTTGCAGCTTCAAACCAGACAGGATAATTGGAGTGGTGTACAATTCCCATTTGGTCTGTTTCAGCATATTTTACCGCAAATTTTGTCCTTGGAATTAACAATCAATCACCTCCCAGTCTCTTTTCAAGCATTTCTATACAGCCGTCCATATTTATTATCACTGAAATAAGCTAAATAAAATTATGGGCTTTTGCTCGTTTGCTTTATCAAAATAATAGCACTCCTTTATAAGTCTGTCAACTTGAATACTAAAATATGATTAACACTATAAGGGTACATGCAATAAAATAGGTTAATGGAATTACAATACCATTGAATACGGAAGTGTGCTTCTATTTTCCCAAATAATTTTTTCTAAAGATGGCAGGTGAATATCCTGTAAATTTTTTAAATACTGAACAAAAATAGCTTGTATCATTGTAGCCGGCATGAAAAGAAATATCATTAATCTTTGCATGCGGATTTTGTATGATATATTCCTTGGCCATACGTACCCTCTGATGATTAATGAATGTAAAGGGTGTCATATTATATGCCTTTTTAAACAATTTACATAGATATGACGGAGTTATTCCGATAATATCGGCCATCTGTTCCAAAGAAATATCCTGGTCCACTTTATGCGAAATGTATTCAACAACAGGCTGTAATTTTTGTATGGCATCCGTGGCTCTATGACTGTCGCTTTTCGACGTCCATGTTTTCATTGCGATCATAAAATGATAAAGTAACGCGGAGCCTTTATAATAATAATCCGGATTTTTTGAATTTAACGCGTTATAAATATCCTCCAGCAATGTATTAAACAGGTTCATATTCTTTAAATAAAAAACCTCAAATTGGCTGATTTCCAAAATCCCCAGTAAACCTGCAACCTGATTGCCGTCAAAACCCAGCCATTTGCTTGACCAGGGTTCTTTCACAGGGAAGTATTCGTGGGGAATGCCAGGATAATAGAAAAAACCCATTCCTTCTTTAATCAAATACTCTTTATTTTCAATAATCAGCATTCCCTCTCCTTTGGTAGAGTGGAGCCAGTGAAAATATCCAAAACCCTTCTTACGGCAGATATGCCCTTGTTTTTTCTGGGTTCCTACCGAAGTTACATAATATGGCATTTTCTTGGCCTCTTCTAACATCATGGGAAATAGCATGTCCATTTCTATCCCTCCTAGGAGCCTCGGACAGAACTCCTGTATACATATTATAGTACAATATATTTATATCCATATCAATATATTCTAATTTACATAGTATATTTTTTGATAGTATAATTTCAATATATTTATATTATCGAAGGGATGTAGAAACGATGAAAAAATATGATCCTATCAATCCGAAAGCCCCTCAATTTTTGCACGGTGGGGATTATAATCCTGACCAGTGGCTTAACATGCCCTCTATTATCGATGAAGATATGCGTCTTATAAAGCTTGCCAATTGCAACGCCATGTCAATTGGTATTTTTTCCTGGACAACACTGGAGCCCGAGGAAGGAAAATTTAACTTTGAATGGCTTGACGATATCATGGATAAGCTGCATAAAAATGATGCTTTTGCCGTATTGGCTACACCAACAGGAGCAAGGCCGGCATGGATGTCTCAAAAATATCCTGAAGTACTCAGGGTAGCGCCCAATCGCATCAGAAACCTGCACGGAAGAAGGCATAATCATTGCTATACCTCCCCTGTATACAGGGAAAAGGCAAAAGTCATCAATACCAAACTGGCAGAAAGATACAAGTCCCATCCGGCTTTGCTAATATGGCATATTTCAAACGAATATGGTGGAGAATGTCACTGTGACCTATGTCAAAATGCTTTTATAGAGTGGCTCAGGGAAAAATACAATCATGATTTGGATGCATTAAATAAAGCATGGTGGACAAAATTCTGGAGTCATACCTATACGGCCTGGGATCAAATCGAATCCCCCGCACCCCATGGTGAATTGTATGTGCACGGCCTTAACCTGGACTGGAAAAGGTTTGTAACCCATCAAACAATTGATTTTATGAAAAATGAACTTGAACCTTTAAAAAGAATCACTCCCGGTATACCTGCTACAACAAATTTCATGGGAACATACAAGGGCCTTAATTATTTTAAATTTGCTCCTTATCTGGATGTAATTTCTTGGGATTCATACCCGCAGTGGCATGTTGATAAAAAAGAGTACCTGCTTGGAAGTGACATCGCTTTTGTGCATGATTTAAACCGGAGCCTCAAAGGCGGAAAACCCTTTATGCTGATGGAAAGTACGCCCAGCATGACCAACTGGCAGAAAATAGCCAAGTTAAAAAGGCCCGGTATGCACATTTTATCCTCTCTCCAAGCGGTAGCTCACGGTTCTGACACTGTACAGTACTTTCAATGGAGAAAGAGCAGGGGCTCCAGCGAAAAGTTCCATGGCGCGGTTGTCGACCACTGTGGTCATGAAAATACGCGTGTGTTTAATGAAGTGTCAAAATTAGGGGAGATACTCAAACAGCTTCGTCCTGTTATCGGATCAACGGTAGATGCTGAAGTGGCCATCATTTATGACTGGGAAAATGCTTGGGCCATTGATGATATGCAAGGACTCAGGAAGGAAGGCAGGGACTACGAAGCGACTTGTAAAATGCATTACAAAGCATTTTGGGATCTAAGTATACCGGTCGATATCGTTGATATGGAAAGTGATATTTCCAAATACAAGCTGGTCATCGCCCCTATGCTTTATATGATACGGGGGGGCATTGACAAAAAGATCGAATCCTTTGCCAAAAACGGCGGAACCTTTGTTGCAACCTATTGGAGCGGTATTGTGGATGAAAATGACTTGTGTTTTTTGGGTGGATTCCCAGGTCCGTTGCGGAATGTTCTCGGTATATGGTCTGAAGAAATTGATTCCCTTCATAACAGCGAAACAACAGGTATTCAAATGATAGAAGGAAACCCGCTTGGAATTGAATCGGATTTTGAAGCCTGTCAATTGTGTGACCTCATTCATTCAGAATCTGCATCCATATTGGCACAATACAAGGATGATTTTTATAAGTGCAGACCTGCATTAACCGTCAATGCATTTGGCAAAGGCAAAGCCTACTACATTGCCTTTAGATCAAAAATGGACTTCCTTACCAGATTCTATACCACTATTGCAGGCTCCCTTAAAATCAAAAAAGCAATTGATGTGGAATTACCCCTGGGTATCTCTGCACAAGTCAGAACAGATGGTATAAAAGAGTATGTTTTTATTATGAATTTTACTAACGAAATCCAGGAAATCAATATAGGCAAAAAAGAATATTATGATTTCATAACTAGAAGCACAATCAATAATAAGCTTTCTCTGGAATCATTTGGTGTTGCTGTACTGGAAAAAACCACGAACCCATAAGGAGGCTCAAATCGCGCTTCACCTTACCACACAAGGAAAATGTCCTTTTGTAATATTCAATTTTTTTTTATGGTGGAGCGCAGATTGAAGCAGTAATAATATACAGATTATAGAACGGTTGTATCAGATTATGGAATTTTACAATTGAACAAACATAAAAGACAGTTTAATGGCATAAAAAAGGAACTGCACACAGCTTTTTTTTAATAGCTAATGGGACAGCCCTTTTATATTACTGCCAAAAGCCCAGGGCATGAGTATTTTCTATTTCTAAGCATTCAGCATTATTTTCTCGTTGTTGAATGTATTTGTAATGGCTTTAATCAGTATTAAGGTAACAACTACGGAGGATATTACCGTCACCATAAACTGGTCTATCCCCAATTCAAAATTCAAGACCGCTTTTATAGCCGAGATACTCCCATAAACTGGTATGGCAAATTTATAAGTTTCCGGCGTTCCACTGGCAAACATAGTAGAGAAAGCAGCTACCATTACAATCATAAATACCGGTGCCACATAGCTTCCTGCCTCTTTAACCGACCGGGCCCTTACAGACAACAAGCAGACAAGTCCCACATTAACACCTACCAGGCTTAACATGATAAGAAGAAGCTGGCCGTACTGGCCAAGGGTGAATTCCGGTATCCCGCCGCTGCCGCCGGCCATAAGCATATTGGAGGCAAACGGCATGGAGGCCATAATACCAACAAATGAACACAGGGCACTTATAACGGCAACAACAGCCAATCCTGCAACTTTACCAAGGGCAATGGTTTCCCGCTTCACCGGTGTTAATAACAGCGTGGACATTGTTCCCCTCTCTTTTTCTCCGGCAATTGTATCCAAACCTATACCCATTGCAGAAGAGAAAAGGATTATGCCGATGAGCATCGGTACAATCATACTCAATGCTTTTCCTTTTGCTTTCTCTTCGTTAACAATTACGCCTTCTTCATTGGTCCTGTCAATAACAAATGCCGTAGTATAGTTTATGTTTCCAAACCTGTCGGCTAATATTTCTCTCTCGTACCCATTTAATACCTGGTCGATAAAATTTCCTCTTGCATCCTTTGAATAGTCTTCCGAAGGATTATAGTATGTTTTAATTTCCGGCGGAACTTCCCTGTCCAGATAACCGGCAGTTTTTGCCTCGAAGTTATTTTCAAACTCAACAAGCAGGTCTGCTTCACCTGTCAGTATTGAATCCTTTATACTTTCTATTTTATCCGCCTCAATAAATTCAATATTCATATTAACCTTGTTTGATATGGTATCATAGTATTCCCTGAAGCTTCCTGGGCTGTTTTGGACGTAAACCGATGCCTTATGCTCTCTAATATCGCCAACCATATTTGAAAACATCATACCCAAAACTATGTATGTTAAAAAAATACTTACTGCAGGCAGGATAAATGATGAAAAGATAAGTCTTTTATCTGTAAATACTCTTTTAAGCTCTTTTCTAAGAATTACATTAAACATCTGCATTCCCTCCTTTTGCGGTTTCTTTATATAATTCAAAGAATGCATCTTCCAGATCGGCAGTTTTCGTATCCTTTAATATCTTGTCAATGGTACCTTCTGCTACAATCCTGCCGTTTATCATAATCGCCAGCTTATCGCAAAGCCTTGACGCCACCGCCATTATATGTGTGGATACAATGACTAATTTGCCCTGCTCCTTTAATGCCCTGAGATAGTCTGTTACTGTCCTGGCAGTGATTATATCCAAGCCGTTAGTCGGTTCGTCAAAAATAACAACTTCAGGGTCATGGACCAAACTGACGGCTATGGACAGCTTTTGTTTCATACCTGTTGACAGGTCTCCGATTTTTTTATCTGCAAATGCATGGATTCCAAATAACGAAAACAATTCTTCGGTTCTCCTTTCAATTTTGTCCCTTGAAAGCCCATGAAGACTTCCAAAAAACGCCATTGTGTATCCAGGTGTGAAATGAGTGTCCATTTTAAGCTCATTGGTTAAAAATCCAATGCTTCTTCTCACTTTTGTTGAGTCCTTGACAACGTCATATCCATTGACCAGAATAGTTCCATCCGTAGCTTTCAACAAGGTTGCAATACTTCTCAGCGTAGTAGTTTTGCCAGCTCCGTTTGGTCCAAGCAGTCCGAATATTTCTCCTTTCTTTGCACTAAATGATATATTGTCTACAGCTTTTTTAATGTTGGATTTTGTTTTCTGTTTCGCCATTTGCTTTTTGCTCAGCTTGTAAATTTTAGTAAAATTATAAACCTGAATCATATTTAACCTCCTAACCTTCCCGTATCTTAAACTGTTTGATTGCACTGCAATTAATATTTTAACAGTTATTTTCCTAAAAGACTATACCTAATCTTATAAAACCATTTGCTTTTATGGTATAATAGATGCCAAAGAGCAACACCGGACTAATTAATTAGAAAAAGGAATGGTTATAATTTTAGACAAATCGGTTCAATTTTATAAAATAATAATGCATAGAAAAAAAGGTGCTCCTGTCCCACAAGTTCAATTGCCGGACGGTTTTAAATTTGTCGGGTTTAAGGCAGGTGACGAATTGGACTGGGCTGAAATTGAAACCTCAGCGGGTGAATTTAACCGCACAATTGAAGCCCTTGTTTATTTTCAAAAAAGATTCCTGGCTTATTTAGATGAGCTTGAGCGCCGTACTATTTTTATTGAGAATGCAAAAGGAGAAAAAGCTGCTACGCTGACAAGCTGGTGGGCTTATACCGGAAAGCGCAGGGATCCTTGGATCCATTGGGTTTCAGTTAAATCCCGGTTTCAGGGATTAGGACTTGGAAAGTCCATTGTTTTTGAAGGAATGCACCGTACAATTGAAATGGAAGGTGACAGGGATGTCTATCTGTCAACACAAACATGGAGCTATAAGGCTATAGGTATATATATGAAAGCCGGCTTTGAAATAACGCGGGAATCAGGCCTTGGAGGATACGAAAACGACTATGACAAAGCTATGCCCATAATTGACAGGCTATTAATCAATCCTGCATATAGCTGACAATTAATATTTCAGTACTAAAGAGAAAACTTTTATCTTAAAGCTGAAACCTCAGCCGGCCAAAAGCAGCCGGCTGGTTTTCAGCATGACATTAAAAGGCAGTTTTCCCTACAGTATCAGGTTATGATTTTAATCCGGATATTGCCGCTCCCTTTACTAAATATTTTTGCCCGAACAGGTATAGTAACAATGCCGGAACAATGGACATAAAAACGCCTGCAAAGATTACCGATATACTTCCGGTTCCCTGATAACCCTGCAGCATTCTGAGCCCTATTGGAATAGTCATTTTTTCCCAATCTGACAAATAAATCAACGGTCCCATAAAGTTATTCCAATTAAATAAAAAGTTTATTAAACTTGTCATAATTATAACCGACTTGGACATGGGTAATATTATTTTAAGATAGATTAAAAATCTGTTTGCACCGTCCATATAAGCCGCTTCTTCATAGCTCTTTGGAATAGTCATCATAAATTGCCTGACCAGAAATATTGAAAGGGGTGTTATCATCGCAGGTATGATAAGCGCCCACAATGTTCCAACCAGTTTGACTTTTGACATTATTATAAATGTGGGAATAATAGTTGCCTGCATTGGAATCATAAGGCCTGCCAGGAATATTACAAACAAGGGTCCCCTTCCTTTAAACCGTATCCTGGCAAATGCAAATGCAGCCATTGTTGTAACAATAATATTAAATATACCGGCAACGATACCCACAAATAAGCTGTTAAATATAAAATTAAGGAATGGAAAGGTTTGAAATACGGTAGTATAATTTTCAAAATGAAAACTGGTGGGAAGGAAGTTGGGTGGAAACTTGAAAGAATCCTTTGGTAATCTGAGAGAAGTTGAAAATATCCATGTAAATGGAAGCAGCATCATAACAGCCAATAATATTAAAAGCGCATTATGCCACATTCCGGAAAAAATTTTTTTAGATTTATTCATAATCATATACCACCCATTTATTTTGCATTAAATATTGAATTACGGTAACCATCATAATTAGTATAAACAATCCCAGTGCTACGGTTGCGCCGTACCCAATGTTATTTTGCTGGAACGCAACTCTGTAAATCTTTAAAGCTACCGTCGTAGTACTGACTCCCGGACCGCCGTTTGTAATAAAGTATGGTTCGTTAAATATCTGGAACACCCCAATAGTAGTTATAATTACAACAAAAAATATTACTGGTGTTACAAGAGGAACGGTTATTCTTGTAAATATTTGAACCGGGCCGGCACCGTCAATACGTGCAGATTCATAATAGCTTTCAGGAATATTATTTAATCCTATAAAATAATATAAGAAGGTTGTTCCTATAAATTTCCAGAAGCTGAATATTGCAATAGTTACATATACCATATTGGAATCGGTGAGCCAGGGTACATTATTAAGCCCCAATTGCCGTAAATAATAATTTATAAAACCCGAATCTGTCGAAAACATATACGTAAATGCAATAGCAACAGATGCTGTTGTTACAATTGACGGGAAATAAATTACACCTCTAAATATATTTCTGAGTGCGGTATGCTTTACTCTTTGCACCATGTAGGCAAGAATCAGGCCTAAAATACAGTGCATAGGGGTAAGTATAAGCAAAAATTTAGAAGTATTGCCAAAAACTATAGCCATATCCTCATCAGCAAAAAAATCCTTAAAATTATCTAACCCGACAAACTCGGCAGGCAAAATCAAATTATAATTAAACAAAGGAAGAACCAATGTCATTATTATGGGTATTGCAATAAATATTACAAACGCTATCAATGCAGGGGACAAAAATAAGTATCCCGATATATTATCCCACCGTTGTTTTTTCTTAAAAACGGATATCTTTTTTGTCATCTAAATACTCCATTCCAAACTTATGCTATATTTATGGGTTACCTAGTGGTCTGTAACACATAAAATTTATAGTTATCTTGTCGCATATTTTTCCGCAATACCGCGTTGTCCTCGGATTAAATATCCAGATATTCGCACCTCCTCCGCCTTGTATTGCAAAAAAATCTACGACAATCTACCCATAACTTCATGTGTTACAGACCACTAAAGGCCACCCAATTTTATTTATTTTAAAAATTCCTTTTTTAATACTTTGCCAATACGGCATCCATTTTTTCCGCCGCATTATCCAGGGTTTTTTTGACATCTTCTTTTCCAACCACTATTTTTGAAAAGGCTTCCATTGTTATTGAAGCAGTTTTGGCAAATCCTACAGGTGAGCTCACGGCAACTGCCGTATCGGCGCCTTTATAAAAAATTTCGTTATTTGCAGGATACCCGGGTATAGGAACCAGCTCTTCAGCCAGGGACGTTCTTGCAGGTATATTCCCGATTGTAAAGTACTCCCTGACAAACTTGTCGGATGCCATCCAAAGGGCCATTTCACAAGCTTCATCATAGTGTTTCGTTTTAGAGGTTACAAATATGCCGTCAACACCAAATTGAACCCTGTTTTCTTTAAATGACGGAATATACTGGAGTGCCACGTCTTTGAATTCATTGTTTTCATATTCATCCATAGGCCATCTTCCCCAGCTGCCCATTGCCGTTTTTCCGTCAATTAATTGTTGGATAGGGTCAACATTTGGCTCAGGGATAGGCGCATATCCATATTTGTGCACCAAATCCTGAAATAGTTGGAATATCTCTATTGATTCCTCAGAATTGATTGTACTCTTTGCAAAATCAGGTGTCATAAAGCCTGTTCCGTTGTTTCTAAGCCATGCTTCTATCATAAAATTCCCGTTAGGAATGGAAAGTGCATATTGCTTTACTCCGTCAACCTCTTTAGTAAGCTTTTTGCATATTTCTAAAAATTCCTCCTTTCCCCAGTCCGCCTGTGGAAGTTCAACACCTGCCTCTTTCAGGAGCTTTGTATTAAAATGAATCACAACGTTGTTGTAGCTTGTGGGAAATCCATATAATTTTCCATCCATGGTAAAAGGAGCAGCAACGCCTTTAGGAACATCAGAAAAAAGCTCTTCCACTTGTTCCTTGTTTTTTTCAGCAAATTTATCTACAGGCTGGGCAAGCCCCATATGCCTGAACATTTCAAAGCCCTCAATTGCAACATATGCATTATCCACAACTTCACCACCGGCAATCATAGTTTGGATTTTTGTAAAATACTCTTCCCAATTTCCGGGAATATAAACAGCTTCAACTTTCATACCGGTTTCGTCTACAAAGGGTTTTAAGCTCCTGTCAAGCTTTTCTTTATTCATGTCTAAACCAAGCCATGTCAGCTTCAATTGTATATCCTCTTTGACCTGTTCTTCCTTTTCAGTACCCGGAGTCTTCTTTTCCGTTTGATCATCATCAGAATCCCCCCTGCAGCCAAACAAACTTACCGCCATAGCTGCCGCTATAGCTAACATTAATACTTTTTTCATTTTCTCCCCCTCGCTTTCATAATTATATAACAGATTTTGAATGTTGACATTGTAGCATCATTTATATATAATGTACATGCAATTTTGTCTGTTCGGTTGTAATATTATTTGTATTTCCACAAGGAGCTATTCTTATGAAATTTTTTTCTTTAAAAAAGAAAATTTATTTAATTTTAGTAATCGTTCTTATCGCACCGACAATATTACTTGCAGTTATTTTAGATTCCATTACAAAAAAAACTCTAATTGAACAGATCAGAGATGCGGACCTTAAAACAATTAATACAATTAAAAATTCTATTGAAAATATTACGGCAAAATTGGAACAATACGGTACACATATAGCAGAAGACCAAGATTTGAATTCTTTTTTAAAAAATGCCATAGACAGGGCTGCCGACGATAAATCCCAATATTTAAATCTAAATCCGGGATACGTATTGGATAAATATATTAATAAAAACACATATAAATATATCAGCCTGATAAGCAGTGACGGATATTTCATAGGTGAATACAGTCTTAATAAGGACAGGTTAAACTTAATACTAAATAAACTTATATTTTCGCAGCTAAAAAACAATCAGCCTAACTGGCTGAAAATGTATACTATTGAAGACAGCTTATCAAAACAGGAATTAAAGGTTTTTCCCTGCCTGTTTCCGGTAAATGATTCAAAAACAAATGAAAACCTTGGATATGCGGTCTTGTACCTGGATGAAAGAGAACTATTCAAAACCTATAGCGCATATAACGGCAGAATATATATGCTCAATGAAGACAAAAAGATTATTTCGCACCAGGACCAGTCTATTTTACAAAAAGATTATTACCGGAACACCAATATAGGATATTCGTATTTATTAAAAAATATCAGCACCGTTGTGAAAATCCAGGAGAGCAAAGTTGTATTAACCACACAGGAATTGGATATTCTTGGATGGCAAATGGTTATGATTACGTCTTTTAATGAGTATTTGCCAAAAGGAACATTTACCAGCACCTATTTATATATCACAATGATAATATCTATTATGTTTGCCATAGTAATGGGATATGTAATATCCTATTACATATCCAAACCTGTATTAAAATTAAAGGCTACCATGCAAAGCGTGGACAAAGGTGATTTGTCTGTCAGGCATAAATATAAATCAAATGACGAGATAGGAGAACTGAGCTTAAAATTCAACCAGATGCTTGATACCATCCAAAATTTAATGGTAAAGGTTTTAAAGGAAGAAAGGTTAAAACAAAATTATAAAATGCAGCTTATCCAGGCCCAGGTAAACCCCCATTTTTTATACAATGCACTGGAAATGATAAACAGTCTTGTCCGCCTGGATTTAAAGGATTATGCACTTGAAGCTACATCTAATATTTCTGAATTTTACAGGATTTCTCTAAGTGACGGGATAAATATTATTAAAATAGAGCAAGAAATTGAATTGGCCAATAACTTTTTGTCCATTTATAAAATGAGATATATGGAGTTTATCGATTTTGAAATTGATGTAGACCCTTCTACATTTAAATACTCCATTCCAAAATTAATACTGCAGCCAATTATAGAAAATTCCATATGCCATGGTTTAAGACAATGCGAACATAAAGGTTTTATATATATAAAAGGTTATTTAGAAGACAATTATGTGGTTTTTGAACTGGAGGACAATGGTAAAGGCATAACCGAAGAAAAGCTTGGGCAAATACTTGATAATTCAAATAACACGGATTCAAATTTCGGTATTACCTGTATAAAAGACAGGTTAAAATTGTATTTTGGTGAAGATATATCTTTTAATATGGAAAGCCAAGTTAACAAATTTACCAGGACATTCTTAAAATTTCCATGTAAATTACAATAAGAGGGAGTATATTTATGCTAAAATTACTGTTAATCGACGATGAATATTATTTCAGGCAATCCTTAAAAAAGCTCATAAATTACAGTGAGCATGATTTTCAATTTGCCGGTGAAGCAAACAATGGCAAAACAGGATTTCAAATGATTTTGGAAAAAAAGCCCGATGTGGTTCTTGTGGATATAAATATGCCGATTATGAGCGGGCTTGAATTAATAGAAAAATGCCATAAAAACAGCATTGATTGTGAGTTTATAGTCCTAACCGGCTATGCAGAATTTGAATATGCTCAAAAAGCCATTAAATTTAATGTCTCCAATTATATATTAAAGCCTATTAATAAAAATGAACTGATTAACAGCCTTGAAAAAATCAAAAATAAAATATATATAAAAAAGAATGAAATTATGAAGCTGAACAATGCCCTTTCCCAGAACAAATTTTTGAAAAAAGAACTGATTTTAAACAGAATTATTAAAGGCAATTATTTTAATAGTGCAAAAAGTGCTGATTCTTATAAGCTGTCGGAGTATATATCCACATGCCACGATAATTATACTGCAGCTTTAATTAGCTGTACGGCCCAGGTTGAGTGTGAAAAACTGGAACAATTAGGCATGGACGGCATTTTATTAACTGCATTTTATACCGATGATAAACATATATGCATTATATTTAATTACCCTGACAATGCAGATGTTTCCAATATAATAAATACTATATACAGATATTTGCTTACAGCTTACAATGTAAAAATAACTATTTCCGTGGGATGTGAGTACAAATCAATTTCAAAAATAGTCCTTTCCTATAATGAAGCTTTAATGGCCATTAGAAGTGATTGTGATGAAAAGGATAATATTGCTTTTTACAATATGTTAAATGAAAAATATACAAACGACCTGTTTCCTGAAGCAATTAAAAACAAAATTATATCTTCCATAGCGGAATGCGATAAAAATTCAACAAAAAATTATTTGAAAGAAATTTTTAATAAATGCCGCGAAAAAAACATATGCTACAATACCTTTGCCCTGGTGGCCATTAATTTGATTAATATAATATTTGACATAACGTTTAAGTATTCTATGGAAAAATTTATGAATATTCATAATGAAATTATTAATTTGATTATTGCAAAAAAAGATATCTTCATAATTGAAAATAAGATAATTAATGTCTGCTTGATAATAATAGACCATATCCCCAAAATTCATTACTCGTCTATTGTAAAACAGGCAATAAATTATATAAGCAATGAATATAAAAATCCAAATCTTAACATAAAATTATTATCCGATGAATTGCATGTCAATTACGGATACCTGTGTTCATGCTTTAAAAATGCTATGAATATAACGCTAAATAATTATATAACCAACACAAGGCTTGAAAAGGCCACACAGTATTTTAACAATGGAATGATAAATATATCCATGGTTGCTTATAATGTCGGATATCAGGATGTTTCATATTTCAGCAGAAGCTTTAAAAAGAAATATGGAGTTTCTCCAATAAACTATATCAAGCAAATATAGCCCCTTGCAGACAGGGAAAAATATCAACTTAAGCTCTCATAACACCTATTTTATGCAATTTATTCAAAAAGGCTTGCTTGCTTGTATTGGGCCAGCTGCTTTTGCATAAAGGCATCCTCTTTTATAAGTTGGGCTTGGGGTATGTGGGAAATAAAAAGAGACGGGGCATGTGACGTGACAAGCAAGAGCTCATCACGCGCCCTTGTTATCCCCACATAGAAAAGCCGCCGCTCTTCTTCCATATCAAAATTGGATTTGCCGGTCCTTAAAGGAATCATTCCATCGTTTACGCCGCAAATTAATACTACGGGAAATTCAAGGCCTTTTGACCCGTGCAAGGTCATTAACGAAATCGCATCGGGAGAATAAGCCTTGCTGCCGCTGCGTACAACATCACTTTCCCTGCCCAGCAGGAGGTTTTGGATAAAGGAAGACATTTGATTATGCATAACAGCCGTATTTAAAAGCAGTTCCATGGATCTTGTGCCTGAAAGATTGTTGTCTTTAATCCATGAGTCTATAATCCTCCACGGCTTTTCTTTACCAATGACGGCCCCATACTTATTAAGCATTTCTATGAGGTTAAAGGATTTGTCCGGTTTATGCAAAGGCAGCCCGGTCATTTCCATTATTTTTGCGAGGGATGACACGCTTTTTTTGCCTGCGGCATAGCTTTTTATGACTTTTTGCTTTATATCTGCCGAATACATGCTTTTTGCTTTAAGGCAGGACAGCAGGGCAGCCATATCACCAGGGTTGAGTAAAAACCTGAAAAACGCAACAGCCTCACGGACCGGCTTATGGGAAAGAAACTCATCACGTCCGGCAACAACATACTGGATGCCCTCTTTTAAAAAGCACTGCTCCAGAATTTCCGCCTGGCGATTTGTGCGGTATAATACGGCTATATCGGAAAAGCCTCTTGGGTGTCTTTGCGCAGGCCTTCTTCTATTGGGTGCAGAGAGGGTATGGGTATCAAGCATATCAATACCGCCGACCATACGGTTTATTTCCTTTACAATAAAAAGCGCTTCTGAAAATCCGTCTTTGGTTTCTATCAGACGTACCCGGGGCCCGCTTTTCCTTTTTGCATCAAGATAAAATGTATTGCCCCCTGGGGCTTTTTTTGAAATCACCTCTTTTGCGCAAAGGATTATCTCAGGTGTTGAGCGGTAGTTACGGGTCAGCCGTATGTTCCTGATACCGGGAAAGTTCTTTTTAAAGCTCTCGAAATAGCGAAAATCAGAACCCCTGAAACCATAGATCGACTGGTCCGGGTCACCTATAATAAAAATGCTCTTGCTTTTTTTGCCCCACTCTTTGAGCAAACGGTATTGAATCTCGTTAATATCCTGAAATTCATCCACCAGCAGGTATGAGAAAGAATTTTCCAGGGACCTGTCCGATACATCTGCCGTGCTTCTACACTCGAACCTACCCAGTACCTCAAGGAGGATATCGTCAAAGTCCATTACACCGTAATCTTTAAGCCGTGAGCAATATAAATCATATATGCCTGCCGGAATACCGGATTTTTTCTTATCTTGCGCCAATGCACCGTTTTTAACAAGTGATATCTTTCTCATTACATCCCGCGGAGAAATTTTCAATTTCATATCCTTTATTATTTCCTCAACTATTGAAAGGGCATTATATTCGTCAATAATAGCTACATTGTCACTGCCCGTCCATTTGGACAAAATTTGCAGGCATATGGAATGGAATGTCCCTATTGTCATTGCACCTGCAGTCCTCTTGTTCCCAAAATGCTTCTTTAAGCGCGTTCGCATCTCATTTGCAGCTTTATTGGTAAAGGTAACAGCAGTTATCAGGGAGGGGTGTATACCGCATTTTTCCACAAGGTATGCAATCCGGGATACCAGTGTTTTCGTCTTTCCGGTTCCAGGCCCCGCAATTACAGTAATATAGGGGCGGGAGGATGAAACAGCTTCCCACTGCTCTTGATTCAATCCGTAGGGAATATCTTTGTAAATAGTTTTAATATTATCCCCGCCCACCCCTGGAGGATATGCATCTGCCGCAGGGGCAGCCGGAATGGCTTCATTGGCAGGACACTTTTTATCCCCGGCAGCTGTGTATGCGGGCAGGCATTTAGTTTTGCTAATTTTTTCCTTAAAAAGGCTTATCTGTCCGGAAAACAAGCTTATTTCACTTTTGTCCATTATTTTAACCGTGCCATACTCTCCGTCAAATCCTGGCCTTATTTCCACCTCACCGCATCTCATCCTCCGGATACCTTCGGCTATGCACGGGTCTGCCGCCAATTCAATATCCTTAAGCGCTGCTTCACGGAGTATGAACAGCTCCGGTCCGAGCCTCCTTACCAAGTCGTCGCATTTTTCCTTTACCTTCATGCTGGCTGTAGTATAACCCATTAAGGCAGCTATCACCTCATTAAAGGGAACAATGCTTTCAAAATGCTTGGCCCCGGCAGGAACAAACCCCTCTTCCCTGTCTGCAAGGGCTTCAACCCGGTGAAGCACCCCTGCCGTAATCCTGCCGCCACACACAGGACATATGCCTCCCACAGCTTTTGTTTGGGAAGGCTTCCAGCAAACTTTGCACGCTCTATGGCCGTCATAGTGGTACTTGCCTTTCTCGGGAAAAAATTCTATGGTACCATGAAATTCCTTTGCAGCAGGATTTTTCAAAGCATTCAATATGCACGGATAAGAAAGGTCCGTATTAAAGATATTTGCTTCTCTTCCCAGATTTGCCGGGGAATGCGCATCCGAGTTGGAAACCAGTGTGAAGCCGTCCAGCGCGGAAAGGCGCCAGTTCATTGGCGGATCTGAGGAAAGGCCCGTTTCAAGTGCATATATGCAGCATGTGAGATCCTCAAAGCAATCTTTTATGTCGTCAAAGCCGGAATATGCACCATACAGGGAGAAATGAGGAGTCCATATGTGAGCAGGTATAAATATAGCTTCAGGGCACACATCAAGTACAATTTCAAGCAAATCCTTACTGTCAAGGCCCAATATGGGCCTGCCGTCTGAATGCAAATTGCCTATGGCCTCAAGCCGGTTTGATATTGATTCGGCGTGCTCAAGGCCGGGTAAAAGTACCAGGCTGTGAACCTTTCTTACCCGTCCGTTTTTCTTGTATATTGAACTAATCTCACCTGAAATAATGAAATGGGTCCTAAAATCTGACCCTGTAAGCCCATCTTTTTTGCGAAAATCATCCTTAAGAGTGTAAAGACCCTCACCTGAGAGAACAAGCTTTTCCTTTAATTCCTCACGCCAAACCCTATGAGTGAAATCACCCGTACCAATAACATCAATCCCCTTACGCCCAGCCCAGAATTCAAGCACTTCAGGCACACAATCCCTGCTTGTAGCCCTTGAGTATTTTGAATGTATATGAAAATCAGCTATAAACATAAAAACCCCTCATGCTATATGCAGCGCCATAATTCTACGCAATATGACATTACATATAGTATTCTGTTATATTTTGTTATATTTTATTTTATTTTAATAATCATTACAAGTCACTTTTTTTATTTGAGTATACTCCTTACTTGAAAATTCTTGTTCCAGGTATTGATATTTTGAGCAGGCAAATTTATAATATAGTAAAAGCAGCAATAAAGAATAATAACAAATTCAAGTTGTTTACCTCTTCCGGTTAACTTCTTTTTGCATTTGTATCAGCGTGAAAGGAGCAATAAAATGTTTGATGTTGCAGCATTAGGTGAACTATTAATTGACTTTACGCCTGCCGGACGTTCAGGTGCAGGAAGTTCTCTATTTGAAAGAAATCCAGGCGGGGCACCGGCAAATGTGCTGGTAGCTGTCTCCAGGCTGGGAGGAAAAAGTGCTTTTATAGGCAAGGTGGGAAATGACCGGTTCGGCCATTTCTTGAAAAAAGTGCTGGAAAGTGACGGAATCCATGTGAGGGGATTGAAGTTTTCCGATACGGTTAATACTACCCTTGCTTTTGTACATCTTGATGAAAAAGGTGACAGGTCCTTTAGCTTTTATCGTAATCCGGGTGCAGATACCACTCTGACTGGAGCTGATCTGGAGCTGGAGGTAATTGAAAATTCTAAAATATTCCACTTCGGTTCTCTTTCCATGACCCATGAACCGTCAAGAAGTACCACATTAAAAGCAGTGCGGTATGCAAAAGAAAAAGGCTGCATAATATCCTATGACCCTAACTGGCGCCCTCCATTATGGAAAAGTGATGCAGCCGCAAAAGAGGGCATGAAAGCGGGACTGCAATATGCCGACATTTTAAAAATTTCCGAAGTTGAGCTGGCGTTTTTGACAGGACAAACAGACCTGGAGAAAGGAAGCAAAATACTGTTTGATATGGGCATCAGATTAGTAGTGATAACATTAGGCCCCAAAGGCTGTTACTATAGATGTAATGCCGGAACCGGCCAATTGGCTACATATGATATTAAAGCTGCAGATACTACAGGAGCAGGAGATTCATTCCTGGGAGGACTGCTTTATCATTTAAGTCGATTCAAAGGTGCATTGGACACAATCAATAAGCAAGAGCTTGAAAAAATCCTTGATTTTTCTAATGCCACAGGTGCATTATGCGCAGCTGAAAAAGGCGCTATCCCGGCTATGCCTTCAATGGAACAGGTGCTGGATTGCATAAGCAGCATTCCGAAACTGAAAGTAAAGTAAGAGCTGCTCTGATAATATAGTGAAAAACTCCTCCTAAAACAGCGGAGAATAATAATTTTATTATATATACATTGTAAATTGATCCTGTACTTTTAAAAAAATTAAATATTGCCGTATTGAAGGGGAGCCAGCTAATAAAAAAGTTTCACTGTTTATTCCTCCTCTTTTTCTTCAAGTTCAACAATTTCACAATTAAACTCAGAGGATTTATAGTTGTAGCTGGAAAAAAAACGGCAGCGCTCCCCCCTGTACTTAAACTTACCTGCCGCAACAACAAATGCTACACTGACATCTGCGTCACAACCTGCTTGATGCCTCACATGCTCCTCAGTCAAATCTTTCATTATTTTTGCTATATCATCAACTGTTGACATCCCATTCTCCTTTTAGGCTCAAAACAAAAGCCTTTATTTTTTTAAGGTTAAAATCTTAAGTCAGCTAAAAGCATATCGACAGATTTTTAAACTATGTAATTAAAGGAGTTTTTGTTTAATTCTTGTTGTTAAATTACTTTTTACCTTTTTGACAAACTTTAACTATATTATACTTTGTCATTTAGCAAAAGTCAATTGCTGTTTTCCTTTTTTGTGAAATCATAATGTGTATAAAATGTTTAGTGTTATAATCAAGCTTAGAAGCCTTGGACAAAACTCCTGTATTTTGTTTGTCCAAACTTTTTAAAAAACGGCGAACTGCTTTATATTTAACGTATTTTTGAAGGTTTGGACCGAAAACAACGGACAAAAAGATATTTTACACCTAGAAAGAAGGTTTTTTATGAGTAATGCTTTAGGGAAAAGAATAAAGCTTTTAAGAAAGGAACATAACTTAACCCAATTAGATTTTTCAAAGCTGGTTAATATAGCTAATACTACTTTATCTCAATATGAATCCGGTAAACGGATACCCAGTGACGATATAAAAATCAAAATAGCAAATTATTTCCACGTATCGGTTGACTATCTCCTGGGCCAAACCGATATCCGGCCTTTAAGAGAGGCAGCCAAAACTACCTACAGCCTTGATACTGAGGGTCTTACCGGAGAAGATATAAAAATAGTTGAGGATATAATCAAAAGCATCAAAACTCGTCGAAAAGCTGAAAAAAAATAGCCTATACTAAATTATAATTTAATTTTTAACACCTTTCTCTTTTTTTATCTCTATGTTTATGGTAGTATGTCTATTGAGGGGGTTAATTTTCCTTAAAAGTTAAATAAAAGTACGGTATTGCCCAATAAGCTTAAATCATAGTATCTATGTAACTTTAGAAATGGAGATGGTTTAATGAACAAAAATATGCAAATCACTACCTTAAGCTCTCTTGTCAAAGTATTTCCCGATGAAGAAATGAATTTTGCACCTTTGAATAAAGCTACCATGATGAGTAATGAAGTATACTCTTTCCAGGCTGCTTACCACTGGAACGACCGTATGCTAAAAAATGTAAAAATTGAAGCACAAACTGAATTATCACCATGGGTAACTCTGCGAAAGGTTGCACTGGCTCCTTCAGAAATGCCCTGCTATTGGGACCATGACGATAATATTTTGAGAACAACGCCGGGATTGTATCCCGACCCTTTAATGCCGTTGGATGAAGAGGGCATAAAACTTTTACCCGGACAGTGGCGTTCCATATGGATTCAGGTTGACCCAAAAGGACAGGCCAAAGCCGGAGTATATCCCATAAAGCTGTATTTTCGGACAGAATCAGGGGATGAACTGGGTGAAGCGGCCTTTAAGCTGGAAATAATTAATGCCAATCTTCCCAGGCAAAGGCTTATCCATACCCAATGGTTTCATACCGACTGCCTTGCAACAGCCTATAATGTTGAAGTATTCAGCCCGGAGCATTGGAACTATATTGAACTTTACATAAAAACTGCGGTAAAACATGGAATCAACATGATATTGACACCAATATTCACACCCCCGCTGGATACCGCAATAGGCAGAGAAAGACCTACGGTTCAATTGATTGATGTTGAAAAATCCGGTTCTGCTTACTCCTTTAAGTTTGAAAAGCTCAAGCGCTGGGTAGACATATGCAAAGCCAGCGGGGTTCAATATTTCGAATTCTCCCACTTGTTTACACAATGGGGAGCCAAGCACGCACCTAAAATCATAGCAACAGAAGACGGACAGTCAAAACAGATTTTTGGATGGGACACCGATTCCGGAGGAAAGGACTACAAACATTTTTTATCCCTGCTGCTTCCGGCTTTAATCGAATTCATCAAACAAAATAACCTTGAAAAATGCAGTTTTTTCCATATTTCCGATGAACCCACTTTAGAGCATCTTGAAACCTATAAAAACGTATCTCTCATTATTGAAGAGCATCTTAAAGGGTTCCCCATTATCGATGCATTATCCGATTATGAATTTTACAGGACAGGTGTTGTTAAAAATCCAATACCTGCTTCAAACCATATAGACAGTTTCCTTGAAAACAATGTGCCCAATCTTTGGACATACTACTGCTGTTCCCAATACCATAAGGTTTCAAACCGTTTTTTCAATATGCCGTCCGCAAGGAACAGGATTATAGGTATCCAATTATATAAATTTAATATTTACGGTTTCCTTCACTGGGGTTACAATTTCTGGTATTCCCAGTTCTCACTGTATCCAATAGATCCCTTTTGTTCAACTGATGCTGGCTGCGGCTTTCCGTCGGGGGATGCTTTTGTTGTTTACCCGGGCAAAGACGGGCCTGTTGAGTCTTTAAGGCTTGAAGTTTTCTTTGAGGCACTCCAGGACTTGCGCGCATTAATCCTGCTGGAAGGTCTGATCGGCCGGGAAGCAGTTTTGGAAATAGTTGAGGAAGGGCTTGACGAACCCATTACTTTTAGCTCTTACCCCACAGGCCACGAATGGCTCCTTCAAAAAAGAGAACAGGTAAACCGGATGATTGCAGATCATTTTATATTGCAGCACTCTCCCCGGGAACATATATGATTTTCACCACTTTAAAAACCTTGTGCCTGCCATGGTTTATGGCAGGCCATACAGGACAGCTATTTGACACATAAAGCCTCCGTTTAATAAATCATTCCACATGTTCCGGAAAGCTTATTTCTACCATCATTGGTTCTGGTAAAGCTTTCTATATTCACCGGGGGTTTGTCCGACCAGCTGTTTGAATTTTTTAATGAAACTGGATACATCACTGTAGCCAATCTGTTCCACCACATTCTTAAGAGAAGCGTTTTCAGACCTTAGAAGCTCCTTTGCTTTTTCTATTTTCAGGCGGTTGATATATTGTGAAAGGGTCTGTCCGGCCTGGACCTTAAAATAGTGGCTCAAGTTGGAAATGGACATTCCAAAATCATCTGCCATGTTTTGAACAGAAAAACTATAATCCTGGTAGTTTGCATGGATATATCCATAGATTCGTTTCATCATGCTCTCATGGCTGCCGGTTTTATCTTCCCGTATATAGCTGCATATGTCAAAGCAGATGCGTCTGACGGCTTCGGCAACTTCCTCCACCGTATGAAATTCCATGAGTAAAATGGTATCAGGATATTCACTTTTGCATTTTGCAAAGCCTTTATAGATTAGATAAGTGGTTTTGATGGCTGTATTAATAATATCAAAACACAGGCATCTGGCAACAAAAAGCGGAGTATTGTCTTCTTTGATAATCCGAATCAGCTTTATGATAATTTCTTCAATTTTATCTATATTTCCCTGAAGAACGGATAGCTCCAATTCTTCCAATTCTTTCAGGGGATAATATTCAAGCCTTACGGCCCGTGCCATAACCTCATCAAAGAAGATTACCTTGTTCTTGCCTTTAACAAGCCTGTAATCAATAGAAGTAGATGCTTCTATATAGGATTTTCCTACCTGGTTTATCAGCCCGTATCTCTTACCTACTCCAATGGTACTCTTGATTTTCCATTTTTCGTTCAGGTACTGCTGTATAAAAAGAAGCTGGATCTTAAGCATAGAATCACTGATTGTATCATGAGCCATTATGAATAAAATTTTATTGGCTTCAATGCTGCCCTTGCCATACCCTTCTATCTCGTCTGGAAATTTATCTTCTATCCTTTTGATTATTTCATTCTCCTGGTTACCTGTTAAGGAAGTGTTTCCATCTAATGAAATGACGACAACCCTATAATCAGGCTTCGTAAAACATATGCCTATATCCCTGCCACGGTTATTAAAATCCCTGATATTCTTGATATTGCCTTTCAGGAAATCCAATAGTAAAAATTCCTTTAAGGCCTCCCGGCTGTTTCTCATTTTTCCGGCCAGAACCTTGCCGTTAACCGTCAAATGTGTTAACGCAAGTTTAATGACATTAATCTCATTGTTCTCCATTGGAATGTGCCTCCAGCTTTCTTCTGCAAAAATCTTTAATTTTTTGATGGGATTGTAGTTTACAGCCATTAAAAAGTAAATTGCCATGCCTCCAAGCAATATTATCATGACGGTACCTAGAAGGAATTTTGTTCTGACATCGGATACTTTTTTCAATATAACCTCAGAAGGAACAAGGGTTACGTAGGTCCAGCCCGTATTCCCGGACCGGACATAAGAGAGGCAGTATTTGCTATTACCAATTTCTATAATCCGTGTACCCGTATTCCTGATTTTAGATATTAAGCTTTTAAACTCAGTACTCTCCAGGTAATCATCATGCCACAGGGAAGTTACAATACCGCCTTCGTGGTCCAATATTACGGTATTCGCTTCATCCTTACCCAGATTATTTCTTATCAGATATTTTAAAGAATCCTCATCAATTAAAAAAATAATAGTTCCATAAGGCTTTGCGCTATTGGAAGGAAATGGATACATGTAGGTAATAAAGCGCTTCTTTTCATTTTTGAGAACCGTAACATCTTCTGCAAGGCGCAGCGTTGGACGGGAAATGGAATTGATGTCCTCATTAAAGCTGCTGAAATTCCAATGGGCATAGTTATAGACAAAGCCAATAAATGACGGCAGGGTATAGGAGCTGATTGAAGAATAAATATAGCTGTCATTCCGAAAGTAAAAACAAATCTCATGTATAAAATCATTGGTAATATCATAATCGAAAAGAATTTTTTTTATATCAATAATATTTGTAGGATTATGTTTTATGGAGTACGGAAGGAATTCCTCATTGCCGTACAATTGTAATGGGATTTTTTTAAGCTCTTCCATCTGCTGTTCAACTATATGATTTACCTTTATCATAGCATCAAGATTGCGGTTTAATATTTCCTCTTCCAGAATATTCATAAAATAATTGTATACAAGTATACCCATTATTAATGAGGGAATCAATAAAATAATCATATAAGAAATGAGGTATTTAAAAAATACCCTGGAGAAACTGTGAAAATTTTTCAAACAAACCACCCCGGTTAAAAGCTTTTAATAAGGATATAGATAAACTCTTTAAAATCTGATATGCATATATTTTATCATGTTAAAAATTATTTTTCAAATAAATACAAGTATTATTAAAATATCACCTATTTTCAAATATGACATATATTAATGAGTCCGGGAACCTTCTTAAATATAGAAAACCGACAGGTGCCATTACGGCTTCAAAAGCGGCAAGGAGCTTGAAATATACTTATTTACACCACCGCTTTAATCTTATATAATGAGCCTGAATACAAAATGCCCGGGAGGATAAACGATGAGAGGTGTAAAGGAAGCAACCCTGGAAATACATTTTAAAAAGCAATACCGGTTAAAAAGGTGGAAGCGGATGAAAGGAAACTATGAGCTTTACTTATTTTTACTTCCCACTGTTGTATACTTTTTAATATTCCATTACGGTCCCATGTATGGAATACAAATTGCTTTTAAAAATTTTATTGCTGTTGAAGGAATATGGGGAAGCCCCTGGGTAGGAATTGACCATTTTCAAAGGTTTTTTAATTCCTTCCAGTTCTGGACGCTTTTGAGGAACACTCTCGGACTCAGTGTTTATGGCCTGGCAGCCGGATTTCCTATCCCTATTATACTGGCATTATTATTAAATCAGCTAAGCAGCAAAAAATACAAAAAAATTGTACAGACAGTTACTTATGCGCCGCATTTTATCTCTACCGTAGTATTAGTGGGAACTATGTTTGTATTTTTATCACCTAGAAACGGACTTGTCAATCATATTATTGAGCTGTTTGGAGGGGAGCCTGTCTTCTTTATGGCCCGGCCCGAATGGTTCCAGACACTGTATGTATTTTCCGGCATATGGCAAAATGCCGGATGGGGTACTATTATATATTTAGCATCATTAAGCGGAATCAGTCCTGACTTACATGAAGCAGCAATTATGGATGGGGCAGGACGGATACAGAGGATATGGCATATTGATTTGCCTGGAATTATGCCGACCGCAGTAATTATACTCATACTGAACCTGGGAAGGATTATGGGTGTAGGATTTGAAAAGGCATATTTGATGCAAACTGCCTTGAACCTGGATTCTTCTGAAATTATTGCTACGTATGTATACAAGGTAGGCTTGCTGAACGCCCAGTTTAGTTTCTCCGCAGCAGTAGGGCTCTTTAATGCGGTTGTCAACTTGATTTTGTTGGTGTCGGTAAATAAAATCGCTAAAACCATAGGAGAAACCAGCTTGTGGTAAAAGGAGGTATATTGTGATTACAAAAAGCCATGAAGATGTTACATTTGATATTATAAATTATTTAATTCTTACAGTATTTTTGTTGGCCGTATTATACCCTTTATATTTTGTCGCCATAGCTTCCTTCAGTGACCCGAATATGGTCAATGCGGGCAAGGTCTGGCTTATACCCCAGGGAATAACCTTTGAAGGGTATCAAAGAATACTGGATGATCCTCAAATATGGATTGGATACCGGAATTCCCTTTTCTATACGGTTTTTGGAACGGCACTTAATGTAGTTTTAACCCTGACGGCTGCTTATGCGTTATCCAGGAAGGACTTAGACGGTAGAAATATTGTTATGGCAATGCTGGTTTTTACAATGTTGTTTGGGGGCGGGTTGATTCCCAGGTATCTTGTCGTAAAAAATTTGAAAATGCTGGATACGGTATGGGCAATGCTGATCCCCAATGCAGTCGGGGTATGGAATATTATTATTTGCAGGACTTTTTTTCAATCCACAATACCCGATGAAATGCTGGACGCAGCTATGATGGACGGGTGCAGCAGCAGCAGGTTTTTTATTCGCATTGTCTTACCCTTGTCTTCGGCTCTCATTGCGGTTATGATTCTCTTTTATGGCGTAAGCCATTGGAATGCATTTTTTGATGCACTGATTTTCTTAAGGAATCAGAAGCTTTATCCCCTGCAATTGATTTTAAGGGAAATCCTCATCGAAAACGAAGTGGAGCTTCAAATGATGGAAGACGCCGAAACAGTGGCAGCCCAGCAGCGGATTGCCGAGACAATTAAATATGGTGTTATCATGGTGGCCAGTATACCCATGTTAATTCTATATCCCTTCTTGCAAAAATACTTTGTTAAAGGTGTTATGATAGGTGCAATTAAAGGCTGAGCGAAAAAAATACAATAAGGTGTCTTGCCATACAATTGTGGCCGGACGCCCTTGTATAAAAAAATCATTAAGGAGGAGAAAAAATGCAAATCAAGAAATTTCTATCATGGATGCTGGCATTGCTGATGGTTGTGTCTCTTGGCTTATCCGGCTGCAAGCAGCAGGCATCTACGGGTGAGCCATCCGGTGAGGAGGTAAAGGAAAACGGAAATAATAGGGACAGCGGAAAGGAATCTGAGGTCGGAATGCTGGGCAATATGTACAAAACAGGATTGCCTATTGTAAAGGACAAGGTTACTTTAAGGATTGCTGCCCGAAAAAGACCGCTTCATTCCAAGGAATTTAATGATATGATTGTGCCTGGAAAATTTGAAGAGAAAACCAATGTGCACATTGAATGGGATGCTATCCCCGGCACGGCATGGGAACAAAAAAAGAACCTTATGTTTGCCGCCGACGACCTGCCGGATGTTTTCTTTAAGGGTTTGACCCCTTCGGATGAAATCAACTACGGCGGGCAGGGAATGCTTATTGCACTGGATAAATTGATTGGCGAATGGGCCCCCAATATCAAAAATCTTCTGGAAAAGAGGCCTCAGGTCAAAAAAATGTGCACCACTCCCAGCGGCAATATATATGCACTGCCTCACGTTGAAGAACAGGTTTTTTTGCTAAACCCCGACAATTTCTTTATTAATAAGACATGGCTGGATAAGCTGGACCTGCCAATTCCTCAAACCACCGATGAATTTTATAAAGTTTTAAAGGCATTTAAGCAGGAAGACCCAAATGGAAACGGCACGGATGATGAAATCCCTCTGAGCTTCAGATTTGGAAATAAGGCTGATGGTATATACTCGCTCTTTGGCTCATTCGGCTTGCTGGACAACCAGCAGCATATCATTGTTGAGAACGGCAAAGTTGTTTTTACCGCCGATAAGCCTGAGCATAAAGAGGCCCTCAAGTATTTTTATATGCTGTACCAAGAAGGTCTCATTGACCAGGAGGCCTTTACTCAAGACTCTAAGCAATACACTGCCAAGGGGCATAATGAACCTATGCTGTTGGGTGCATTTATAACTTGGTCCCATGAAAATATATGCGGCACTGAGCGGGCTTACAATAATTATGCCTTCCAGCCTCCATTAAAGGGCCCGGGAGGACACATGATGTGGAACAAATATAATGCGGGAGTGGGAAGAGGCGGATTTGCCATTACCTCAGCCAACGAATATCCGGAAATCACCATGAGATGGATTAATGAAGTATATTTACCAGAAAATTCTTTGGAATGGTCTTTTGGACCCTTCGGGCACAATCTCAAAAAAAATGCCGATGGCACCTACGAATATATTGAGACTCCATCCGGAAAATCCTATGGAGAATTCAGGCATTCGGAGACAGTGGGGTCATCAGCACCTGCAGGCCTCTTAAAGGAGACTTTCGACAGGCTTAAACCTATGGCGGCTGTGAAAGCAAAGACAGAAAGGTATATGGTATACAAGCCCTACTTCCCCGAAGATATATATCCGCTTGTTTACTACACATCTGAACAGGAGCAGCTGCTCTCAACCCTCAGGACCGATATTGAGCAATATATCAATAAAATGCAGGCAAAATGGATAATTGAAGGCGGTATTGATAAGGATTGGGATGATTATATCAAGCAGTTGGACAAGATGAGGCTTAAAGAGCTTTTAAAAATTTACCAGGATGCTTTTAACACATTCAACAAGGAATGACCCTATTAAACAGTTTAAAAATATTACAGGGCATATAGAAATAATGATATGCCCTTTTATAATTTTAAAAGTACATTTTATGATATAATGGTACGGTAAATTGCTAAATAAAAAAATTTATGGAATAAGGAAGTGGAATAAAATGCTCAAGCCAAACCCCTTTTGCACAAGTTTTGTTTATTCCGAAGCTATCGGATATGAAGAAGGAATTACACGCAGGGACCCCAGCCCAGTCATCAGGGTGGGAAAGCTCTATTATGTATGGTATTCCAAAGCAACGGCAGATGAGAGCGGCTACTATGCGTCGGTGTGGTATGCCACCTCCCCCGACGGGCATAAGTGGACGGAACAGGGAGAAGCCCTGGGAAAAGGAGGCTTTGGAGCCTGGGATGAAAACGGCGTTTTTACTCCCACAACGCTGGTAGCCGGCGGCCGGTTTTATTTGTTCTATACTGCCGTCCCCAGCCCCTTTGATAATGATAACGGGGGAATGGCCGCAACTCCTACGGCGATTGGGGTGGCGGCAGCCGATTCTCCGGAAGGCCCATGGGAAAAATATGATAAAAACCCTGTGCTGCTGCCCGGGGAAAAATGTGAATTTGACAGTCACCGTATAGACGATGCATGTATCATAGTACGGAATAAAAAATACTGGCTGTATTACAAGGGCAGGCAGCTAGGTCTTACTCCCAGGGAAACCAAGATGGGAGTGGCAATTTCAGAAAACCCCACAGGTCCCTATGTAAAATATGATTCAAACCCTGTTATAAGCAGCGGCCACGAGGTATGTGTCTGGCCCCATGGTACGGGTGTAGCCGCACTGGTTTCCCCTACAGGGCCGGAAGGCGGTACTGTCCAGTACAGCCAGGATGGGCTTCATTTTAAAGTGAAAGGGAAAATCAAGCCGCCGGCTGCTCCGGGGCCCTACAGGCAGGACAATTACCAGGAGGGTTGGGGTCCGGGCATTGTCTGGGGAATATGCCACAATTTATCAAAGGACCGGCCATTCCTTATGAGGTTTGATTGCCGGTTTAAAAATGAAAAATCTTAAATAGATATAAAATCCAATTATAGGTATAAAATATTTACAGTACGCAAAATATAATAACAATACAATATTTATGCCGGGAGGATGAAATGAGAGAAAGAAGAAGGCAAGCTGCCGACATTGGCATAGCATATGATGCTTATGAACCGGCAGCTATTTTGCAGGCATTGGATAATATAAGGGCTGCCGGCCTTGTAAAAAGCAGCGATGTGGTTGTAATAACTCCAAACTGGGTCCAGCAAAAGACACCTGACACAGCCGTAGTAGTCGGTCCGGAAAGCCTGAGGGAAATAATAAGGTTTGTTAAAAATCAAAATCCAAGGAGGATTGTCGTAGCTACGGGCTCAGGTCAGAAAGACACAGGTGAAATAATGTCATCCATTGGCTTTGACAGGATAATCAGAGAAGAAGAAGTTGAATTTGCAGACCTTAACAAAGGTCCCTTTACAAAGGTTAAGCTCAATCATCATTCACCGTCGTCAACCATGCTTAATAAACTCTACAATGAAATGACTTTTTTGATTTCATTCACACAGCTTAAATACCACCAGGAAGCTACCGTATCCGCAGCAATTAAAAACATTGCACTCTCATGGCCCCCTGCTTCGGAGCACGGCCATCCCAAAAAGCTTTTGGGAATTCACGACGACCTTCACGGGTTCATAAGGGCAATGGCTGAAATAATACCGATAGACCTTTCCATTGTGAGCTTAAGCCCTGCCATGGTCGGTACGGGCCCTTCCGGCGGCGTCCCCGTAAGCTCCGGACTTGTAATATGCGGAACCGACCCAGTGGCAATTGATACAATAGGTGCCAGATATCTCGGATTCAAACCACAGGCAATCAGATATCTATTTGACTGTATAAATGATAATTTAGGTCTGGGAAAAACAGGCCTGATGAATGTTTACGGAATGAATCTTGAAGACTCGGAAAGAGTATTCAGTACGGCTGCATACAACAGGGAAGTAATCCTGGACAAAGCAAAGTGATAATTAACCCTGCTGTGCTAAAATATCATAAGAAAATATTTTTCTCCTCTATTGGGAAATCTTTAAATAGCTGCAAACCTAATAAGCTTTTTGCATTGAAGTTTAAAGGTTCTTCCTATACCTCACCTTATAGCTGGAATATTCTGAACTTCCTTCTATTTTGGAAAGACTATCTGGTATTCTTTTATCCCAAATTTATATTTCTTTTCAGAACCTTTGAAAGAGCTGTTGCATATTTTTCGCCCCAGCCCTATTTTTCCTGTTGACAAAACTTTAACACTAGTGTACTATTGTATTAGTGTACTAGTGTTATTAAAGGCGGTGATATTATTATATTTGATACGAGTATGCCGATATATTTACAGGTTGCGGACAATATTAAAAAGCAAATAATACTTGGAAAATATAAGCCCGGAGAAAGGCTTCCTTCCACCAAAGCCCTTGCAGTTTTGTACAATGTCAATCCAAATACGGCGGTACGAATTTACCAGGAGCTTGAGAGCCAGGATATAACCTTTATCAAAAGAGGTCTGGGAACTTTTGTCACGGAGTCCGGGGAAGTTATTGAAGCTGTCCGGAAGGAGATGGCAAATGCGGTAATTGACAAATTTATCGGTGAGATGGTTGAACTGGGATTTGGATTTGAGGAAATGCATCAATTTATAAAAGGAAGAGAGGTTTAAAACATTATGGTAGTATTGAAAACTTCAAAGCTGTCCAAGCTCTTTGGCGGCAAATATGCTGTCAAAGAAGCAGATATAATGCTTGAGGCAGGTAAAATATATGGGCTGCTGGGCCCCAATGGAAGCGGTAAATCCACGTTGATGAAAATGGTTGCCGGCCTGTTCCATCCCCAAAATGGGAAAATCACCGTGCTGGATATACCGGCAGGTACCGAAACGAAAAAATATGTGGCCTTTATGAGCACCGAACAATTTTTTTACGGCTACATGACTATCAGGCAGGTAGGCGGATTCTATAATGACTTTTTTGATTTTGATATGAAAAAATACGAAAGGCTTGCAAAGGGTATGGAGCTTGAAATGGATATGAAGGTCAGCTCCTTATCCTCCGGTATGGCCGCAAAGCTTAAAGTAGCCGCAACAATGTCGAGAAATGCAAGCATATATATGCTTGATGAGCCTTTAAACGGCATTGACCTGATTGCAAGGGAGGTAATCATTACCTCAATAATAGAGCAGCTTAATGAAAACAATGTAATTTTGATTTCCAGCCATCTTATAAATGTTATGGAAAACATACTGGATGAGATTATTTTAATAAAAAACGGCTCAATAGTCTTTCGCGATGCAGCGGAAAATATACGTATGAAAAGGCAGAAATCAATAGTCGAAATATATAAGGAGGTGTTTTCAATTGCTTAAATTAATGAAATACGAAATACGCAGGCGTCTTCAAATAATCCTGATTGTATTAGCCGTAATGGCATTTATCGAAGGGCTTATTTTGTTTGGGCTGTACAGGGGCGGCCCATGGCTTCTTACCTCTTTCATATTGACAATATTGATGGCAATAGGTGTATATTTGTTTATTTTGTTTGACAGCATAAGGACATATTACATTGACCTTAACAGAAATGAAGGCTATATGCTGTTCCTGACTCCAAACAGCGGTTACAGGATTATCGGCTCAAAAGCGCTTGTCAGCTTTTTGGAATTAGTGTTTTTTGTTCTTATTTTAGTATCTTTTTTATTAATAAACTTTTTTACTGCAAAAAATTTGCTCATAAATTCAAGCATGGAGGCTAAAGAGATGTATGATGCCATTACCCAGGCATTCCAAATTTTTACTCCGTCCGTAGGCCATATTTTTTTACTATCCCTGACCACCGTACTGCAATGGTTCAGTATAATAATGATGGCCACACTTGCAATAACCCTTACAAAAACAATTTTATCCAATACCAGGCTCAGCTGGCTTATAAGCCTGGGGTTTTTTATAGCCATATACACAGGGCTCCAGTTTTTAGATATGGGAATCATAAGCATCTTCGGATTTATAAATGATATGAGTAACCTGGCAAATACCGCCGTTATTACAGAAAATGATTTCCCCACCATAAGCGGTATAATTTTTAAATACGTAACCATCATGACCGTTGTATATTCTGCTTATATCTCTATCTTCTATCTTATTTCAGGCAGGCTTGTAAGCAAGCGTATAAATATTTGACAGCCGCTTTAAAAGAGTCCGGGAAAAAAATCCAGGCATATGCTTTTTGCCCCGGACTCTAAAATTTTCCCTTTTATTTCTACTCCTTCTGCCAGTCCTTTTGCAGGGTTATCCTGACGGCATATTCCCTTTCCAGGCTTGATTTGATTACCGTCAGCCTGTATTCCACTTCAGTGCCTGCCGGAATGTGAAAAGGCCTTTCATTACTAAAAACATCCGTCATGAATCTATGAATTACCCTGTTCTCATTCTTAATTTCTTCTGTTGTTTTCCATTCTCTGATGTCTTTTTTTTCAAAGCTTCCATCCGGCCTTTTTATTTCCTGGATATTAAGCTCCGGGAAGGTTATCATTTCTATCCTGTACTTATAATCGTCCGAATAATCATCAATGTTATCTATTGATATCTCATACCACACCTTGCCCAGATTTCCCATATTGGTAAGTATGCCAATTTCCGGCTCCACAAAGGGTATTATCCTTTTGCTTTCATCTATAAGCCTGGCTGCCATGGTAACCGCTTCCGCTCTTGTAGCATTTTCCTTGTAGCCGAAGCTTCCGTCGGGCCTTCCCGTTATGATGCCCTTGTTAAATGCCTTTAACACAAATTCCCTGTAGCTATGTGAGGTATCGTTAAAATCTTTTATTAAAACTGACAATTCGGCAATATCGACGGGATATTTTTCATCCATGGCTCTAACAACCATACGTGCAATTTCACCCCTGGTTATATTCACCCTGACATCGTCAAATTCTCCCTTTTTAATATATCCCCTGGAAACAGCTTCATTTATAAAATTATCGGCCCAATAGCCTGTTTCCGAATTTCCGGGATCAATTTTTAACGCCCTGAGCAGCAATGCGGTAAACTCTGCCCTTGTTATATTGTTGTCGGGCTTGAATGTTCCGTCCGGATAGCCATTTACAGCTCTAATGCTTACCAGATGCCTGATATGATTATTTGCCCAGTGTAAATCAATATCCGACAGTGCAAAATTAGCGGAAAACAAGCTATATAAAATTAATAGTACAACCATTATACTAAAACTGATTTTTTTCACGGGACTCACTCCTTTTTTGCTCTTACCGGAATAATCCTGGTAATTTTATTACACATATTTTGATTTATACGCCATGTATGAAACACGGTGAAGCTGGCCGGATAACAGTTAAAATCTTTTCACACAATTATTTATGCTCGATTCCAGATGCTGATCCTTTATGCTGCCGCCGGGTAAATTTTACTTCATAATCCCAAGCATTATGACATTTTAAATCCACTAAAACCTCTGTGGTATTTCAAAGGCCATAATGCAAGGATTAAAGTCGTTTCATATAGAAGGTGCATGGTTTTGAAATAAACATTATTCCAAAACATGTTATTGCCGTCAATGAAATATTCCGGCACTTACTTGTTCAGTCTTTTCTTTCACATTTATGAAAGTAAGTGCCGGATTACCCAATCTACGCCCTGCCCTGCGAAAATTCACCGCAGGCGGCTGACATAAAGTTTAGAGCTGATAGTGTCTAGTTTATATCTATTTCCGGATCCAATACCGTAATAGTTTTCGTGCCGTATATTTCCTTGCCGTCTTTCGTTTGCGCCCTTGCATTTACTATGGCAGAGCCAATTTCTTTTGCGGTAATGGCTCCTGTTGCACTGTCAACTTCCAGGACAGCTTCATCGGAGGAAGTCCATACCCATGGCGTCAATTCAATGTCAATTCCTGCAGGCTCCAAATCAACGGTCAATTCAGCGCTTTTCCACAACTCAAGCGTATCGTTTCCGTTTATTACTATATTTACAGCCTTTACATTACAGGAATCTGAATATCTGCCCAGGAATTCTCCTTCTATCTGGCCGCCAGAGCTTATTTTGATTTCAAAAGAGGCAAAGCCGGCAATATCATAATTATTGCTTTCATCCGGATCGCCCATTGAAGCTATAAGGGGTACTGTTATTACAAATGACCCGTTATTGTTATTTATAAGCTCACTCATAACTGCTCCCGCATTATCGGCAACAGCCGGTTCGCTTGAAACTGTGTCACCTATTTTTATATTGTCACCGGAGCCGTAAATAATATTGTTCCGTAAAGTGTCATACCCGCTTCCCCCCAGGGAAATAGGCTGGTATACACCCTTTCCGCCGCTGCCGTCCTTTGACAGTACTATTTTTTCGCCAACGGCAAAGTCATCGTCTTCCAGAACCAAAGGCCTGACACCCATAATTCCGCTTACGGCATTCATATAAGTTGCCGTAATAGATGCTTCTCCGGGGCTTTCGGCTTTTATCACACCAGACCCGTCAACGGTAACTATGGAATCCATACTTGATGTCCAGCTGAAGCTGCTCGATTCTCTTTCGGGAATGGTAACGGCATTTAGCTCGTATTCCTCGCCGACCATCAATATGAGTTCATCAGGCAAGCCCGTAACTCCGTCTATACCGTCATATACATTTACGGTACATAATCCCGGAGCTCCCTTATAGTCTGAATCTTTAGGAGCGGCCTCAATATAAGCGTTCCCTGTCTCCAATGCTTTTACCCTGACCGACGAAACACCCGTGGATTCATCATAATCCGTTGATTCAATCTTTAATATACCTTCATTGGAAGAGGTCCATACAACATCTTTTTCATCCGCATTATCAGGCTGTACCTCAGCGGTTATATCAAACATCTGGCCTTTCTTTACATTCAAATATTGAGGCTCTACCACAAGGCTTGTTACAGGCTGTTTAACAACAACGGTTATTTCATCTTCAATGACAGCATCCTTTTCAAATTCAAAGGGGTCAGTATAAGAAACAGCCAGCTCATCAAGATTAAATACGCCCTTATTTTCATATTCAACGCTTATCTTGCCGTTCCAAGGAGTTACGGAATACTTTCCTGTAGATTCATTTCTTACAAGGGCCATATTTTCAATTTCTCCCGTTACCCTGTATGAACCGCCTTCAAGCACTTCAAGGTCAAATCCCTCTGGCACATCCTTAACCTTTACGCCTTCAGGGAATGTTTGTTCAAATTCCACATGCTTAATGGGGAAGCTGGATATAATCTGGTTTTTTATCTGGTTATTGTAAATATCGTTTATATCCACAGATGATGTAGCCACATAGTAGTTGTTCCCGTTTTCAACCTCTGCCGCGCCGCAGGCCAGGGCAATGTTCTGAAGCTCATTGGATGTTCCCGTAGTAAATCCTATAATAAAGGGTGTAATGCTGTCGCCAGCTATCATTTTCCCTATTTCTACGGCATAATCGGTAGCCCTTTCTTTGTTATAGTAAAAATATCTGCCCCTTCCGCTGTTTGTTCTAAAAGCGGAAGTCGAATTTTTTTCAATAGTTGTGTAATAGTTAGGCTCTCCGTCAGTCATTATGATTATATACTGTGCAGCCTCGCTGTCGTCATCCAGCATCCAGTAGCCCCTGCGCATCCCGTCACCGATATTGGTTGATCCGCCTTCGTCAATACCATTTACATATTCAATCAGATCCTCAACATCATCTTCATCCTTCATGTCCTTAAGGCCTGTGGGCCTGCCTGCCCTTCCAAAATACTCAACTATGCCTATCTTTGCCTTTTTACCCTTGAAATTATTGATAAAGTTTACGGCACACTCCTTAACAACATCCATCCTGCTTTTGTTGCCTTCAAGCTTATTTTCCATACTTCCCGAACTATCAATTACCAATACTATTTCCTTTTCTATCAGGTATTTCTCCTGAATTATTTCAGGCCGGATCTCAAATTCATCACCATGAATTGTGTAGCTTATATCCTGGAAATCTCCCACCAGCAGTGAGCTCTTATCCGGCTCCAAAACCCTTTTAACCCTCATATAATCATCAGACCTGTAATCCTCAATAGTACCGCTTAAACCAAAACTGGCAGTATAAAAAAGATTAAACAGCAGTGATATAACTAAAACCAATGTCAAATATGATTTGACTTTCATAACTAACCCTCCTAAAATCCTTATTTGGCCAATTTTATATTAAAGACCATCCTTATGCTAAAATTCAATGCAGCTTTTTACTTTCATTCAAAGTTATCCCGCTGATTTTCAACCTCCCTTCATTGCCGGCATCGCCGGAAAGAGTAACATTATAATTAAATCTGCATGTGCTTTCCACTCCTTTTATTGTTCCATCCTTTGTCATTACTTCTGTCTCAAATATAACAAAATATTTCTTTTTATTTTGTGTGTATGACAGGCAAGGTATTATTTCCAGCTTGCCGTATTTATCACTGCTAAAGCTTAACATATCTATCTGCAGGGGCATTGAATCGTAGTCAAACCTTTCCTTGTATTCGTTTGTTATTTCCATAAGGTCGGAAAACCTTTTTTCCTCATCCATTTCAATTGTCTGGTCCAAAAATCCGCTAAATTCCAGCTGATCCTTTTCCCAGCAGGGATACATCAGGAGCATCCTTTTCCTGTCAAGGCTTTTAAGCCCGGTGAAAAAATCCAGGACCAGCTCCATTTCCCTCTCATATACAATTCCATCTTCCTTGTTTACGTATTCATTGCTGCCCTCTCTTTTGTCAAAATTAATATACGGCAGAGCTTGTGCAAAATCATTGTTGAAAAGCAGCAGCCTGTCCTTAAGGGTTGAATGTGTATTTGCTTCCTTTACAGTTACAAGCTTGTAGATGCCGTCGATTTTCTCCAGCTCCACCTCATAATTGAGGAGCATTCTGATGCGGTCCTCAACAATTTCTTCCTCTTCAGGTTCTTCCGGTCCTGCAGGCCTTTCCCCGTCCTCCGGCTCTTCAATTCGTATGTATATTCCATGCTCGTCTTGTGTAAATTGACTTTCAAAGGCACCTGCAGGTATGCATTTGCCCAGTGCTTCGACCCTGACGGAATAATACACCGAGTCATTGCTCTTTCCTAAAAAATCTGCGTCTATATTGGGCATTTCATCTTCCATATCCTTGTATTCCTTCATTTCATAGTCAATAACCGTCAAGCCGTTTATTTCAAAATACCTGGGAAAATGAATGCCTATTTCGGTATTGCCTTCTGCCAATTCCAGGGTTTTTTCCGAAATGAAATCCCTTATCCATGACGGAACATTTCCCATAGCAGTATATAAGCCATATTCTTCAATAGGAACCGAATACAGGCTTGAAAAATAATCATGTATCAGCTTTTTTATCCTGTTTTTTTCTTCATTTGATATGACCTGTGGAATATTAACAACGGATTCCCCTGCATCTGCCGGTGGTTTACTTTCGCTTTCCTTCCCCGGACCGCAGCCTGCTGTTAAAAATAGAGCTGCTGCCAATATTGCCGCTGTCATCGTATTTCTAATACCCTTCATATTTTCACCTCATTAAAAAATCGAATATAAATCCAGTCCCTGGCCCAAGAATATATCCAATAATATTTCCCTGCCTGTCTCAGGGTCTGCGTCAGGGAAATGTATCCCCGCTTCCCCGCTGCTTATTTGAATTGCAGCATATCCGCCGCTGTCCAAGACACCCAGGTTTGAGCCGTCTTCCCTGATCCTTGGAGCCCTGTGGGCATATTTTATCCCGCCTATTTCAACATCTTCCGCCGCAGAGCCTGCCACGTACCCGGGACCCGGGTCATAACCCCTTCCTGCGGCCACTATGGCGCCGTTTACAATTGCACCGTTCCTTAAAACCACCTTTCCCGTAGTAAAAATAATTCCATTAAAAACCGTTCCGTTTAATTCAAGTATTTTATCAGGGTCCGTATTTATGACAAGAAAGTATTTATCCAAGGCCCATGGGTTATTTGCTATATCATTGTACGGATATGCAGCATCACTTAGGTTTCCGCTTCCCGCTTCCAGGACATATGGGCTGCCCGAAAGCGCCAGGTTGCCAAGGGCGGTCATTATGGTACTGAAGGTTTCCGTCGACCTGTGCTCAATGACATCGGAAGCACTTGATTTTGAAGGATCATAGGTATGCCTTGAAACAAAGACATTGGCCATATCCAGCAAGCCCGGCTTTAACAGATTGTTAAGAATTCCCGGTATGTCCCAGCAGTACCCCGCATCCCATTCAAAGGAATCATCCATGTACCCGTTCCAGAATCCTTTCCACGTGCCCATGCCCAGAGGGGGGTCAATATTGTCAAGTACATAATTATCAGTAAGCAGTTTTGCTCTGCCCAATTCCGATAAATCCTCATCGGACTTTGATATGAAATACATCCTGTCGTTGGAAGCAATCTCATAATTGCAGTACCCTTGTATCTTTTCCGGCACCGGTCTGTCAAACATATTTGTATTATTTGTCCCCGCCAGCCTGGCCATATCAATACTGTTCATCCAGCTTTCAATATTTGCCTGTACATCGGCGGGATTCACGCTCCATGGCCGGGTATTCCATACCTGGAACAAATTACTATAACCATAAGCTCCACTGTCATATCCCCCGCTGATTATCCAATCCCTGTAAAGACCGGTTAAATCAATAGGACACAGCTTATATAAAGGGGCATCATTGTACATGGCTATTGAAGCATCCTCTATCTCATACAAAACATCGCCGCTGTCAGTCTCAACCCTGAAGGTGCTGCCATTTATCATAACGGAGCCGTTTATTACAATCCTTGATCTTTTAGCCATGCTTGAATTCGACCAATGTACTATGGCACTGTTTACTATGGCGCTGGAATTGTCATGGTGCACGGCATCCGTACCGTCCGACAATCCAAAATAGCTGCCGTTTATCGCTATAACGGAATCTTCACCGTTTATTTCAAGGTCGTCAAATGTATACGCATTCCTGTATACGGCTATCCGGTTATTCCTGCCGAATACATGTACTCCCTGTGCAACCGCGTCCCTGTATACATATATGGAGCTGTTGTCCTGTGTCTGGTTGTACTCCCCGGTCCTTATAAAGCTCCTGCTGTATGCATTGCCGTTTATGTACATTGTTGAATTGTCCTTTGCATATATCCCGCCGTAATAATACTGTTCTGGCTGGGCGAGTACTTCTGGAGAGCTGCCGTAAACATGCATGTCGCCGGTGACATTCAACGTAGAGCTGCCGCTGGCCATAAAATCCCCCACCGTATAAACAGGTCCTAAGAGCCTGAAAGCTTTTGGAAAGCTCACCTCGAACTCTTTTTGTGAAAATACCTTTTTGTCTCCCGAAACATATGGCTTTACTATATATTTCGAATCAGCAAAAACGCCGATATTTATTTTTATTTTTGAAGGGCTTTCAGCAGGATTGTAGCTATGGCCCATATACTTGATATCAATACTGACATCAGCAGTATTTTCAGTATTGTTGGCAACATTGATACCGTCAAAAGCACCGTTTATATTGAGGGCGCCGATGTAGGGCCTTAAAACTTCGTTTACCATGCTTCTGGCAAACAGCTCGTTATCCCCCGTATATGTTATCCCATTAGAGGCTGCGAGTGTTTCATTGGAGCATATGCTTCCAAGACTGTCGAAACACTTTTGTATTGCACTTTCCGCAGCATAATAAGAGTAGTCCATATGCCCGTTGGTCTTGCTCGCCCTGAAAACCTGCATAGACGTATCCAGCAAAACCCCGGCCAGCAGGATGACCGATGCCATTAATACAATTACAAACAGCATTGTGGAACCTTTTTTATTATTTATATTACCTAGCATAAGCTCTTTTACACCACCCAACGTTCTCAAAAACATCATAAACCTGCCGGGTTAATCGATAATCCGGCTTATGGCCTAAGGAATAAGCCTGTTTATGTTAATCCTGAGCTTCTGGAATACTTCCCCATCCATTTTTTTAACGGTAATCAGGTATTCACAGGTATCGGAAAATCCGTGGATCTCTCCAAAATCCTTGTCCCTTACCGCGTCAAACTTAAACCTTTTGCTTATTTCTCCGATTTCGTTCACTATCTTAAGGTCCGAACCGTTTATGTCGTCCTTCAATACCACGTCCCCTCCGCCGTAAGACGGTATCGTATTTCCTGCCCCGTATTTAACGGAAGCAATGACATTTTCCTTTATTGTCCGCATGACAGAATTAAGCTCCTGCCTTTCCCCTGTCATTCTAATCAGTATTGCGGAATTTAAAAACGAAGTTGTCAGCGGAAGTGATATGATTCCCAGTATTGTGATTGATACCAATACTTCTATCAAGCTGCTTCCCTTATTGTTTTTTCTAATAATTTTTTGCATAAACCTCACCAGCCTCCCGTAAGCCTTTCAGGCTTAAAGGAATAAAAAGTTATTCGCCGGGAACCTAAAGATTCCTTAATTTTCCCATCTAGAATATATCCAGCTTTTCCAGGGCGCTCCGGCCATGTATCTCCGCACCGTTCCTGTCAAAAACCTTTGCCCGTTTCTGCCTGTCGTTCAATATTACCCTGATTCTATTTGAAGAGCCGTTATTGATTTTAATATTCAATCTGATATTTTCATTCTCTTTGATGTCCGGCATATCAATATCAACCAGTATGGTTATTTCTTCGGAAACAATGTCCGCCGCCAGGCTTTCCCTGTTATTTGAAGCATCAGCGGCATTTAAGGTATACGACGTACCCGTAAATCCCAGGTCGATGTCAACCGTATTGTCCGTCTTAATCCTCATAACCTTGCTGTCCGTGTCCCTGCAAAGAATCTGAAGGTTTTCGCCGCCGGAAAGGTAGCTTTTACCTTTTATTACTATGTCTGCGCTTTTCATGGTTTCATCATCGAATGATTGCAGATTGCGGCCGTCCATGACGCTTCCCTTGCCGTCCATATAGCTTCCGAGCTTGTAGCTGCTGTACATAAACATCCTGTCCGATTCGCGGAGATTCATAGAATACAGGCAGATTATTATATTGATATCATATTTGCTTTCTATAGTATCTTCCCCATCTTCCACGTTTTCAGCCTGCCTGTTTTCACTTAAGGGCTTGACTACAAATTTTTTAATCCTTGTTTTTGTTGCGGCGCCTTCAAGGTATTTAACCAGGCGCATTGCGTCGCCGTATGTCATATGGGCATTAAACTCTATTTTTGTTTCGTAGTATTTAACGGGGCTTTTGCCGCTTGCGGAGCCGCCGTCCTTATTCTGCAATCCCGTATATTTTTCCTGGGGACTGCTTACATTCAGCTCTGTAATATTGTTTTTAAGGTACTTCCCGAGCTTGTTTACATACTCAAGATTGTCAACAAGAAATGAGCTGTTCATCAAATATTGATCAACCCTTTCATTCATGGCATTCAGCTTGTGTAATTCAGCTATATTTGTACTGATATTCAAAACCTCCTTTTCCAGAGAAGCTTTTTTTGCCTCCGCTTCCGAGATTTTATCCTTTATATCTGAAATCCTGGGGATTACAGGTACCCAAATAAACTTGTAAAATACCAGGGCGTATACAATAACAGCCAGCAAAGCCAAAAGCTTGGCCTCCTTCTTTTTAAAGGACATATTGTCAACCTCCTATTCCTATTACATCAAAGGTTAAAATGTATTCCCCTGCTTCATTAAGCTTAAAACCGGCACTTGAATCCGACAGCTCAAAAAGCGCAAGCCTGTCCATATTCATTACAAACTGTGCCACCCGGGATATATCTTCAACGGTAAGTGATACCGTAAGGGAATCGTTGTCATATTCTATTCCGTTTACGGAACAGCCATAGGGTGTACTGCTTTTTAGTGAATTAATAATGGAATTTACGGGACCGCCCTGGTTATCAATATGCTGGATAACTTCCCTTTTTTCCCCCAGCAGCCCAAACTCTGCCGAAATCTTTTTATTCAGCAATTTGACTTCATCATATTTTTCTGATTTAATATCCTCTTCAATGCTGGCAAGGCTGCCTTCAAGCGTTTTTACATAGGCTGAGGGAATAGCCAGGCCAGCTCCCATGAGGCCTGCAACAACCAGCACCAGAAAAGCTATACCTATTTTCTTGCCGGTGCTGCTCTTGGCTTCACCGACAGGGTCAATCCTCTCCTCATCTATCAGCAGGTTAATATCCTTCATTTAGGTTCCTCCCACTATGAAATAAATTCCTTGTATTTAACGGAAAATTCCGTTATTACAGGTTTTTCAATATTCCTGTTCCTGTGTATTCTTGTATTGGTTGCTTCCGGTTTTACCCCCAGAATCACCTTGTCGCCAATTTTCTCAAATCTTGAAGGCATATATTTTTTTGCAGGCTCCGGCGGCGCAGCCGGTACACTGACAACAGCGGTATCCAGCCCTCCCAGTACTTCCTCGAAGCTTCCCGGAGCACCCGGAAGGTCGGTTTTAACATACAGCCTCTCATCCTCAATCTTCCATGTTTTTTCCTTGCCCGTATCATCGTAGTCGTGATACCTCAGCACCAGTATGCTCCTTGAGTTGTCGGGCTCATATACAACCTTATAGTATGCGGCCTGCTCAATATCCTTTCTTATGCGCATAACCACGCCGTCCACCTTGTCATACTGGTACAAAAACTTCCTGTAGGTATTGCATGTGCGGATGCCGTCAACAAATATCATGTACACTATGGGCATGAGGACGGCAATTATGCCCATTACAACTACAACCTCCAGTATTCCCATACCTTTTCTGTTTGAAAGCTTCATAAACATACCACCTGAAAAATACCGCGCCCCTGCCCCTTTAGAAGCAGGGGACGGCGAATTATTATGCTAATTGGTATTATGTACAAGCGTCATGGGTGAATAGTTACAATACAAAGGGAAGTCTCAGTAGCAGGTACGACCTTAACAGTTTGAAGGTCAGGATATATATCAATAGCCCATCCCAAATTCTTATTATGCTGTGGCTCGTAAGCCTGTACATTTACAGCTGCATCTTTAGCCTCATCAGGATCCTTTCTTGACAGTACCGGCCCGTAAACTCTATCGGTAACGCCATCATTAATAACATCCATCAAAGCTTGAATAAGAACCGTGGATGCAGTTCCATCTGAAACACCACTAATATTATCCAAACCCCAATCATCTGAATCCGTACAATATGTCAGCATTGCCTTTTCCAGGTTTACCGCCATCTGCTCGTCGGCACTCTTTTTGCTGTTTGCAAGCACTCCTCCGAACATGTTGAATGCAATTGCGGCAAGTACTCCCATTATTGCTATGACTACAAGAAGCTCAACCAGTGAAAATCCGTTGTCTTTTTTCAGCTTTCTTAAAAAGGACTGTACCCCCTTCCTTTCAACAAACCTTTTTTTAACATCTTTCATAATAGCAACCATTTCGATACTCCTTTCTTTTTTTTATATAATCAACCCTTTCCGGGGTAATTATCAAAACGACAGGTTCTGGTATATGCTGTACATTGGCAGCAATACGCTTATGACTATGAAGCCTATAACAACAGCCAGTACGCAGATGACAAGGGGTTCGATAAATGTGGTGAGCTTCTGCAGGGAGGCCTGCATTTCCTCCTCGTAAAAATCTGCCGATTTTTTCAGGGTATATTCAAGATTACCCGACTCCTCGCCTATCCTGACCATGGAAACAATCATAGGGGAAAAATATTTCATTTCACTCAGCGGCCCGGTCAGGCCCTTCCCCTTCTTGATTTCATCAATTACACCCGTAATTCTTTTCTCAATGACCGCATTACCTATGACCTTCTGCACTATCTCCAGCGATTTTATGAGCTGCACCCCGCTGTTTATAAGGGTTTCCATGGTCCTTGAAAACCTTGAGGTAATTATATTTTCAGTAACACCCTTTAGTACGGGAAGCTTTATGGCCAGCTCGCCGAAAAATAATTTCCCGCTTTCGGAGCGCTTGTACATTTTGCCTCCTGTAAAAATTCCTATGATGGAAAAGACAATCAGCCACCAGTAGCTCTTGAAAAATTCGCTCACAACTATCAATATCCTGGTTGTTGCAGGCATATCAACCCCGAATCCTGTCAATATATCCATAAATGACGGTACTACCCTGGCCAGGAGAATTATTATAACGGCTACGGCTACCACGCACACTATGACGGGGTAAGTCATCGCTCCCTTTATTTTCTGGTTGAGCTTGTACTCCCTTTCAAAATGCTCCGCCATCCTTGCAAACACCAGGTCAAGCTGCCCGCTGACTTCACCGGCTTCCACCATATTGACAAGTATGTCGGGAAACACGGACGAATTCCCCATGGATTTTGAGAGCTGGATTCCCTTCTGGATATCCTCATAAATATCCGTCAGGCATTCCTGAAGGGTAGGATTTTCAGTCTGCTGCCGCATTACATCCATTGCAAGCCCTATGGGCACGCCTGCCGACAGGACTATTGCAAACTGCCTGCAGAAAATCGCCAGGTCTTTGGTCTTAACCTTCTTTTTAAATATCCCGATTGTACTGATGTCGGACAGGGCATTCTTTTCCCATATCTCAAGCACAGTCAGCCCCTTGGCGGAAATTATCTTTTCCAGCTCGTCCCGTTTTTTGATTTTTGCCTGTCCTGAAAAAACCTTGCCTGCTTCATTTTTAACCTTATAAGCGTATAAAGGCATATTTCAATCCTCCATATAAATCATAATGCGGTGCCAAGTACGTTGACCAGATAGTTTATGCGTTCGGTGTCAAGCTTTTCCGTAAATTCAATGCCGTCAATATGCAGAAGGTCCACCGGATAAATAGGTATTTTCATCTTTTCTTCAAAATACTCGCTTATCCCCGTCATCTGGGAGCCTCCCCCAATAAGGTATATCCTGCTTATCTGTTCGCCTGCACACCTTGTTATATAAAAGTCCAGGCATGTTTTGACATTCCTGATAATTTCATCTATGACCTTCTTCGCACAATTGCTGCAGTCCCATTCCATTTCGTTGTTGATATCTTTTTTAAAGGATATGCCGTACATCTTCTTGTAGCGTTCCGCACTGTCCTCCTTGCCCTTTTCAATGCTCATTTCCCTTATGATTTCAGTGTCTATATTACTGCTTCCCAGAAGGACGACCCTGTTGAACTCGGGTATCTTGTTTTTTAATATGTTGACTATTGTTGTCTCCGAACCCAGGTCAATTACGGATATTGTATTGAGGGATTTCAAATACTTCAATTTCTGCTTTTTAGCCAGGCTCTCATGCTCAATCCATGTGATGTTTTTCTTGAAAAATTTTGACACGCTGTTTGCGGGTATATCAACTGAAATAGGCTTTAAATCAAGCTCTGCCAGCATTTCAAGATAACTGTTGATTATTTTTTTCGGAACCGCGGTTACAAAAATCTTGACCTTTGGCTTACCGTCGTTTATGGTATCCAGGATTTTATAATCAACCTTGTGCTCCTCAACATTGACCGGCAGGCATTCTGTTATTTCCCGTTTTACCTTGTCGTCCATTTTGCTCTCGCTTACCTTGTCAACCATTATGATCCGGCTGATTATATTCGTACCGGATATAACAATCTTTGCACTCCTGGCCGTAAGGAAGTTCTCCTTTATAACCTTTTTTATCTCAGCCGTAACCATTTTCCTGTTGGTTATGGCCCCGTTCTTGATACACCCTTTAGGGGTATCCCCAAGTCCATAATTAACTATTACCAGATTATCATTGTTCTTTTTTCTTACCTGTGCAATTTTTATATATCTGAAGCCCACATCAATTGTAAGAAAATCATTAAGAAAAAAAATACTCATCTCACCAACCCCCCAATATTATTATTTTCCATCAGTTATTTTAAACATTTTTGTTCTTCCTTTTCCTTTTTCCAATCTATCCTGTTTTCATCATGGCAAGCTTTTCAAAGTTGTCAGGGTCGCAAGAATACTTGTAGGCACTTTCATAATCAATTACTCCTTCTTTATAGAGCTTTGCAATATTTCCGTCCATGGAATGCATACCATACTGGAAGCCTGTGTGTATACTCGTATTGATTTGTACTATCCTGTTTTCGCGTATCAGGTTGGATATTGCAGATGTCATTACCATAACTTCAGTAGCCAGTGCTCTGCCTACCGTATTTTTCTTTTTTATCAGCTGCTGTGATATTATACCCTGGAGTACGGTAGAAAGCTGGCTCCTCACCTGCGTCTGCTGATGGGGGGGGAATACGTCAATTATCCTGTCTATGGTCTTTGCAGATCCTACCGTATGCAGGGTCGACAAAACCAGATGGCCTGTTTCAGCCGCCGTAAGTGCTGTAGCTATTGTTTCCTGGTCCCTCATTTCACCAATGAGTATTACATCCGGATCCTCCCTTAAAGTTGCTCTCAAGGCATCCGCATAGTTGGAGGTGTCTTCTCCTATTTCCCTCTGGTTTATAATGCTCCTGTTATGAGTGTGTATAAACTCTACAGGGTCTTCAATAGTAATAATGTGACACCTTTTATTATTGTTTATATAATTTATCATTGAAGCAAGCGTGGTAGACTTGCCGCTTCCCGTAGGCCCCGTTATAAGTATGAGCCCCCTTTGCTTTTCCGCCAGCTTGCATGCTATGGAAGGTATGCCAAGCTCATCAATATCCGGAATCTTTGTGGGAATAACCCTTATGGCTATGGCAAGGGTTGACATTTGCCTGTATATGTTAATCCTGAACCTGGCAATACCGGGCAGGGCATATGACAGGTCAACCTGGCCCTTTTCTTCAAGAATATCCCTCATTTCCTCCCTTATTAATTCTCCAACCAGCTCTTCACAATCTTCTGAAGTGAGAATCGATTCCTCAAAGTATACCAGCTCACCATTTCTCCTGATTACAGGCGGTATTCCAACACATATATGTAAATCGGATGCACTGTATGAAATTGACTTTTCCAAAAGCTCCCTCAACTTCATTTTTAAGCCTCCCCCTGCGGTTTTAATCTCTTGCATATGTAATCCTCAACATTTCATCAATTGATGTTATCCCGGTTGTTACAAGCTGTATACAGTTTTGCTGCAATGTTTTCATCCCTTTTTTCAAAGCCGCTTCCTTTAACAGGCCCGCCGGTTTATTGTGGGCAATGAGCTCCATCAGTTCACTGTCCACAGTCATAATTTCATATACGGCAATCCGTCCTTTGTATCCCGTATTGCTGCACTTGTCACAGCCTTTGGGCCTGAACAGCTTTACATTGTCCCCGGGTTCAAGCCTTAAAATGCCTTTCTCACTCTCTGTAGGCTCGTACTCTTCCTTGCAGTCACTGCAAAATCTCCTCACCAGCCTTTGTGCTATTACTCCTACTATTGAAGATGCAAGCATATATGGCTCTATTCCCATGTCTATAACTCTTGTGATTGAACTGGCGGCATCATTTGTATGAAGGGTACTCAGGACAAGATGTCCTGTAATAGCGGCTCTGGTGGCTATCTCTGCCGTTTCGGGATCTCTTATCTCTCCCACCATTATTATATCCGGGTCCTGTCTCAAAAAGGCCCTTAATGCAACGGCAAATGTCATTCCCGCCTTTACATTGACCTGCACCTGGTTTATTCCCTCTATGGTATTTTCAACCGGGTCTTCAACAGTCATTATATTTATTTCGGGACTGCACAGCTCCTTAAGTGCAGTGTAAAGCGTGGTGGACTTACCGCTTCCCGTGGGGCCTGTTACCAGGACAATCCCGTGGGGATTGGCTAATATTTTGTCAAATTTTTTCAAATCATCTTCAAAAAACCCAAGCTCTTCCTTCTTGACATTGAAGCCTTCCTTGTCTGCAAGCCTTATTACAGCCTTTTCGCCAAAAACTGCAGGCAGTATGGATACACGCATATCAAAGCTGCGCGAATCAATATGCAGGGAAATCCTTCCGTCCTGGGGTATCCTTTTTTCAGCAATGTTCAAACCGCTTAAAATTTTTATCCTGGCTATCAGTGCGGGAAGAATCTTTATGTCATTTCTCATTACCTCAACAAGCTGCCCGTCGATTCTGTTCCTTACCACAACAACATCCTCATGGGGCTCTATATGTATGTCACTGGCCTTGCTTGAGGCCGCCTTGTTGAAAATTAGCTTTACCATCTTTACAATAGGTGCATTTTGTACATCACTTATATCTACCGAGTCCTCAATATCCTGGGTAATTTCAACCTTGATTTCTTCATGGACCTTCTTCATTTCCTCATCAAAGTCTATTACCTCCGCCACGGGCTTTGCTTTTTTCTTTGCCGTACTCTTCTTCTGTTTCTCTTCCTCTTTTTTCCTTCCTTCAAAAAACTTATCTATGTAAGCAGTTATATCCTTGCCGTCCGCCAGCAGCGGAATAATTTCAAATCCTGTGGCAAGCCTTAAATCGTCTATGGCAAAAATATTGCTTGAATCACTCATGGCAACCTTTAATGTAATGCCTTCTACTTCAATCGGCAAAACAGTATGCCGCCTGGCAAGCCTCTCACCGATTTTTTCCAGCATTTTATCGTTTATCTTTTCCTCTTTTACATCTGCATAGTTAACTCCCATCTTTTTAAGCGCTTCATGATAAGCATTTTTATCTATATAGCCTTGAGAAATAAGGATTTCGCCAATGCTCCCTCCATTTTCCTTTTGAAGCTTCAAAGCCAGCTGGAACTGGCCGCTGGTGATAATTTCTTTTCCTGTCAGGTACTTTCCAATCTTGCCTTCAATCATATTATTGGAAGCTTCCCCGGCTTCTTCCTCTGCTTCTTCAACTTTCTCTTCCGGTAATTCCTGTTTTTCTTCCTTGACATAATTTTGCTCAATTAATCTTTCTATTTCAATATGGTCCGCATATACGGCCTTTACTTTTAATGATGTAGAAACCTGTATGTCCTCCAGAACATATACATCGGTGGGATCCTTCATTGCAATTATTATGGTATCGTCATCTATATCAAGGGGGAATATGCAGTGCTTTCTCGCAAGCTCTGCGGGCAAAGGCTCAAGGACATCAGGACCAAGCTTTGCTATTTTGCTCAAATCCCTGTATTCCAGCCCCATTTTTTTTGCCCGGGCAAATAAAATGTCATTTTTTTGTACAAATTTCATCTCTTCGAGAATCTGCTGCAATCCTTTGTTGGTTTTGCGCTGAATTTCCCAGGCTTCCTTCAGGTGTTCAATTTTTAATGCTCCTGTTTCCACAAGCACTTCATCCAGATTTTCGTCTACAATTCCCATTTTTGTACTCCTAACGTTTTATTCGTCATAGAATAATTATATTGTATTCCCATGATGTTGTTAATAGACTGTGCGTCTCATATATTAGAATATTTTATCAGATTTTGGTTGAAACCAATTACCCACGTGTCACCATGTTGCATTCATATACATTTTTTTCTTATAAAGTGCTTATCTACGACATTTCAGACCATTTTTCCCTATAGAATCATATACATGGCAAGTCTTTAAAAATATGTGGTTATGTAAACCGATTTTTAGGACTTAGCTGCAAAAATGGTATTTTTTTGCCGGACTTGCCTACTCAATTATAACCGAGCTGCCTATCCTGACCTTGGAAATATCTCCTATAGGATTACGTCCGATTGTTACTTTTTTCAAACGGGTTAAATTTTTAAGAGGCTTGACATCAGTTATCCTGTTATCGTACAGGTCTAAATTTGTCAGGCTGCTTAGCCCCCCCAGCGGGTTAAGGTCTATGATGTTATTGTCACTTAGTTTAAGCTCGGACAAATTGATCAAGGATGCCAGCGGATTTACATCGGATATATAATTGTTCCCTAAATTCAAGCTGTTTAAATTGGTCAATGTCCCGATAGGTGTAACATCCTGGATGTCATTATGAAAAAGGTTAAGGGTTGAGAGCTTTTCCAGGTTGCTCAACGGGGCAACATCCATAATATGGTTTCCGGACATGGATAATGTTTCTAAATGGCTCATTCCCCGGATTGTACTTAAATCATTAATGTAATTATTGTCCAGGTATAAATGCTTAAGTCCGGCAATGCTGCTTAAGGAGTTTATACTGATAATGTGGTTGTCTTTTATGCTGAGGCTTGTTATTTTTTTCAAATCCCTAAGAAAGCTTATATTGTTTATCTTATTATCATCCATTGTCAATTTGGTAAGATTTCCGAAAACCTGCAAGCCGTCAAGGGTTTTTATTGATAATCCGCTAATATCCAATTCCGTTATGTGAGATACATCTTCAACAAGCAATATCCCCGACGGTTTTTTCACTATCTTTCTTATGGCATCTTCCAGCTTACTGTCTTCAAAGTACAGCAAACCTGCCCTTTTGCAGATGATTTTCAGCTTATCCTTAGAAAAATTTCCTTCCACATCATCTATGGATATTTTTCCTGTTTTAACCTGCAGTGCTATAAAGCTATACAGGTCTGCTTCATATGAGGTTTCTTCCTGGACCACATCCTGGGATTTTTCCCCTTCGCCGGGATTAAATGAAATTGATACTCCTTTCGATAAAAAAGCGCTGTACCCTATTATCCCCACCAGTAACAAAATAATGGCAACAACCAGTATCCCTATGGGAGACTTTATTTTCATGCTTATATTTTTCTTTTTCCCTTTCCCTTTCCCTTTCCCCTTCCCTTTTTCATCCTCATCCATTTTCAAGCCTTCATAATACTCTTTTGTACTGTCATTTAACAAACTGTTCATTTGATACACTCCCCACATAAAAATTTGAATAACCAAAATCCTTTAACATTATTTTTATTAAAATTTTTCCGGATATAATAAAAGTCAAGCTGTTATTAAGTGACAACAATCCCCAATAACATTATATTTTTTTTTAGCGAATCATTATATAGATAATATTACCTATAGATACAGTACGGTAAACCCATAACATATAACATAAGACCTATACATAATAAAAATTTATGTAAACAATTTGAACAAAAGCATCAGGGTAAAAATGCCCTGCAGCAAGCCGCCGGCATAAGGAATAATGTAAAAACAGGAAAATACACCTGCAGCGGCTGCCGGTCCCGGAATACAAATTAATATATCCTGTAAAAAATGTTATTATGTATATCAAATATATTGAGAAAAAAGTCGTAAAAAAAAGATTCCTGTTAAATCCTAAACATGTTACATTTTCTCCGGGGCCAAAAGCGTTGTCCCTGCTTACACTCATAAGCTCCAGTGAAACGGCAAAATCCACAGCATCCGCGGTCCAATGGGCTATTGAGTCCCTATCGTCAAATACAGGTTTTTCTCCTTTGCCCTTGCCCGCCTTAATTTGTTTAGGTATCTGTTTTATTCGAATTTTTATAAATATGGAATATTTAAGTTTTTTTTAGTTTAAGTATATACGGAAGGGGTAAAATATTATATAATAAATGCAAATGCAAACTATTCGCATTTAAAAGGGAGGATTTTACATTGAAAACAAACAAATTTCATATTTATGCAGTAATAATACTTGTTTTAATTTTTATCACCGGATGCAAAGCTTCAACCAGCACAGATTTGGCAGATGAAAGCAATTTGGCAGATGAAAGCAAAATAACCGTATATACAAGCTTTTACCCAATGTATGATTTTGCAAAAAAAATTGGCGGTGATAAAATAAACCTGTTTAACCTTGTCCCCGCAGGAACCGAACCCCATGATTGGGAACCGGCACCGAAAGATATTGCAGCCATCGGCAAAGCGGATGTTTTAATATATAACGGGGCCGGGATGGAAAACTGGATAAACAAAATAATACGCTCCATAGATACTAAAAATATGGTACTGGTTGAAACTTCAAAAGGTTTGAGTCTTATTAAGAATGAACACTGGGACGGGCACGGCCATGAGGGTGAGCATGATCATGAGGACGAACACGGTCATGAGGATGAACACGATCATGAGTGTGGACACGGACATGAGTGTGGTCATGAGTGTGGACACAGCCATGAGGATGAACACGATCATGAGGATGAACACGATCATGAGGACGAACACGGTCATGAGTGTGGACACGGACATGAGTGTGGTCATGAGTGTGGACACAGTCATGAGGATGAACACGATCATGAGGATGAACACGGTCATGAGGATGAGCACGGTCATGAGGACGAACACGGTCATGAGGGTGAACACGATCATGAGGATGAACACGGTCATGAGGACGAACACGGTCATGAGGACGAGCACGATCATGAGGACGAACACGGTCATGAGGACGGACACGGTCATAGCCATGATGATCTTGAGTATGACCCCCATGTATGGCTTGATCCTTCATTGGCAAAACAGCAAATGGAGGCTATCAAGAATGCATTTGCAGATATTGACCCCGCAAACAGGGAGTTTTATGAAAAGAATTATTTATCAAATGCAAAATTGATTGATGAACTTGACAAAGACTATAGAGATGCCGTATCAAATTTTAAAAGTAAAGAAATAATAGTAACACATGCGGCATTTGGATATCTTTGCAAGGCTTACGGCCTCAAACAGATTGCGGTGGAAGGTCTCAGCCACCATTCAGAGCCTTCACCTAAAAAATTGTCCGAAATTACAACATTTGCCATAGAAAATAATGTAAAATATATTTTCTTCGATACGCTTGTAAGTCCTAAGGTTGCAAAAACCCTGGCAAATGAAGTCGGTGCAGAAACCGGAATATTGCATACATTGGGAGGGCTTCATGAACAAGAAATTGAAGCCGGAAAAGAGTACTTTTCCATAATGAGGGATAATCTTGAAGCACTTAAAAAAGCACTTGAATAATAATGGAGGCACAATGCAGGGAGCAATAGACGTAAATAATCTATCTTTTTCATACAATGGAAAGCCGGTAATCAAAGATTTTTCCTTTTCCGTTAATAAAGGTGATTTCCTTGGAATAATAGGTGCAAACGGTTCGGGAAAAAGCACACTCATTAAGCTCCTGGTTAAAATACTTGAGCCTTGCGGCGGGGAGATAAAAATACTTGGTCAAAGGATCAGCTCTTTTAAAAGCTGGAATAAAATAGGTTATATTTCACAAAAAGCAAGCTCTTTTAACAGCAGCTTTCCTGCTACTGTGGAGGAAGTAGTTTCCGCCAATATGTATTCAAAAACCAATATTTTTAAAAAACGTGACATAAAAATCAAAGAAGAGGTATACAATGCACTTCAAAAAGTTGATATGCATCAATACGGAAAAAGCCTCATCGGTAATTTGTCCGGCGGCCAGCAGCAAAGGGTCTTTATAGCAAGAGTACTTGTAAGCAGGCCTGAGATTATGTTTCTGGATGAACCAACCGTAGGCATAGACGCAAAGTCGGAAGAGGCGGTTTACTGTCTTCTTGCCCGGCTAAACAAGGAGCTGGGCATTACAATAGTCATGGTAACACATGATATAGGTGCAATAACGGTTCATGCAAACAAGCTTTTGTTTTTAAGTGAAAACGGATTAATCCTGCAAAGCACCGAAGATACTATGACAGGCGATTTTATATCAAAGATGTACGGGTATGGTATCAACTTCCAGTCACATATTTGCAGGTACTGCAATAATAAAGGAGAAAACTAATGCTAGAAATATTTCAGTATAATTTTATGATTAAGGCATTTTTAGTTGGAATGCTTATTGCATTAATAGTGCCGTGCATCGGTTTAGTTGTTGTATTAAGAAGGCTTTCGATGATAGGAGATACCCTTTCCCACAGTTCTCTTGCGGGAGTTGCGGGCGGATTGGCCTTTGGTATAAATCCCATATTGGGAGCAACAATAATTTCAATATTTTCCGCCTTCGGGATAGAAAAAATCCGCAAATCCTTTCCCCGCTATGCTGAAATAGCGCTGGCAATAATAATGTCAACAGGGATCGGACTCGCCGGTATTTTATCCGGCTTTGTAAAAAATACTTCGGGCTTCCACAGCTTTCTCTTTGGAAGCATAGTTGCAATTAGCAGCATTGAGCTTATATCGACTATAATATTGAGCATTGTTGTATTTGCATCGGTTATTATTTTATACAGGGAACTATTTTATATTACCTTTGATGAAGTATCTGCAAGGCTTTCCGGCATACCTGTAAAAGCCATAAATTCTGTTTTTACGCTTCTTACTGCCGTGACCATATCAATATCTGCAAGAACGGTAGGTACCCTTGTCATTTCTTCCTTAATGGTACTCCCTGTTGCCTGTGCCTTACAGCTTGCCAAAAGCTATAAACAAACCTTCATATATTCAATTATTTTTGCAGAGCTTTTTACAATAACAGGATTGTTCATATCATACTACGCAAACTTTAAGCCGGGAGCCACTATAGTTATGACAGGTGTGATTTGTCTTTTGACAATTCTTTTTTATAAAGGAATAAACAAAACACTTATAATAAAAAAACCGGTAAAGGGATGATTAATTTGAATGACTGCAATAAATATAAAAAAATACTTGCTGAAAAAGGCTTAAAAAATACAGGTTACAGGAATATCCTTCTTAAAATACTTGAAGAATCCCGCACCCCTTTAACTGTTGAAGAAATATATATAAAAATGAAAAAACAAAATTCTGCCGTCAGCCTTTCAACTGTTTACAGGTCTATGGAAACCATGTGGGAAAAAAAACTTGCTGCCAAAACAACTATTATGAATGACGGCAAAGCACGGTATGAGTTTAATACAATGGAGCATAAGCACCATTTAATATGCCTTGGCTGCAGCAAAATAGTGGATATAAGCGGATGTCCCTTTAAGGATTATGAAAAAAACATAACAGGTGAAACAGGATTTGACGTCCGGGGGCATAATCTGGAAATGTATGGCTACTGTCCCGCCTGTCAAAAATGAAGATTATAACAGTCCAAATTGTTCTAAACAGCCTCTAAATCAATTTATGAAAAAATTACAAACCGGTCTTACTATATGAAGCAAATAAAAAAAATTTTTTTGTTTATAATATTTACATGCGAAAAAAAATTTTTTGAAGAAAGGAGCGTTTCAAATGAAAGGAAAGGTTACACTTATTACACTTATTTTATTAGCACTGGTGCTGGTTTCATGTTCCCAACAGGCTATTAAAGGTGCTGAATCATCCATCACAAAGCTGGGTGATATACAAAATGTAAAAATAACGACGGACCAGGCCAGCATAAGAGCAGGCTGCTCAAATGATACTTCCGTACTTCAGACATCAAATAAAAACGATATACATGAAGTGCTGAGCAAAGTTGCCGACTGGTATGCGGTCAAGCTTCCCGATAATAAAATCGGATTTATACCTGAAAATGAATGCAAGCCTGTAGTAGTCGACGATAAAGATACTGCTCCTGCTCCAGGTACTGCAGAACCCCCCCGGCAGGACAGGCAGGGAGGCAATGCAGGTGCGCAGGAAGAACCAATCATACCTGATGACGCTGAAGCTAACGTAGCTTCGCTTACCGCCGACGAAAAGGAAATGATAAGACTGGTTAATGAGGCCAGGACTCAAAACAAGGTACCGGTGCTTACAATAGATATGGAATTGACCAATGTGGCTAGAATTAAGGCACAGGATATGATTGACAATAATTACTTCAGCCATAATTCACCAACTTACGGCAGTCCGTTTGATATGCTTAAAGACTTTGGCATACGATATGTTCGTGCCGGAGAAAACATAGCGGGAAACAGGGATGTCCAGAGTGCCCACAACTCACTTATGAACTCACCCGGACACAGGAAAAATATACTGAGCGAAGAATATACCCATGTAGGAATAGGCATCAAGAACGGCGGTTCCTATGGTAAAATGTTTTGTCAGATGTTCATTAGCAAACCAAAGTAAATGACTAATTTAAAAAAGGTCGGGCAAAAAAACTCCCGACCTTTTTGATTAAAATGAAATTTCTCTTCCAAGCCTTGCAGAATCGTAGATTCCGTTTAGCATCTTCTGTACCTGGTAGCCGTCTTCAACAGGGCAGATAGGCTCTTTACCCTCTCTCAGGCATTTGATAAAGTGCCCGGTCTGATTTTCAAAGGCATTCTCCTCATATACAAAGGGAGTACTGTCCATAAGATAGTTTTCCTCTTCACCGTATATCTCCAGCGGATTAATTCTGGCACCGGCTTTTGAACCATATATTTGTGAATAAAAATTTGTATTTTTTGAGTTTATTGCCCAGCTCACGTCAAATGTCATGGATGCACCATTTTCAAATCTTATAAGACCTGCTGCGGAATCTTCGGTTTCAAATACAATGTCCTCCGCATCAAGTGCAACCCACCGTCCTATGCCCTTTGTCTTATAATTGCCAATCTTGTCATAAGTTACGGCACTTACACTTACAGGCTTTGGTCTGCCCATAAAATACCAGGTTAAATCAATTGCATGCACTCCAATATCAATTACAGGTCCCCCGCCCGATTTAGCAAGGTTTGTAAACCACCCAAGAGGAGTCCCCCTTCTTCTCATCCATGCACACTTGCCATAATATACCTCTCCAAACTTTCCCGCATCCTTCAGATCTGCTATTACCTTACTATCGGCACGGAATCTGTTAACAAATCCCATCATGAAAGTAACACCGTTTTCCTTAACTGCTTTTAACATGGATTCGGCTTCTGCTACATTCATAGCCATAGGCTTTTCACAGAGTATATGCTTGCCGGCATTTGCAGCCGCAAGTGTGGCTGATTCATGTACGCTGTTGCCCGTACAAATGCTGACCGCATCAACTTCGTCAAGCAAAACAAGCTCATTAAAATCTTTAACCACCTGCTCAATTCCATGCTTTTGGGCCACATCCCTTGCCCTTTCAAGATTGATATCGCTAATGGCTGTGACTGCCACATTGTCCTGCTTCAAAAAAGCAGGTATATGGGCATTCTGGGCTATATTACCGGCACCTATTATACCAATTCCTATTTTCCCTTTGTTCATAACTTCCCACCTTCCCTATAAAATAGATCTTAAATATTCGTAGCCTTCGGCAACACTTTGCAAATAAGGTTTATCAAAAGCTTCCTGTTCAATTATATACCATTTTGTACCGTATTTCTTAGCCAATTTTACAATTGCCCCAAAATCCATTACTCCATTTCCTATCTCAGTGCTTTTTTTATCTTCAAAGCTCTTAAGCTCTTTGATATGTATAAGCTCCAGGCGGTTATTATATTTTTCCATGTAATCCACTGATTTTAAACCGGCATATTCAACCCAGTATGTATCAATTTCAAAAAGTACCAGATCGGAACAGGTATTTTCTCCAAGTATGTCATAACCATATTTCCCATCAAATTTTTCAAATTCAAAATTATGGTTGTGATATCCAAATTTCATCCCGTTATCCTTACATTTACTTCCTAATTCATTAAAAAGCTCCCCTGTCCTTTTCCATGCGTCTGCGCTGTTTCTCATTTCAGGAGGTAATGCAGGGCATATTATATATTCATTCCCGATTACCCTGTTGTATTCAATAACCTCATCAATATCTCCTGTAAGAAGGTCAATACTGGTATGGCTTCCGCATGCACAGAGGCCCAGATCATCCAGTACCTTTTTCAAATCCCGGGCAGGCGTATCATAAAAGCCCGCAAATTCAACACCGTCGTACCCGATATCCGATACCTTTTTTAGTGTTCCTGCAAAATCTTCTCCGCACAATTCCTTTACAGACCATAATTGCAGCCCTATCTTTTCCATATCACATACACTCCCTCTGTTTTTAGCCTTAAACACGTCAAAATATAAATACCTTTTTAATAATCTACCACATTCAGCTTTTTTAAGATATAATATTATTTACAAATAATATAACAAATTTGCGATTACTGTTATAATTGCTTAAACCATATTTTTGCAATTGAGGTGCAAAACATGCAGACACCATATTTTGAAGATTTAAAAATAAAATCACCCTTATATCCATTTTCTTTTTTTATTACCTGCAATAAAAACGGAAGGATAAAAATCAATCCCCACTGGCACAACCATATAGAGCTGCTCTATTTTGTATCGGGGCAGGCAGACCTTTATGTAGGCGGAGAAAATTTTACGGCAAAAGCCAAAGACATGGTTTTAATAAACGCTTGTGAAGTACATAAGATAGTATCAACAGGTGATGCCGAAACCAGGTATATAGTTCTCCAGTTCGACCCCGAAATACTCCATATCAGCAAAACAGTTTTTGAGCTTAAATATGTTTTTCCATTTACACATAACAACTCTGCCCATCAAAAAATTTTTCCTGCAAAAAATCTTAAGGACACCTCAGTTCCATCTATCATTCAAAGCATGTATGATGAATACGATGCTCAAAATTATGGTTTTGAATTGGCTGTGCAGACAGGCATATGCAGTGTTATGCTGTGGATATTAAGAAGCTGGAAAAATGCGGGGAAACAATTGGATACAGAAGCTCTAAACAGGGAAAAGGATATAAACAGGTTCACAAAATTACTTGACTATGTGGATTTGAATTTTCATGAACAGGTTTCACTGGACACAGCAGCAAAAATGTGCAATCTCAGCTACTGTTATTTTTCAAGGCAGTTTAAAAAAATTATGGGTAAAAGCTTTACCGAATACTTGAATTTTATAAGGATACGGGAGTCTGAAAAGCTGCTTGCAGCTTCGGAAAAGGATATTACCGAAACGGCCCTGACTACGGGATTTTCCAACTCCAGTTATTTTATAAAACAATTTAAAAGATATAAAGGAATTTCTCCAAAAAAATTCAAGGACAGGATTTCAAGGCAGCAAATATGATTTTTCCGTATTTTTAAGAATTACCCGGATAAATCATTATCATTTCCAGGCCCCGGTGTATATTATGGTATTGAAACCATTTATTTTAGGGGGAAGGAATCAGTTTGTACAGTGAGAATTATTTAAACAGGACCTTGCAGGAGGAAGGCAGCAGCCAGCTGTTATTAAGCTTTGAAAAACTGGCAAAATTTAATAGGAGAAAGGCTGTCGAAATACTTAACGACGAAAGCTTAAATTTTTCGACTTTATATTTGCTCAGATCCAAAATTAAAAAATACAGGCTTGCTTCCACATTACATAACAGGAACAAAAATGCTCTCACTTTTATAGATAAGGCGGTATCAAAAAAAAATATCAAAACAAAATACTTGCTGACTGCTAACAGCTTAAAAAACCATGGACTGCTTAAATGGATGCTGGAATCAGGAAGCAGGCAGGACGGTCTTGATGATGCCTTTGACGAAATTATTGATATCACAAGCCTTATATTGGTTAAGCAATTCAAGGATAAATCCGTAATACCTGCAATTATCAGGACTATTTACAACCGCCGCAGGAAAGGCATGTTCATGCAAGACCTTGCCTGGACACTTTTTGAGTACAAGGACCCGGATATTCTTAAGGACATAGCCTTTAGATTATGCTCTGCAGATCCAAAAGATGTTAAGCTGTCAAGAGAATTGATAAGCTACCTCCCATGCATAAGGCTAAGCAGTGGATTGCCCGGCTTTAGCCAGTATAACATTTTTTTATCCTGGTTTGAGGAAAACCGCCCTTTCATTTATTATACGGGAGAAAGCTTCCAGCAAAAAGCTAATCCCATGCCTTACAAGGTTTCATATGAAGCAAAATACCTATGCAAGCCTGTTTATGCAGATTCAGACAAGCATTTCAAACCTTCCGCTAAACCGGAAGAAGAGCTTTTGAAAAGCTTTGGAAAGCTGGATGCCAATTCTCAAATTCTGCTTTCCAACTATTCATACCGCCTTTTCAGGCAAAACCCATATGCATGGAATACCTGGAGGAGCTACCCCCTGGGGGAACAAACCAGGATAGCCGGCGGCATGGGAGGTATTATGCCATGGTGATAGTATCAGGAAGCATACAGGATTATAATGTAATTTCAAGCCAATATACTCCGGACAGTATTCAAATGAAAGCTTATAAAATATTGTCCTCCAGTGAAAGGGCTTATGCCTATGACTCATTTGAACAGCTTGATTTTGAGCTGGGCATGCGTTCAAACACGGTAAAAGCCTCTATTGATCTTGACCGGAGCAGCTTTTCTTTCAGGGTTTTCAGAAAATCATACTGCAATCCGGTCTTTTGGGAACGTACAAATGAAGGCGGCTTCCGGTTAAAAGAAAATGCGGTGCCCTCCGATGCCATAAACGACATTTATAAAAACAGCTCAAAGTATGGCACCGAATGTGCTACCGCTATGGTTATTGTTTTTTACAAAGGGCTTCTTGATACATATCCTGAAGTGCTCTTCAACGAATTATTCAAAAGCATTTATTTAATGGACTGGCAGCAGCTTGACGCCAATATTGACATAAACAGCTATATTGATGTAATTGATTACCTGCCCGGTGACTGCAGGTATTTTAAAAATCCTGATGTCGACCCTGTTACACCCGAGTGGCAGGGTGAAAATGTCATTGACTTAAGTGACGGATACTACTATGGGCATGGAATAGGCATAGGCACAAGGGAAAAAATGATCAGGGTATTGAATGAATACAGGAAGGCAGGTTCAACAACTACTGCATACCTTTTGGATATGGCAACGCGCCCAAATTACATGCAGCTGTTTTATCTTAAGGCCTACAGCATATAGATAAGGAAACTCTTTTAACCGGAGCCTTTTAAAAAGTGTGTGATATGCTTTAGAATATTCATTTCGGTTTTATAGGCCAGCTGCTTTACAGCGGGCAGCTTGAGAATTGACAGCATTTTGTCGTAAGCTTTATTGTCAAGCCTATTGAACCGTTTCCTTATATCCAGAGTCCATGTGTTTCTCCTGGCAATAATATCAATAAGCTTCTCATAATCCAGATTGCATGCTATGGACCTTGCCGCCATTGCGCCTGTTATCAATGCGCTCATCAGGCCGAAGCCTAAAAGAGGGTCTAATCCGCCTCCCGCATTACCTACAAGATATATGTTTTCATAAATACGGGGATATACCTGGCCGCTTTTATGTTCGATTATAAAATCGTCGGAAAAAGTATAATTCAAATTTTCCCCGGCTAAAAATGCATTCCAAAAATAATCCATATCCTTTTTTTCCACATTGTTTACTACCAAAGCAAGTGTTGCCATTTTATTGCTGTAAGGTAAAAAATATGCATAGCCGTCCCTGCAATAGTCTTTATTGATCCACACAAGCATTGCACCGGGTTCAAAACGGCCGTAAACTGTTGCACCTTTTGTATAGGCCTGAAATGTCTGCCGCCAAAGCCCCAGGTTTTGGGCAGCTTCACTGTTGCCTGTTGCTACAATTACCCTGTCGTAATCATTTTTTATTTTTTCATAATCTACAAATTCATTAAACTTTATAACCGTATTTTTAAGCTGGGAAAAAAGCTGGTTTTTTATAGAATTGCTGCCTTTTCCTTTAGATGCAAAAGATCCGAATTTACCTTTTATAGTCATTTTATTGTTTGGAGAAAAATGAATGATTTTTTTAATGGTATTTATTGGCGCAATATTAATCCCAAATTCATTTTGTATATATTTCAAAGGATCCTTTATGGGTCTGTAAAATATATCTATAACAGCTATACAGTGCTCAATGGCTTCACCTATGTAATTGTTCTTTTCATATATGACCGGCCTGATTCCCAATCTTTCAAATTCATGTGCACAGGCAAGGCCCGAAACCCCTGCTCCGATTATTGCAATTTTCATACTTTCATCCTTTAAAAGCTTTAGAAAAATTTATACGGTATTAGTCTTGCCCATTAACCTTCCAAGTTATGAATTTGAAAATTATATTTAAAAAAAAGGATGCCATAATCCACATTAATATTATGCTTATTATAATCAGCTTCCGGCGATTATTTTGCCTTAATAATAGCTTCCACCATTTTCAGTGAGATCTTTCCTTCGCCAACGGATATATAATTGCCTCTTCCTCCATTTAAAACAGTACAATAGAATTCTTCAATCTGCCTTTTGTGGCTGCAGCCCCAGTAGTCCTTGTATTTTACGTTTTCAGCCGTATTATCAACCAGTATTTCCCGGCCTTGCCCATTATCCAGTATCAGTTTATTATTATATAGCATAAGCTTCCCCTTTTCAAAATCCAATTCAATTTCTACCGGAGAATTGGAAGTATAGCAGTTTGTCGCAAAGAATATTCCTATTGCACCATTATCAAAACGTATTAGGGCATTTGCAGTGTCTTCAACCTCAATTACTTCATCAAGCAGATAGGTACCGGCATGCCCCATTATACTCTTTATACTTCCTCCGAACCACTGCATCAGATCAAGAGTGTGGATGGCCTGGTTGATGGAAACCCCTCCGCCCTCCGTGTCAAATCTGCCTCTCCACCCGCTTTTTACATAATAATCACTGCTTCTGTGCCATGTAACAATTCCTTTTATGCCTTTCAGCCTTCCAAGGGTATTGTTTTCAACAAGTTCTTTGGCTTTAATTGAAGATTCATTGTACCTGTTTTGGAAAATTACACTTGCAAGGCATTTGCTTTTTCCGGCAGCTTTTTCAAGCTCTTTTACCTGCGCACATGAAATTCCCACAGGCTTTTCAATTATTACATGTTTATCTGAATCAAGTATTTCTATAGCCATGGGCACATGAAGATAATGAGGTGTACATAAATGGATAACATCTACTTTATCGTCATCCAGCATCTTCCTGTAATCATTGAAATACGCGCACTTATATGTGTCGGCCGCTCTTTTGACCCTGCCGTTATTAATATCTGCTACGGAAACAAGCCTGGCTGATTCGCTGGCGGCAACAGCTTCAGCGTGTGTATCAAATATGGCTCCGCATCCTATTATACCTACACCTAAAGGTTTCTTTCCAAAGTAATGCTCTCCCGCCCCTGCTGCAACCAATAAACTTCTAACTCCTCTCATACTGCAAACAATACTGCCCTGATCTTTCGTATTTTTAGCCCTGTTTTCTATATGTAACGTCATATTGCAAGAATTAAAGCCGTTTCATACAGCTACTATATTATATAATATAATAAACAGTGAAACCTTGTGTATATTAACACCTTCATTGTTTTTATTGACTTTAAATAAAACGGAAGTATAATATGGACAATTAAATTTTTTATTATAAGCAGTCTATAACAATCATTATGTCACGACACTTTTTTTATACCTTTTTTTCACTTCAAAATTCCCAACACTTTCAAAAACCTCTTGTAAAATAGCAACGCAGGAATCCATTTGTTCCTTTGTGTGCTGGGAAGATATGGAAAGCCTTAAGCGGGTACGTTTGTTGGAAACCGCAGGATAGGTAACCACACCTGTATACAGGCCTTTTTCATATATCTTTTTACTAATCTCCCTTAACCGCAAGTCGCTTCCTACGAAAACCGGAATAACCTGGGATTTTGTATCACCAATGTCTAATCCGGCGGCTGTAAGCCTCTCTTGCATATATTTTGTATTCTCCCATAGCTTATTGCGCTCCGTCTTATCCTTTTTATAAAGTTCAAGTACTTTTAAAATCCCGGCCGCCGTATGAGGTGCCATAGCACATGAAAAAACATAGGACCCGGAAAACATCCGCAAATATGCCATTAGCTTTTTATTACCGGTAACAAAGCCGCCGATTGCTCCGAATGATTTGCTGAATGTACCAATCGTAATATCAATACTGTCCTCTAATCCGTAGTGCTCCGCCACTCCTCTGCCGTTCTCTCCGAATATCAGTGTGGAATGCGCTTCATCCAGCAATATCCTGACACCATATCTTTTACATACCTCAACTATTTCAGGCAAGTGTGCAATATCGCCGTCCATACTATATACGCCCTCAACACAAACAATAGCCCTCTTACCGTTCAATCCTTTCAAGACCTTTTCAAGGTGCCTGGAATTATTGTGGTTGAACACTTTAATATCAGCACCGGCAAGCCGGACACCGTCATAAATTGATGCATGGGAAAGTATATCCAGTACTGCTACATCCCCCGGCTTTAAAAGGCAGGAAAGAACCCCGAGGTTTGTACCGTAGCCGGTTGGAAATACAACAGCCCCTTCCTTTTTTTTAAACTTTGCTATTTCATCCTCCAACTTTTTAGATATATCGTAATACCCGCTTAAAAGCGGTGCCGAAACAGCACCTGTCCCGTATTTGGATAATCCGTCCTGAACTGCCTTTATAACTTCAGGATTACATGAATATCCTAAATAATTGTATGAACAAAAATTTAAAAACCGTCTTTCCGACTCAACATAACGGTCATAAACATCAATCTCAGAAACGGGAGCAGTCACTATGGGATTGCCATATACCATATATTTCTTTTTATAAGCATCCTGAAGAAATGCCCAAAAATATTCTGAAACCTCAAAAAGATCTTCACCTGTAAAATTGGCAAAATCAGCTTGTCCATAATCACTACAATTAATATTGTTAATATCAAAACCGTTTTTACTAACTCCCATAAACCGTACCTCCAAGTTATTTTAGAATATGCTTTCGTTTGTTATTCTAATATCAAAACCTCCGGTTACTTTGCATATCTTCTTAAAATTTTTTTATAATCAGGAAAGAAGTAACTTTGAAGAACTATATTTTATAATATGTAATCAAAAATAAATAAATTTAATATCCAGCACTCCATCCCATTTTATTTACTCTGGAATCAATTATCAGAGTTAATTTTTGTATCTATTAAATAACATTTATGATTATATCAAAAAAGAATTAACATTACAATATAAAAGAATTTTGAGTTTCCCCATTTTTAACATGAGAAGATTTATGTGTATAATGAAACAGTTATCATTGGGAATGAGTTTAGACCAGCTAATAGTTGTCAAGGGTTTTTTAAAAAAAA
>JANQLN010000139.1 GCA_028280575.1 Clostridia bacterium
ACACCAGGTAAGTGCCGGGGCATCTGAACTACGGACGGTGAATATGCCGGGTAGCCTTTTTCAAGGTTCTAGACACTTACATTTTCTTAATGATTGGACAGATAAATGTTTCGTAATACGCATAAATTTATACCTTTTTAAAAAATGGGGAATGCTCAAAAAGTAATTTGTGTGGGTACCGATTTTATGTAAAACTGTTTTATGTAGGGTCCTTGCAAAAATTTAAGTGGAAGGACACAATTAGTTTTATGGCTTGAAATCCTGGGGTCTATTGTTTATATAGCCAAAAAAGTAAAGCAGTGCCCGGGCTATTCTTAAACTTGCTTTGCCGTCCCCGTAAGGGTTGACCGCCCTGGCCATTTTGTCATAATTGTCTTTGCTTTCAAGCAGGCTGCACGCGAGTTTATATATCCCTTCTTCGTCTGTCCCCGCAAGTATTGCTGTGCCTGATGCTATTGCCTCAGGTCTTTCGGTTTCATTTCTGAGAACCAATACGGGCTTGCCTAAAGCGGGTGCTTCTTCCTGAAGTCCTCCAGAGTCTGTAAGCACCATATAGCTTCTATCTAAAAAATTATGCATGTCGTGAGGTGCAAGAGGAGATATAAGGCTGATCCTTTCATGTTTATCCAGTATACGTTTTGCCGTTTCTCTAACTTCCGGGTTTAAATGAACGGAATACACAATTTGTATGTCATTATACCTGTTGGCAAGTCTTTTCAAAGCTTGGCATATGTTTTCAAGGGGCCTGCCCAGGTTTTCTCTTCTGTGTGCGGTAACCGCAAGAATTCTTTTTTTAAAGTCGATACCTGTGAGCTCATCATTTGCAAACCGGAAATTTTTGTCAACTGTTGTGTTTAGAGCATCAATTGCCGTATTGCCTGTTATGTAAACATTACCTTCATAGATATTTTCCCTGATAAGGTTTGCTTTGTTAGTTTCCGTAGGTGCAAAATGCAGGTCGGCAAGTGCTCCCGTAAGCTTTCTATTAATTTCTTCCGGGTAAGGAAAATATTTATCAAAGGTTCTAAGGCCTGCCTCTACATGGCCCACTTTTACACTGTTATAAAAAGCGGCAAGGCTTCCTGTGAACGTTGTTGTAGTGTCACCGTGCACAAGTACCATGCCGGGTTTTTCTTTTTTTAATACTTTTTCAAGACCTGACAGTGCATTTATTGTCACATCCGTCAAGCTTTGCCTTGATTTCATTATATTAAGGTCATATCCGGGATTTATTTTGAAAAGCTCAAGCACCTGGTCAAGCATTTCCCTATGCTGGGCTGTTACGCATACCGTTGTTTCAAACTGCGCATATTTTTTAAGTTCTTTAACCAGGGGAGCCATTTTTACTGCTTCCGGCCTGGTTCCGAAGACAATCATCAGCTTTGTTTTTTTCATTTACAAATATCCTACTCTTTTGTTTTAGTGAGCTTAACTTTGTTCTTCACCGAGAAGCTTATTCTCTTCCGGCCGGTCGTCCTTATCTTTCATATCCTTGTTCTTGGTAAGCATCTCATTATTGTTTATGTCCTTCATAAAGAAGGCGCCGCCAATTATGAACGCTGACAGGAGCACAAGCAAAATTGCTGCGCTCAAAGCACCTTTATCGGACATGACAATTGCTATCAATCCCAGTGCCGCACTTCCCGTATACATTACAACAACAGATTGCCTGTGGCTTAATCCCATATCAATAAGGCGATGGTGTATATGGCCCCTGTCCGCGCGCATGAAGGATTTGCCATTGAATATTCTGCGAATAAACGAAGAGGCTGTGTCAAAAACAGGAAGGCCAAGGACAAGTATAGGTACCGCAAGGGAAATTGCCGTGTATGATTTCATTGCACCTTGCAGTGAAATAACAGCCAGTATGTAGCCTAAAAAATATGCTCCCGTATCACCCATGATTATTCTTGACGGGTAAAAGTTAAAGGGCAGAAAGCCAAGTGTAGAACCTGCAAGGGCAAGTGTCATAACCGCAACAAGCGGAATGTAGTTTGCCTCGGGTCCTACCATCATGATAAAAAACAGGGATATGCTCGATATTGCGGTCACCCCCGAAGCCAGCCCGTCAAGACCGTCTATGAGATTTATTGCATTGGTTATGCCGATAATCCAGAGTATAGTAATAATAACAGATACCGGACCGGGCAACCCAAAATACGGAGCCGGCGAAAACGGATTTGACAGACGTTCTATCCTCATACCGCCTATAAAAACAACAGACAAAGCAGCCAGCAGCTGGAGGAAAAATTTCGTTTTAGGCCATTCAATACTTTTTATATCATCAATTATGCCCATGGCAATAATAATCAGCATACCTGCACAAATCCCTACAAGCTGCCTTGAAATACTTATAAGAGGCGCTTTGCCGTTTTCTGCAAATGAATAGCTCACTATGAGGAAAAGTATTGCAAATACAAATCCCGCTATTATAGCAAGACCACCCAGTCTGGCCATGGGTTTTTTATGCATTCTCCTGTTGTCATTGGGAATATCCACCGCGCCTATCACTGCAGATATCTTTTTGGCAATAGGTGTTGCGGAAAATGCAATTATAAATGCTATTACAAATATAATAACATATTCTACTATTTGCTCAATGCCCATCATTTTAATACACTCCAATTATTCATATCTTACAACTCTGATTTCTGCTTCCTGCAAAAGCTTCATGGAAATTTCATCAGGATAATCACCTTTAAATATTATTTTATCCAATCCTGAATTAATAATAAGCTTTGCACACAAAACACAGGGCTGGTGAGTTACGTACATTGTTCCGCCTTTGATGCTTGTTCCCCAATAAGCTGCCTGTACTATCGCGTTCTGCTCGGCATGTGAGGCCCTGCAAAGCTCATGACGCTGTCCGGAGGGTATGCTAAGCTCCTGCCTCAGGCAACCTGTTTGCAGGCAGTGGGCACAGCCTGACGGCGCCCCGTTATATCCTGTAGCAAGTATGCGTTTATCTTTTACAATTAATGCTCCCACCTGTCTGCGCAGGCATGTCGACCTTGTTTTAACAAGCTCAACAATATCCATGAAATACTCATCCCAACTAGGTCTCATCGTACCCCTCCATACATTGCCTGTCTAAAAGCCAATTTTCCATGCTGCTTATATTATGATGCTTAAAGTCTTTTTTTGGAAAATCAGAGAATAAGCAAATTTTTTAAATATAATATCTATAAAAAACAGCTCCCGGGCCTTACTTGGTTCCGAACAATCTATCTCCGGCATCTCCAAGGCCAGGGATGATGTATCCGTGGTCATTAAGCTTTTCATCCACTGCAGCACAGTATATTTCCACATCCGGATGGTCTTTTACAATACGGTTTATTCCATACCGGGCTGCTATTAAGCACATAAGTTTTACACTCTGTATGCCCTTTTCCTTTAGAAACCTTATTGCTGCCGACGCGGAGCCGCCGGTTGCAAGCATCGGGTCCAATACAACAATATCCCTTTCAACTGCGTCTACAGGCAGCTTGCAGTAATACTCCACCGGCTCCAGGGTATCAGGGTCCCTGTACAGGCCGATATGTCCTACTTTAGCCATAGGAAGGAGGTTCAGCATTCCGTCTACCATGCCAAGTCCCGCCCTGAGTATGGGTACAATACCCAGCTTTTTACCGGATATTATCCTGGCCGTTGCCATTCCTACGGGAGTTTCTATTTCAACCTCCTTAAGAGGCATACTGCGGGTTACCTCGTAGCCCATCAGCATGGCTATTTCAGAAACAAGCTCTCTGAATTCTTTTGTGTTGGTGTTCTTATCTCTTAAAAGAGATATTTTATGCTGAATTAACGGATGATCGAACACAAATACATTTTTCATTCCCTATTTCTCCTTTAAGTATTTTTTTTCAATGTCATCTATTTTGCTTACTCTTTTCCTGTGGCGACCTTCATTTATGAACTTGCTGCTTAACCATGTGTCTACAATATCCAGCGCCAGCCCGGCTCCTATAACCCTGCCTCCCAGGGCCAGTACATTGGCATTGTTGTGTTCTCTACTCATACGGGCCATATATGCATCGGTGCAAAGGGCAGCGCGTATACCTGGTACTTTATTGGCTGAAACGGATATGCCGATGCCTGTCCCACATATGATTATCCCCTTTTCACATTCTCCGCTTGCAACAGCTCTGGCAACATCATGTCCGTAATCCGGATAATCTACCGATTCCTCCGAGCATGAACCATAGTCTTTTACCTGAATATTCTTTTTTATAAGAAACAGTTTAATTTCATTTTTGAGATTTAACCCTCCGTGGTCACTTCCTATAGCTATCAATACTATCGCCTCCAATTAATTATTTTATAGAAATAGAAGCCATATGTCAAAGCTTTTTGCCAAGCAATTTTAAGTTAATGCGAATCAGAAGTTTTATTTCTGCCTTTCTTAAAAACAACATAGATATTTTTCAAGGGATAAAGAATGCTTTTAATAATAAAACAATATATGTGAGGATATTACTCCTTTAGCTTTGCAAAAAGCTTTGTATTATACTCATTTGTTCCAATGTCTTGGATGTGTTAAAATAGTATAGTAAGTTTGAGACTAACTATATGAATGAAAGTTCAAATGCAGCTAATCGAATAAAAGCTATTATTCTATATAAAGATCCAAATGTCAGCTTGTCAAGTAAAGATTATTCATATAATCTTTATAATAATTTGCTAAGGCGAGTATGGTAACTATAAAGTGAGTAAAATTAGAGCATGCTAAGATATTAAAAAGAGGGGATAAGGACTATGAAATATAATATTATACATCTACCAAAAGAGAAATGGAAGGGAACTGTAATTCCAATAAAGTATAAAACAGATAAATATTATGATGTTATAGTAAATAAAACAGATAAAGGATTTGCTATTGAGATAGAAAAGAAAGATTTTGAAGAACCGGTTACTCATACACCGGAAGAATACGATTTCCCGGATAAGTTATATGAAGATCGCTTAGAGAATGCCTATGCTTGGGGAGTGTTAGTTAATGATGAATTAGTTGCTGCAATAGAAACTGATCAAGAGTTATGGTCTAATCGTCTAAGAATTACTGAACTATGGGTAGCAGAAAAATATCAAAAGCAGGGAATAGGTCATGCATTAATTAAAATAGCAAAGGAGCAAGCAAGAAGAGAACGACGTCGAGCTATTATACTAGAAACACAATCTTGTAATGTTAATGCAGTAGATTTTTATCAGCATGAGGGTTTTAGCTTGATTGGTATGGATACTTGCTGTTACAAGAACAATGATTTGCAAAGAAAAGAAGTAAGGTTAGAATTCGGATGGTTTCCAGAAGAAAAGAAAAGATTGAATCATGAAGAGATAGAAATTAGAATGGAAACAAAGGATGATTGGTACAATGTAGAGTTAATGACACAGCATGCATTTTGGAATAAACATCATCTTGGGTGTAACGAACATTACCTTGTACATAAATTGCGTCAAGATAAAGACTATCTTCCGGAGCTTAGCAGAATAGCAGTAAAGGATGGAGATGTAATAGGATGTATAATGTATTCAAAGGCACGAGTTATTGATGGTGAAGATATACATGAAATTATAACCTTTGGACCTCTTTGTGTAGAGCCTGAATGGCAAGGATGCGGAGTTGGTGAGCTGCTGTTGAGAGAAACAATGAGCTTAGCTGCAAACAAAGGATATAAAGGTATTGTAATTTTTGGAGAGCCAGATTATTATCCCAGAATAGGATTTAAAACATGCGATAATTTTAATATTACAACTGCTGATGGTAAAAACTTTGATGCTTTTATGGGAATTGAATTAGCAGAAAATAGTATGAAAGGCATTAAAGGAAAATTCTATGAAACGGAAGTTTTTAAAAATCTTCCAAAAGAAAAAGTGGAAGAATATAATAAAAATTTCCCAAAACTACAAAAATTAAGATTTCCAGGACAATGGGATTAAGTAGATATTAAAACAACTTTTTTAACAGTTCAATTTATAGTTGTCTTGTCGCATATTATGGATATAATAGTAAGAGGATGGTTACAGTTAATCAGTTTTTTGATTATTCTTCATATTTTTGGGTAAATAATGAAATACTATATGAAACGACTTTAATTTTTGCATTATGGCATTTGAAATACACAAAAGCCCCAGTGGGTTTCAAAAAGGCCATAGTGCTTGGAATTATGACGTTACATATAATACTGCAGCGAAAAAAACTTTAAAAAGCCGGCCTCAAAAAAAATCAGCTTGCTTTTAATTGTTGTTTTCGCTTTAGTAGCATAAAAAATATATATAGCGGACAGGAGGATTAGTAGTATGAGAAATAAAATAATGTTGCTTTTAGTTACGGTTATGGTGACTTTTTTATTTGCAGGCTGCAATGGAAAGGAAGCGGAACCGAAGGACACAGAGCCTGATGCAATGACTTCGGCTTCAGTGGCAACAGACGAGGCAAGCCTGAAAAGGGTTGCAGGCAAGGACGGGGAATGGATTGCAATATTTAAGAATGATATTACTGTTGAAAGCGATCTTATAGTGGAAGGTGAATTCACCAACAAGGAAAAGGTAGACCGCAAGTTTGCCCTGTATGCCCAGGATGAGGACCGTAATACGGTTGCCACATATACCTTGACGGCTCCAAAGCTTATTGTTAGAAGTGAGAATTTCAGGCTCCAGGGCGGTAACTTTGTGGGAGATGTTTATGTTGAAGCTAAGGGATTTATTCTTAGAGACGCCGAGATACAGGGCAACCTGTATTTTGCCAGTGAGGAATTGAAGGATGCATCCCAACTGGAAGAAGGCGTTGTAACGGGTGATACTGAAATAAAAAGTATGCAATAATTTTACTAAAAAATTCAGTTAATCGAATAATACTAAATGCAGCATCATGATTTTATGCAATATGGCTTTAGAAATCCTTGTGTATTTCAAAAGCCATATTGCAAGAATTAAATATGTCCTATTTTTTTTTATTCTTTTTCAAGCTTTTTAACCAGCTTATCAATACATTCCTTTATTTCATTTGCACATTGGGTATAAACGGGAACAGGCATTCCATAGGGGTCGGAAATATCATATCCGAAAATATGTCCATTTAAGCCGTTTATACCGTCTTCAGATGTATATTCCTTCAATGTGAATGTTTTGTCCAGAGCCTGCGGGTATCGTGAAATAATCAATTCTTTATGATTATAAGTCATTGTCAGTATTAAATATGCTTTTTCAATCTCATCCGTATTTAAGGCTGAGGACCTGTGAGAGCTCAAATCTATATTCCAGTCTTTTTTCATCACCAGGGAAGAGTTTTCACTGGCAGGCACTCCATAGCCTGCGGAAACACCGGCTGATGAAACGATATATCTATTTTCAAAATTGCCTATGGCTTTTTTCATCAAAGCTTCGGCCATAGCACTCCTGCAGGTATTTCCAGTACATACAAAAATAATTTTCTTCATAATTAAACCACCCCATAAATTAAAAAAGCTAATACCGGCTGCTGTATTTTTCAAAGTTTTACTTTAAGCTAAAACCGTCCTCAACCTTAATAATCTCATATCCTGCCGCTTTTTCCATCCTGTTCATTATTGCAACACCCACTCCTGACCTTTGAACAGATTCTGCAATAATAATGTCAATGCCCCTTTCATCAAATTCCCTCAATGTCCTGAACAGTGAAGATGCTATTGTTTCAGGCTTGTCCCTGCTTCCTACCGAAAGAATACAGCCTTTTTTGTATGCGGCCTTTGTTTGTTCCGTAGCCATAATGCCAACCTTCAGGCCCTTATCCTCATAGTCCGACGCCAAAGTGCCAATCATACCGGTAACGCTTTTCAAATTGCCCGATACAATATACATTTTTGCTTTTGGGCAGTAGTGTGCATACTTTTGTCCGGGAGACTTAGGCGTGCAGCTTTCATTTTCCGGTATGCCCATACCTGAAGACGTTTTTCCAATAATTTTTTCAATTTGCTCTTTTGTTATCTTTCCTGGCCGAAGTATCGCCGGCAGAGAGGAGGTCAAATCAAGTACCGTTGATTCCAGCCCTACATGGCTGTCGCCTCCGTCTATAATCATATCCACCTTACCAAAGAGATCCTCAATTACGTGCCTTGAGGATGTGGTGCTTGGCCTTCCGGAAATATTTGCACTGGGTGCGGCTATTGGCACGCCCGAATGCCTGATTAAAGCGAGTGCCACAGGATGTGAAGGCATACGTACCGCTACGGTATCAAGTCCTGCTGTTACGCTGTATGGTATAATTTTTGATTTCTTGAGAATAATTGTAAGAGGTCCCGGCCAGAAAGTCTCCATAAGCTTCCCGCATTTTTCACAAACCCGGGGTGTGAGTCCGGTTAAATGTTCAGGTGAAGATATGTGGATTATTAACGGGTTATCGGACGGCCTGCCTTTTGCATCAAATATTTTCCTTACCGCATTTTTATCCAAGGCATTTGCACCAAGGCCATACACTGTCTCGGTAGGAAATACAACCAGCCCTCCGCCGGTTATAATGCCTGCCGCTTCCATTATATTTTCTTTATTTATTTTTCCCGGTTTTATTTTAATTACTTTTGTATTCAATTATGGCGTTTCTCCTATAATATAATAGATTTTGGCTTTAAGAAAGCTTTAAATTTACGGACCCTTGCCAAAATTCAATTAACAACTGAAATCATTATACCACAAATTATTCCCAATACATTGCCTAATGATGAAAATCTACCTAAATAAAGCTTTTTGGATTCCGGCACCAATTCTCCGAAAATGATATAAAGCATGGCTCCTGCAGCAAATCCTATACAGACAGCTATGAGCTTGGTTGAGATAGCTCCCAGTACTGAGCCTGCCAACGCGCCTGCTCCCATTGGGATACCGGAAAGCAGTGTGTAAAGGAAAGCGCGCTTTTTGGAGTAGCCGCCTGCACGCATGGGAATAGACATTGCTATTCCCTCAGGAATATCGTGTATGATTATTGCGGATGTTATAGTCATACCCAGGGTGGGCGAAGCCTCAAAGCCTGAACCGACTGCAATACCTTCGGGAAAATTATGCAGTGCTATCCCTGCAGCCACTAGAAGCCCGGTCTTTAAAAGGTTGGAATTCCGGTTTTTATTAAAGCTTTTATTTTGTCTTAACATGTTTTCAATTAAAATTATTGATATGACTCCAAGTATTATGCCTGTGAAAGAATAAACCGGCCCTCCTGCCTGCAAAGCTTCCGGAACCAATTCAAAACATACCATCGCTGTCATCAATCCTGCCGAAAATTCCAGTATGAATCCCAGGGTCCTATTGGAAATCTGATTGAAAAAAAGTGATATAAAGCCTCCCAGCCCTGTACCGGCAAGTCCTGATAAAAGCCCTACAATTGTTATTCTCATAACATGTGACAAAATAAATCCCCCATTGAACATTATCTATTAATAATATTCACAAAGGAGGATTATCATTCATTCACCGGCTAATTTCTCTGCTTGCTCATTTGTAATCAGTGCATCCGTTATTTCACCCATATCACCGTTTAAAATTGCGTCAAGCTTATATAAGGTGAGATTGATCCTGTGGTCGGTAACCCTTCCCTGGGGATAATTGTAAGTCCTTATACGCTCACTCCGGTCACCTGTACCCACCTGGCTTTTCCTCTCCTGGGCAACTTCTGAAATTTGCTGCTCCTGGGCTATTTCATATAATTTGGAGCGCAATATTTTCATAGCTTTTTCCCGGTTTTTATGTTGGGACCTCTCATCCTGGCAGGATACGACAATACCTGAAGGAAGGTGTGTCAGCCTTATTGCCGAGTCGGTTTTGTTTACATGCTGGCCTCCTGCACCGGAAGCACGGAAGGTATCCACCTGGAGGTCATTCGGATCAATTTGCACGTCAACTTCTTCCACCTCAGGCAAAACGGCTACTGTGACTGTTGATGTATGTATTCTCCCGCTTGATTCCGTTGCCGGAACCCGCTGAACACGGTGAACGCCGCTTTCAAATTTAAACCTGCTGTACGCTCCCCGGGCTTCAATTGAAAACACAACTTCCTTAAAACCACCTATTTCCGTTGGGTTTGCATTTAATATTTCAACCTTCCATCCCTTGTTTTCGGCATACATGGAATACATCCTGAAAAGAACACCTGCAAATAAGGCGGCTTCATCCCCACCCGCACCGCCGCGTATTTCCACAATAACGCTTCTGTCATCATTAGGATCTTTAGGCAGCATTAATATTTTCAATTCATCAGATAATTTTTGATATTTTTGGGAAGACAAGGATAATTCCTCTTCAAGAAGTTCCTTAAAATCCTTATCCTGCTCATTTGCAAGCAGCTCCCTGGTATCGGATATATCTTTTTCAACCTGCTTATACTGCTTATATATAATAACTATTCTCTCAAGCTCAGAGTATTCCTTCATAAGCTTTTTATATTCCTGTTGATTTAAGATTACAGAAGGCTCGCTTATTTTATGGCCCAATTCCTCAAACCTGCTTTTTGCAAATTCCAATTTGTCAAACATTGACGACATAAAAATTACTCCTTATAAATACAAAATTACTTACACAAGCTTACACCTGCCGTTTAGGAAGCTGCCGCACTTCCACAAAACCCTCAGATCTCACGCCGCCCTTCCAATGACCTCGCCAGGGTTATTTCATCGGCATATTCTAAATCCCCGCCAACAGGTATTCCATGTGCTATCCTGGTAACCTTGATTCCAAGGGGTTTTATAAGCCTGGCTGTGTACATTGCCGTTGCCTCACCTTCAATATTGGGATTGGTTGCAAGAATAACCTCCCTTACCTCGTTGCTCTTAAGCCTTGCAAGAAGCTCCTTTATTTTTATTTCTTCAGGTCCGATACCTTCCATAGGAGAAATGGCACCATGCAATACATGGTACAAACCCTTATACTCCCGTATTCTTTCCATAGAAACAACATCCCGCGGGTCCTGGACCACGCAGATTGTGGTTTTATCCCTGTTACTGCTGCAAACTATGCATGGGTCATTATCGGTAAGGTTATAGCAGGTAGAGCAAAACCTGATAGACCTTTTTGCATCAACTATGGACTTAGCCAGTTTATTTGTTCTTTCCAGGGGCTGGTTCAATATATGGAAAGCAAGTCTCTGGGCAGTTTTATGCCCGATACCCGGAAGCCTTTCCAGTTCTTCTATAAGCCGTGCAACAGGAGCAGCGTAAAAAGCCATTGGCTTAAAGCCCCTTTAAAACAGACCGGGCATGCCGCCCATACCTGTTACCTTGCCCATTTCCTTATTGGTCATTTCGTCCGCCATCCGCAGGGCTTCATTGACTGCTGCCATAATCAAATCCTGAAGCATTTCAACATCTTCCGCGTCAACTACTTCAGGGCTTATTTCAATTAAGCTTATTTCTTTTTTACCGGTTGCTACAACCTTTACAGCTCCGCCGCCTGCGGTAGCCTCTACTGTTTTTTCCGCAAGCTCCTCCTGTATTTTTTCCATATCCTTTTGCATTTTCTGTGCTTGCTTCATTAAATTACCGATATTTCCCATATTCCCTTTGCCACCCGGGAATCCACCTCTTTTTGCCATTATAATCACTCCAATCCTGGTTATTATATCCTATTCGTCAAATATGTCAATTGGTACATCAAGCTGTTTTGCCATTTTAACCGCATTTTTTAAGGTGAAGTCATCTTCAGCGCGCCCCTGGGGCGGTGAGGCTTTGCTGCTGATTTGATCAGAGCCGTAAAAATGAAGCTTTATTTCCCGTTCCATTATCCTGGAAATATATTCAGCCAGCAGCTTTTGGTTATCTGCTTTAGATGCAATCATTTTGGCTATACCGCCTTTGCCTTCAAAAACAATTGCCATATTATTTTCATTCATCACCCTGCATTGTGTGCCCGCAAGATTCGAGAATAAAACCATTTTACCATCCTCTTTAAGAGCGGTCAAAACATTATCCCATTTATCCAATGTTTTATCGGATACTTCTATTTTGTCTATAGCCTTTTTGTCTATAGCCTTACTTTTATGATTATTATTTGCAGCAGCTTTTTTCGTGCTGTTATCATTAGCAGCAGCAGTTTGTTTTGAAGATGCTTCCGAAGCTGTTACAGGTTGACTGGCTATTTTTTTTTCGAGTGCAAAAATTCGCTCTTCAAGTGTATTTTGCCCGGAGGAAGCTATGTTTTCACATAAGGCTATTAGGGCAACCTCCAGCAGTATTCTGGGCTGGGTTGTCCATTTCAATTCTCCCTCAAGGGCAGAAAGCTGCCTTATATTAAATGTTATGCCATCCACATTTACCAGAGTGCACAATTTTTTCATATCTTTAAAAGCACCCTCTGAAAGATCTACTATTTTTTCCGGCTCAGCAACCAGTTTTACAATGAGCAGGTTGCGGTAATAATGAATGAGCTCTGACAGGAAATGCTTCATATCCTTGCCATCCATTACGAGCTTTTCCACCAGCTCCAGAATTTTTACTATTTCCCTTTGTGCTATGGCTTCAACAATTTGAGCTATAAATTCATAATCTGATATTCCTGATATTGAAATTACATCATCATATGTTATGCTGTCTTTTCCCGAGGTTGTGCACTGGTCCATTATACTCAAAGCATCACGCATTGCTCCGTCTGCCATCGTTGATATGAGCTTTAAAGCTTTTTTGTCAATTTCCAATCCTATATCCTGTGTTATTTTCTCCATTCTTTTAATTATTCCCGCAGCAGATATCCTTCTGAAATCATATCTTTGGCATCTTGACAGTATGGTTGCAGGAAGCCTGTTGGGTTCGGTGGTTGCAAGAATAAAAACTACGTGGGGAGGAGGCTCCTCAAGCGTTTTGAGCAGTGCATTAAAGGCACCCGTTGAAAGCATATGTACTTCATCTATTATGTATACCTTGAATTTTGCCTGTGAAGGGGAATAGATAACTTCTTCCCTTATTTCTCTTATATTGTCGACGCTGTTGTTGGAAGCGGCGTCAATTTCCATGACATCCAGGATTCTTCCCGATTGAATGCCGGTGCAAATTTCACACTTGTTGCAGGGATTGCCGTCATTTGGCTCCAGGCAGTTTATGGCACGGGCAAAAAGCTGTGCCATAGTTGTTTTTCCTGTTCCTCTTGTGCCGCAAAACAAATATGCATGAGCGATCCTGTCTTTCCTGACGCTGTTTTTAAGTATATTTATAACATGCTGCTGTTCGACAATATCATCAAACACCTGGGGCCTGTATTTTCTATATAAAGCTATATATGACATATTAACCACCTATATTATTACTTGACGAAAGCTATTATCATTATATCAGAATAAAATGAATAGAAAAAGACAAAATTTTCATAAAACTAAAGGCTGTGCACCTGTTTTTGACTTAGCACTACAGACGTAACGCATGCAGCCGGCTCAAACCAGGCTGCCTTACGGCACACAAAAGGGCTCGCTTACCGCTGCTTCCTTCCGGACCTGACGGGGTTCACGGGTTTTTGTTGCGTAAGACCCGGCTTTCATCACTACTTGCATACGGCAGACCCTACAATGATAAAGCCTCCAACAGGAATTCAGTCCCGCTGTAGCGGATTGCGGGTGACAGGGCGCCGCTAGCTCCCCACCTAGCACAACCAAACTTTAACTTTAAGTTACTTTACACATTATACTTTATTAAGCTTCTTTAATCAACTGTTATTTTTGGGCAGAAAAAAAGCACTTGGATATGAATTAAATATTAGTATTACTCTTTTTATCTTTTACTGATACTATCATATAAAAAATTATAGCACAAAATTTAGCTTTTTCCACTGAAAGGAGATGTGGCGTTAGCCACTTTTTTCTAAAGAATACCTTCATATTTCTTAATAAATGGTAAAATATTTTACCAAATAACTTGAAATAATAATATTTAAGTGGTAATATAAATATGGAGGTGTAGAAGATGAGCGTGATTAAAATTATTGGAAATAATATAAGAGAATTAATGAATGAGTCCAATATTTCTGTTAGAAGGTTGGCTGAGGTAATTAATGTAACTCATCCCACTATGTCAAAATATATAAATGGTGAACAGGCGATTGACAGTGAGAGATTATATATAATAGCTGATTATTTCAATAAAAGTTTTGATTATTTTTTTCATGAAAAGCATGAAGAGCTTTCACTGATGTTTAGAGCGGATAAGCCCAAGAAAAACCTGGAGCAGTATGACTATAATTATATGTTAAGAAAAATTGAAGAATATACTGATATTATTGATAGTGATAGCGTTGTATATATTCCGCAGTCCTATACAATTAAGGTAGACGGGCCTCAATTGTCAAATGAGGACGAGAATGCTATTGAGAAGATTGCAAAAGAGCAGAGAAGATTATTGGGAATTGAGAATAGGATTCCGGACAATTACTATAATGTAATATCAAAAGTTGGAATACATGTTTTATCTTTTGAACTTAAAAATAGCACTTTGTTTGGTGCGTCTTCATTTGCCAAAGAGCATGGGAGTTTTATATTTGTTAACAATAATAAAGTAATACCGGAAGAAAGACAAATATTTTCGTTAGTTCATGAACTTGGACACTTGCTGTTTAACCGGAATGAATATATGGACCCCAAATATAATCCGCTTTATGAAAAAACAAGAGGTAATGCAAAAGAAAAAGTAGCTGATGCATTTGCTGGATATTTTCTTCTTCCCAAAGATATGGTTAAAGAATACATTAAGGAAAGAGAAGGCAAAATCTCGCCATATGAGATGAAAAAGCATTTTAAGGTAAGCATCCAAGCATTGTATTTAAGCCTTCATAAATATGGGTTAATTTCTAATGAAGCATATCAGGGATTTTGGAAAAGAGTTCATAACAACGGATGGGCAAAGACTGAACCAGAACCTTTAAACCACATGAGCTTTGAAAAAAAGAATGAAAAGTTAATTGTAGAGATTATGAAACTTTATGATGAAGATGAAATAAGCATTAATAAAATAGCAGAATTTTTGGAATTAGAAATTCGAGATACTAGAAAGCTGGTTAAAGAGTGGGGTAGGATTAATGACGAGATTGAAACAATATTATAAAGCTTCTGTCATCGTTGATAATAATGTATTAATTGATTTTTATGAATTGGATAAGATTGAAATGCTGTTTAAGGTGTTCAGTAAGGTTGGTATTCCCAAACTGATACATGATAGGGAGATAGAGGAAAACATAATAGAAATATTGGATAAATATCAATATGAACTTTATAATATGGAGACAGAAGAAGCATATGATGCTTATGCTGTATTAACAAAAAATAAAAGGTTTAGAAGGCTTTCTGAATGCGATAAATTGGTTGTATCCATTTCAAAACAGTTTGATTATTATTGTACAAGTAATGATGGCTTGGTCAGAAAAGCATGTGAAGAGCTTAACGTAAAATATATAGGTACTCTTGGTGTTATAGGGTGTGCATTTGCAGTAAATTTAATTGACAAGGAAGAGTTTTTGAAGATTATTGGCCTGTTATTGAGTGATGGCACATCCTGTCACCTTAAACCTCATATAGTTAAAAGCTTTCTTGAAAAATTTGATGTAGTTGAAGATAATACATAGCAAGAGTTCGCAAAAAATTAAAACAAGAGGTTGTAACCATTAAATGACGCAAGGTACTAGTAGATGTAATGTTAAATGTCAATCTGAAGGTGCTCTTTTTACAGCTAAATATATAATTGTTTAATCTTCTTTAATCAACTGTTATTTTTGGGCAGAAAAAAAGCACTTGGATATGAATTAAATATTATTCCTAATTAACAAGTGCCGTCTTAATTTAAAATCAAATAACTTAATCAATCTATATTAAAAGGAGGAACAAAAATGAAAAAATTTTGTTCTATATGAAACATCTTTAACTCTTACAAAATGGCTTTTGAAAATATATAAAAAAGTCATATTGCATTGAATTATGATGCTTGCATAACTTACTTTTTTAATAATGAATAGAGTATAACACATAATATGAAAATTTGGTATAAGTAACAATAACAAAAAAAACACTATATAAATTAGCATTTTGTACAAATGTCACATCAGGTACGATTGTCCCTCTTCAAAGTAAAATTATGGGACTCGTTCATGCTGCTTTCAATATAGTTTGTATATATTTTTTTGTAGTAATCCAATACCTTTTTATCATAATCATTAAGCTGTGTTGTCAAAGTTTTTTCCCTGCGGTTCATATGTTCCTGGCTCCTTAATGTATTTCCTAAGAAATATCCATATTTCATTCTTGCAATATTGATCCTAAATACAGATTCTGCAAGTCATATTGTATAAAAATCGTAACGTTACATATAATTTTATCACAACATACTATTAATATGCTCATACTGGTGTATTTATGCATAAAAAAATTACTATTACTTATTTTATTTTTTTGATAAAATGGTTAGAGTAAATAATGAAACGGTTTTAAATGTGCAGTAAACAGGGAACCGGAGCAAGGATAAAGCTTATACATCCGCTTCAGGTCTTTGTTATCTCTAAAAACAGGGGTGTTTATATTGAGAGTTAGGAAGGCTATTATACCGGCTGCCGGAATGGGAACCAGGTTTTTACCGGCCACCAAAGCGCAGCCTAAGGAAATGCTGCCTATAGTTGATAAGCCAACAATTCAATATATTGTTGAAGAAGCTATTGAGTCAGGTATTGAGGACATCATGATAGTGACAGGCAGGGGAAAAAGGGCAATAGAAGACCATTTTGATAAATCATATGAATTGGAGGATATGCTCAACAGGAGCGGCAAAAATGAACTGCTGAGCCTGGTAAAAGATATTTCCAACCTGGTCAACATCCATTATATCCGTCAAAAAGAGCCAAAAGGACTGGGACATGCCATACTGTGTGCAAAATCCTTTATTAACAATGAGCCCTTTGCCGTACTTTTAGGTGATGATATTGTAGATTCAAAGATTCCATGCCTTAAGCAGCTGATTGAAATTTATGATGAATACAGGACAACTGTCCTTGGCGTTCAGCATGTACCTCATGAAGACGTTTCAAAATATGGCATAGTTGACTGCAAGCACATTGATTCCAGGGTATATAAGGTACAGGACATGGTAGAAAAACCCGAACCCGGGACCTCGCCGTCCGATATTGCAATTTTGGGAAGGTATATCATCAATCCCAGGATATTTGAGTTTTTAATTGACATACAACCCGGTAAAGGCGGCGAAATCCAGCTTACGGATGCTTTGAAAAAATTGGCAGGCTCGGAGGCAATTTATGCATATGATTTTATCGGCAAACGTTATGATGTTGGAAATAAGCTGGGTTTTCTGCAGGCAACGGTAGAATTTGCCCTTAAAAGACAAGATTTAAAGGAGGATTTCTCTGCTTATTTGAAGGATATAATTGGATAAGGCCAAAGCTTTTTCTATAAATTTCATGTTTTGAAGGCGCTAAAATGAGATAAATATATTCTATATGGAATGTGTTTAATTCTTGCAAAAGCATATTGTATAGAATATGAGGTTTTCCGGAGGAATGGGGGTATGCATTTGAGGATTTCATTTATGCGGCAGAAAAACATGAGGAGGGTCTTGCCGGCACTTTTGCCTATAGTTTTATTTTCTACTTATCTTTTTGGACTCAAGGTGCTTATACTGCTGGCAGTGGTAACTTTTGCAGGAGCTCTTACGGAGTATTTGATAATGTATTATATAAACAGGGATAAAGCCAGAGTGTCCGAGGCAGTTTTTGTTACATGCTTCCTGTTTACACTGACTCTTCCGCCGGGGGTTCCATATTGGGGTGCCGTACTAGGCATAGTCTTTGGAATACTGTTTGGAAAAGGTGTATTCGGAGGCTTTGGCAGGAATATTTTTAATCCTGCCCTGGTAGGAAGGTGCTTTCTATATATATCTTTCCCGAGCTTTATGACTGTCAATTGGGTTTTTCCATATGTCAATTTCCCCGGCGGCCTGCTTAAATATTCAGCAGCCGACATTGTTACTTCTGCAACACCTTTAAGCTCCAATATTGAAAATACCAATTTAACAGATATTTTTACAGGATTCATTTCAGGCTCAATTGGTGAAACAAGTGCTGCTTTGATTTTATTGGCGGCTGTCTATCTGGTTTTGACTAAAACAGGGTCATGGAAGATAATGGCAAGTACGATTTTTTCATTTCTTATCTTATCCACAGTACTGTATTTAACTGGTGCTGCCCAAACAGGGCCCATATATGCGGTATTAACAGGCGGTTTTTTATTTGCTGCGGTATTTATGGCAACGGACCCTGTCACGGCTCCTGTGAAAGATATTTCAAAAATTGTTTACGGAGTTCTTATCGGTGCTTTGACGGTGGTTTTAAGAGAATTTTCGCTTTTTACCGAGGGAGTGATGTTTGCAATACTTATAATAAATACATTTGCCCCGCTTATTGACATGAAGGCTAAAGTATTTCTGCAAGGAAGGGGGCAAAAGGCATGAAAGGCAAGGGCGCTGTATATACAATTATTTTTATTACACTGATAAGTGCTGCTTTTGCTGCAATCCTTGCTTTTTCAAATTCCTATTTCAAGCCCTTTATAAACAAAAACCTGGAAGAAAGGGAAAGAAAGGAAATTCTGTTTGTTGCAGGAGTAGAAGTTCAGGAGGATAATTTGGAAGAGGTATTCAATAAAAATATCGTTGAGGAGAACATTAACGGAAGAAAAATACATGTGAAAATCGATCATGATAAAAAGCCGGAAGCTTATATAATACAATTTTCAGGTGCGGGATTATGGGGTACCATTAGCGGATATATTGGAGTTGAGGTCGGTCTCGGCAGGCTTACGGGTGTTACATTTACGGAGCATAATGAGACGCCGGGACTTGGTGCCAGGATAGATGAAGAATGGTTTAAAAGGCAGTTTAGCAGTATTGAAATCAAAAAGGGGAAAAGCCTTGATTACGAGGAAAGCGGTATTGATACAATTACCGGGGCAACCAGTACCTCAAGGTCTGTTATGAAGCTGATTAACAGTGTTTTGAATGATATTTTTACGGAGGATGGGATATGGCAGGAGAGATAAAGCGGGTTGTCAGGCACAACCTATGGAAGGAAAATCCGGTTATAAGGCAAATACTTGGCATATGCTCAAGCCTGGCTGTTACAAACCTTATGGCTAATACACTGGTTATGGGAGTTGGAGTGATATTTGTCCTTGCATTTTCAAGCCTTACAATATCGGCACTTAGGAATTTTATACCCTCAAGGATAAGAATGATGGTGATGACTTTGATAATTGCTTCCTATGTAATTATTGTAGATATTTTTATTAAGGCCCAATATCCTGAAATAAGCAAAGCTTTAGGCCCTTATGTAGGCCTTATAATTACCAATTGTATAATTATGGGAAGAGCTGAAGCTTTTGCCCTCAAAAATAAGCCTTTTGTTTCAATGCTGGACGGCATATTTGCAGGAATCGGATATGCTTTGATATTACTTATTATAGCCTTTGTGAGGGAGCTTTTAGGATTTGGGACCGTATTTGGCCTGAGCCTGAATATTTCAGGATGGGAGAATTGGACAATAATGGTTATGCCGCCGGGAGCATTCTTTGTTATTGCGATAATGATTTGGGCAGGTGCAAATATCCAGGCCCGTGTTAATAAAAAACTTGAAAATACTGCCAGGAATACGGCAGGAGGGAGGGCTTTAAATGGGTGAAAGTATTTATATCAATCCCCTGGTTATATTTTTCGCATCGATTCTTACAAGCAATATGGTCCTGGCCAATTTTTTGGGTATGTGCTCATATATATCGGTTTCCAACGAATACAAAACGGCGTCCGGCCTTGGCAAGGCTGTTACATTCGTAATGGCTGTGACCACTGTTATGAACTTTGCGGTATATAAATTTATTATTATACCTTTAGGATTGGAGTATTTAAGGTATATAGTATTTATACTGGTTATAGCGGCATCGGTCCAGGTCATTGAAATGGTTATGGACAGATATTTTGAAGGCCTTTATATCAAGCTGGGTATATTTCTTCCTCTTATAACCGTAAATTGTGCAATACTGGGGATAAGCCTTTTCATGGTTATAAGGGAATATGACTTTATCCAGGCACTTTTTTTCGGGCTGGGAAGCGGCCTGGGATTCTGGCTGGCAATTTCCGCATTGGCCGCAATAAAGGAAAAAATGGCAAAAAGCAAGCTTCCGAAAGGACTTGAAGGACCGGGGATTACATTTATAATTACCGGTATAATTGCAATGGCTTTTATAGGTTTTTCAGGCATATTTCAAATACAGTAAGGTGATTGAATGGACATATTGATAACAGTATTAAGTATATCGGGTATTTCAGCCGGGCTGGCTTTAATAATAGTCATAGCTGAAAAATACCTCAATAATTACGGCAGATGCACTATTAAAATAAATGATGATAGGGAGATTGTGGTTGAAGGGGGAGACAGCCTTCTATCAAGCCTGTCGGAGGAAAAGATATTTATTCCCTCCGCATGCGGCGGCAAGGCGACCTGCGGATACTGCAAGGTAAAAATCCTGGAAGGCGAAAAACCCGTGCTCCCGACTGAAGAGCCATACCTTACCGGGGAGGAGAAAAAAGACGGAATAAGGCTTTCCTGCCAGATCAAGGTTAAAAATGATTTGTCCGTTTATATTCCTGAGGAGCTATTTAATATTAAGCAATATACAGCCGTAGTAAGTGAGATTGAAGATTTGACCCATGATATCAAAAGCTTTGTATTTAAGCTTAATGACCCGGAAAATATCATTTTTAAAGCAGGACAATATGTCCAGATAGATTCCAAGCCTTATGGAAAAGTAAGGGAAAGTGTATCAAGGGCTTATTCCATATCTTCGGCGCCTTTTGAAAGGCAGACTATAGAGCTTATAGTGAAGCTTGTACCTGACGGGTTATGCACAACATTCATGCATGAGCATCTAAGGGAGGGAGATAAGGTAACACTTAGCGGCCCATATGGTGATTTCTATATAAGGGATGGGGACGAGGAAATTATATTTATTGCCGGTGGCTCTGGCCTTGCGCCTGTAAAATCAATGGTTGCGGACGAGCTTGAGAAGGGAAGCAGGAGGAAAATGGTATTTTTCTTTGGAGCTGTTACCGAAAAGGATATTTTCCATATGGATTTTTTTAAAAAGCTCCAGGCTGAAAGCCCGAATTTCACATTCATCCCTGCCGTAAGCAGGCCTCAGGGGAGCTGGCATGGAGAAAAGGGGCTTGTAACAGAAGCGGTGGAAAGGTATTTAAATGATGACATTGAAAGGCAGGCTTATTTGTGCGGAAGTCCGGGTATGATTAATGCAGGTATTGAACTTTTAAAGAGGAAGGGAATGAGAGAAGAAAATATATTTTATGATAAATTTTAAAATATCAGGAGCCTGTCACAGGCTCCTGGGAGTCCATAATTTGGTGCCGCATCTAAAAATTTTATTATAATACACATACAGGGATTTCCGGGGAGGGAGGAATTACTATGAAGCAGGGACCTTTATCAGATGAAATTCAAAATAGAATGGGACCGGGTGTTTTGACAAAAGACGGCTTTTTGGGGCATGACACCAGGAAGCTTGCAGACATTATTTTTGATGATGCAATTGCATTAGCTAGCGCCAATCTTACAAATAAGGACATTTCCGATAAAATGAAATACCTTACGGAAAAAGCGAAAGAAGGCCTGGGCAGCACTGTAGAGGTTGACGGTGCTTTTTTGGTTTCGGCAGATGAACATAAGGGAAGCATACCCTGCCCTTTTGGAGATAATTACAGGGCCGGCAAAGCAAATACAACCGTAACCACTATTAACGGCGGATTAACCCTTACATGGTCCGATTTAAACATACATATGATTGAAAAGCACGGATTTTATGAAGGACAGGGTTCATGTTACAGATTAGAACCATCCAGATTAATTGAAGTGCTTTTTACATAAAAATTGATACAGGCGCAATTTGAGGATGTTAATTTTTGCATGTTTTAAACTTTCGTGCTATTATTACTTCATGGTTTTGCAATTAATTATAATACTTAAACAATTTGCGCCTTAATCAATTTCAAGTAAGGAGCATACTAAATGTTGTATATGCTTATTATTCATACTACTAAATTTAGTATGCTCCATTAAGAAAATC